>NC_008618.1:1500000-1800000 GCF_000010425.1 Bifidobacterium adolescentis ATCC 15703
TGGTCCGATCGCCTTCAGTCAAGATCAGTGAGTTAAGCACATTGATGGTCTGCGCGTTACACGCCATGGTCACCTTGTCGCAATTACGCTGCAGCAGATCCAACGTAAGCGCGGTGGTGATGGCGTCACGCATGGTCACCTGCTGCTTGAGCGCAGGGCGTGCGAAGAATGCGGTCTTGTGCCAATTGCCCCATTCGCCGATGATTAGATCGACATGCGCGAGCTTGGAATCCATAGCCACCTCCGGCTCATGAATAAGCGCCAGGCCGTCATTCATCAAACGCCACTGATCACGCAGAATATCTTCAAGTTCGAGGCATCCCTCAATCACCGCATTCCAGCCGTCTTCATCGAACCGGGTGGGAGTGTCGGCATCGTTATCCACGTTCCAATTGTAGAAGTGCAGATCATAGCCGTCGATATTCGGCTGACGATATTCGGCAAGACCGCGGAAGAAATCCTGGGTCCACTGCACGCGTTCGCGCGGCTTGTTGCCGTCGGGACCGCTCGCAATAGCATACATTGGGGTCGGCGCGAACACATCGGTGGTGAAGCTCGGCATGGCGGAT
This sequence comes from Bifidobacterium adolescentis ATCC 15703, assembly GCF_000010425.1. NCBI lineage: Bacteria > Bacillati > Actinomycetota > Actinomycetes > Bifidobacteriales > Bifidobacteriaceae > Bifidobacterium > Bifidobacterium adolescentis. The sequence continues at coordinate 1,500,570 of NC_008618.1, forward strand.
GCGAACCTGCGGTATTCATTGAGGTAGGTCCGCGGAGTCATGGTACCGCCGCCAGCCCACACTTCGTTGCCGATCCCCCAATATTTCACCCCGTAAGGTGCCTTATGGCCGTTAGCCTCACGTTCCTTGGCAAGATCAGTGGGCTGCGCACGATTGCAGTACTCCATCCAATCCTTCATTTCGGCGACCGTGCCGGAAAGCATGTTGATATTGATCCACGGTTCAGCGCCGAGCATTTCACACAAACGCAGGAATTCGTCGGTGCCGAAGCTGTGATCGTCCAGCTCATAGGTGGCGAAATTCTCGTTGAAAGTGGTTTTACGTTCGCTTTGCGGGCCCACACCGTCACGCCAATGGTAGGTATCCGCATAGCATCCGCCCGGCCAGCGAATAACCGGCGGCCTCAATGCACGCAAAGCATCCAATGTGGCCTTGCGGTAGCCACGCTCGTTTTCGATCGGGGAATCCTCTCCCACCCATAGACCTTCATCAATGCATTCGCCAAGGAATTCAATGAATTGGCCATGCAGTTTCGGATCGATACGACCAATCGTACTGTTCGGGTCAATGCAGACAACCATGGTTTGCTCCTTTTGCCGTAGTGCTCACATCTGCAACGTTCGTAATTCGTATGGTTCTTGTAGTTATTGTGCCGCACAATATATGCGAAATGGCCGAAGATTCCAGGAGAGATGATGAAAGAATCTCCGGCCAAGTTATTTCGAAAAGCGCCGACGCTACTTCACCTTTTTAATCATCAGAATGAAGATGCAGGCGAGCGCCACCATAACGATTGCCGTCGGGAACACCAGTCCGTACGAGCCGGTAGCTACCACAATGGCGGAGGTGACAATCGGGCCGACCATCTGACCGAGAGTAGTGGCAATGTTCAAAATGCCCAAATCCTTCCCGGCCTCTTCTTCATTCGGCAGAACGTCAACATTGAGCGCCTGATCGACGGAACCGTACATGCCGTAGCCGAAGCCACCGATGGCGGAGAAGAGAATCATGCCCAACGCGTTGTGCATGAGCCATGGCAGAGCATAACCGATGGCGAGCAGCACGCTTGCGGCCACAACCGGAATCTTACGGCGACCGATTTTGTCGGAAATCGGACCTGCGGAAAGCGCGGAAATCAGGGAGACAACCATCAGCACCAAGCTCATGGTGGAAATGGTGGCCGCGGAATCTTCAACACTTTGACCAATGTAGTCCTGCAGAATATACAGCTGGTAGTTGAGAATCATGTAGTAGCTGAACAGCAACAGGGAACGGCCGATAAATGCCAGCCAGAAGTCGCGAGCGCCTTTGGTCGGCGGACGGAAGCTCATGATAATACCCTTGAAATCAACCTTTTCCTTAGGCATATCCTTGCTGGACTTTTCCTTCGGCCAGAAGACCACGGCAAGCACACCGGAAAGACCCATAGCCACACCGGACGCGATGAAGCCCGGGAGCTGCAGGGTGATGAACTGCGCACCAACAATCTGACCAAGAGCAGAACCGAACAACGTACCTGCAGAGATAAATGCGGACATGGTGCCGCGCATATCTTCAGGAATACGGTCAGACAAAGATGCGATGACCGGTGCGATCATCATGTTCAGACCGACCATGGAAATGCAGTAGCTGATGCCAATGCTCACACCGTCCGGCAGAATGCCGATGAGGAACAGCGAAATGCCCGCAACAATGCCGCCCGATGCGATCCATGGCGTACGACGTCCGAAGATCGAGCGCGTACGGTCAGACATGTTGCCAACCACGAGGTTGGAAATCAGCGAGGCCAATGCCGTGGCTGAATTCAGCACGCCGAAAATGGCGTCTTTGCTGTCGGGCGCGATATCAGCCAAACGCTGCGGCAGCAGCACTGCAGCAACGATCCGCAACGCCAGCATCCATGCGAATGAGAACACGAAGAACGCTACGCAGAAACGCGTTTTGTCGATTTTGGAAAGCTCGTTGGCATGTTCCGCAGGCCGTGCGTCAGTCATGCTTGTCTCCTTATCTTTATCTTTCTTTTTCAAAGTCAGCCCTCTACGTTTTTGCCGAATCTTCAATGATCATGCAAACAACAGGCAAGAGAGGCGTTGTGTTGAAGTCAACTCTCATCGGCTTCGTCAGTTATCTTATATCTTAAAGATATAAGATAACAAATCGGCGTGTCGAACAACGACCTACTTTCAAGCACAGCAATCAACCGCATAACCGCAATATCGAAACCACATGAAAACGCATGTGGACAGCGGCAATAGTATTCTTCAAATCAGTATGGAATCACAGGAAAACACATCAGCAAACAGCATCAAGAGCCGTCCAATCAACCAAAGAAAACGACTCTCCCCAGCGCAGCGACGCAAACAAATCACACAAGAAGCGGTAACCCTAATCACGCAATACGGGTCATACGGCTTCCCCATGCAAGCATTAGCCGATGCAGTTGGCATGACCCTGCCCGGACTCAACCATTACGTCAAAAACCGAGAAGAATTACTCTCATTGGTCATCGAAACGTTCTACGACTCCGAAGAAGAAGGCAATGCCCACACGGCATTGGGCGCAGCCATCAGCCACTGCGACCAAACAGATTCAGCAACCAAAGAACGCCGACATCTGCCCGGCGCATTGCACGAAACCGTGCGCCTCAACGCCAAACGTCCCGAACTTGTCGCACTGTTCATGCGCCTCGCCATCGAAGCGTCCGATCCAGAACACCCAGCCCACAAGTTCTACCAGAACAGACACAGTTCGATTTTGATCGACATGACCAGCGTGGACTGGGAACTACCGGAAGAATACCGCGATCCAGAACGCCTGCATGACCTCATCGTCACCGCGTTCTTTGCCATGGACGGCGTGCAAATCCAGTCGTTAACCAATCCCAGCGAATCCATGATGCAACTATGGGAACGCGCAGAACACATCCTATTCCCCTCCCCCACATGGGACGGCTACCGCTGAACAGAGCGCAAACAAGCAAAGACACCGCAAACGCAAAAAGGCGTTTGCCTGCGGCGACCGGTAACCGATCACCATAGGCAAACGCCCCGCAACACAACACCGGCTTGCGAAGATGGCAGGAAGAGAAGGGAAACTTGCCATCCGGCATTCAACAAACCTCTGCCACAACCAAGCCGACGCGTTACGCACACATTCGCATCAGCCAGGCAGCTCCCGTCAGTCCAGCACAAACGTGTTGAACGAACGCGGAGCAAGCGTCACCTTGATACCGCGATCGGCATTGCAAGGATCGGCAAATTCAAACGGACGCTCCTCTTCGAGAGCGTTCTGGGCCACCACCACAATGGTGCCATCCGGATTACGGAACGCAATAGCCATCGAATTGAAATGACCCGTAGTGCCAAGCACATGCGCACCCGGCTTGACGAAATGCGAGAAATGACGCATCACATAATATTCCGGATTACGGCGAACCTCATGCGTATCCGCAGTAATGGTGAACAGTGAATTCTGCCACCACCCCCACGTAGAATCCTGATCGTCAAGAATCATATTCCAATAAGTGTAAGCAGTCGCGCCATTACGCAAATAATGGTTGATCAAGTGGAAAATATACTCCGCATATTCCCACGTATTATCACCCATACCGCATTCGGATTCAGACTGAATCAGCTCGATTTCAGGCCAGGATTCATGCGTACGCGCAATACAGTTCTGGCCGGCCCACTGGTAAGCGATGCCCTTGATGTACTTGCGAGCGCCATCGTCGAACAGAATATTGTCGACAAAACGGTTGTAATTATTCAGCTTCATGCCGTAGCCGCCGGTCCACGCCATATCTTCCGGACCATTCAGCGTACCCAGCCAAATATCGGTGTCAAGACCAGCTTCGCCAAAAGCAGGTCCAAGATAATCGCGGATGAACACCTTGAGCGCTTCGGAATCCCACAATGCACTCGGGAACTTCTGATCGGCAAACACCTCATTCTGCACATGCAGCTGATTCACGGTAATGCCATGCTCGGCATAAGCTTGAATGTACTTGACGAAATACTTCGCATATGCCTTAAGATTCTCAGGAGTCTGCACCAAACGACCATAGTTATAAGCCTTCGGACGCTTCATCCATGTCGGCGGGCTCCACGGGCTGGAGAACAGTTGCATGTTCGGCTGCCATTCCTGCGCGCGATGAATATACGGAATCAGCGTCCGCTCATCATGCTCGACGGAGAAATGCTCCATCTCATAATCGCCGTCGGTCTCGTTATAGCTATACCAATGATCGGCGAAATCATTGGCACCGACCGGCGCACGATTGAAGGTGAAGTTCATCTCATCCGGGCTGAACAGTTCCTTGATGATCTGATCACGTTCCTCTTCAGTAACCGTCTGCAGAGGAAGCCAGCCAAGCTCGTTGAAGCAGCCGCCGAAGCCACGCAATGCCTGATATTCATTGCCATCAAGCTGCAGATCGGAAGCGGAAGTGGCATGCGTGGATTCAATTTCGGATGATTTGTCGGCAAGCTTGTTGTCTTGCGTTGTCGCGATCCAAGTAGTCATGGAAAGTCCTTAGTATTGTCGCTGATTCTTTGGATTTATATTTATTCGTTTTTTGAGTTGTTTTTATTTGATTATTGGGATTTAGTTATCGATATTTAGTTTTTGAGATTGAATTATTGAGATTGAATTATCGGCAACGCAATTTCATTTCAGTAAGTGCAAAAACCGCAGGATGCCGCGATAATCTATTCACAACACGCTCCAGGCCGCTCTAGCCAAGTCTTTACGGTCTTAAACAGATTATCGCGGCATCCTGCTCGTAACGCTATGACGTTACGTTTGCACTGTTATTTAGTTTTGCATTGTTGTTCAGTTTTGGAAAAACTTCCTATTCCCTCTCTCCCTCTCCTCTCTCGAAATTGAGGGGAGGGGGAGGAGGTGGGGTTACTTGACCTTCTTGATGGCCATGATGAAGAAGCAGCCGATGATGGCCAAGGCGATGGCGGTCGGGAAGGCGAAGTTGTAGCCGAGGGACACCACGATGGTGGACATGATGACCGGGCCGCACATCTGACCAAGGGTGGTGCCCATGTTCAGAATGCCCAGATCCTTGCCAGCCTCTTCCTTGTTCGGCAGCACATCAACGAGCAGAGCCTGATCGACCGCGGAGTAGACAGCGTAGCCGAGGCCAGCGATGCCAGCGAACAGATACATGCCCAGGGTGGACGGGATCAGCCACGGCATGGCAATACCGATAGCGAAGAGCACGGAAGCCACGACAACCGGAACCTTACGACGGCCGATGAAATCGGAAACCGGGCCGGAGATGAAGGAGCCGACCAGAGACATGACCATCATGATCATGGAAACGACGGACACGGTGACAGCGGATTCCTTGACGGACTGACCAATGTAGTTCTGGATGATGTAGAGCTGGTAGACGTTGATCATCTGGTAGCTCATGATCATGCAGAAACGGCCGGCGAAAGCCTTGTAGAAGTCGTGGGCGCCAGCGAACTTCGGCGGACGGAAGGATACGAGGACGTCCTTGAAGGAGCCCTCTTCCTTCGGCAGGAAGTCAGCGGACTGTTCCTTCGGCAGGATGATCACGGCGACGATGCCGCCGAGGAACATGAGCACGCCCGCGACAGCGAAGCCGGCAGTCAGGTTTTCGATGAAGAATGCGCCGATCATGGTACCGATCGGAGCACCGATGGTGGAGCCTGCGCCATAGAAGGCGGACATGGTGCCGCGGATGCCAGACGGCACGCGGTCAGACAGCACGGCGACCAGCGGGGCGATCATGCAGTTGAGGCCGAACATGCAGGCGCAGTAGAAGATGGTGAGCAGCACGGCGTTATGCGTGGTGCCGGTCAGGAACAGGGTGACGCCACCGAGCACCGCGCCGAAAACGATCCACGGAGTACGACGACCGAACCTGGAGCGGGAACGATCGGAGAAGTTGCCGAACATCAGGTTGGCAACCAAGGATGCCACCGCGGTGAACGCATTGACGATGCCAACGAGAGCATCCGGATCAGCGCCTTCGATGGTCTTGTAGTGCATCGGCAGCAGCACGGCGGAGACGATGCCGAGACCCGACATCCACAACACGCCGAACAGCAGGAAGCCCGCACCGAAACGGATGGTGTTGACCTTGCTCAGTGGCTTGCCGGTTTCAGGAGACAGCTGCGGATCCTTGTCTGCAGCGGCGATGTTGGCGTTATAACACACCAAACGCTCCTCTTTGTTTGCGATTGCTTCACTCATGAAACCCTCTCCTTCGATTCATGTTTCAGTAGTGTTTTCTGTGATATTCCTGTTTTCCGATAGGGCTTCTCTGCCCAGCCAGCTAACTACCATTTGGTAACTAGCCGGTTTTCGTCATAGATGCCCTTTCGAAAGAACGCAAGTCAGACGCGAATTTTTCCGACGGCAGCGTTTTCAAATAGCAATCCACAACGATTCGCCCCATACAGCAACTTCAGTTTTTATTACTTAGTAACTGCTTAGTTAAAGCATATTACAATCTCTTGTATCTGTCATTTGCCGGCGTGTCCCAACGTTTCCAACACACTTCCTCTCCCCCTTCTTGTAACTTAGTAAGCACAAGAGAGGAGAACGCATGCGTCGCCACATCGAAAGCAAAACCAAGAAACGAATGAGCGCAGAAGACCGCAAGAAAGCGATTCTCGAAACCACGGTCTCTTTCATCTCACAATTCGGATTCTGGGGATTTACCATTCGCGACGTGGCACAAGCTCAGAACATCACCGAAGCAGGACTCCTTTACTACTTCAAATCCAAAGAACAACTCCTTGAAGCGACACTCAAATACGCCGATCGCACTAACCAAATCGCCATTGCAGAGCATCTTGGCGTCGAAGGCGTGACCGGCGAAGTCTTGCAAGACGGCATCGCATACCATTGCGATCTCGGACTCAAGGCCATCTCCACGGGAACCGTGGAAACCAACGCAGGCCGACCCGAAATGGTTCGCCTCTACACCCTGCTCGAAAGCGAGGCCCTAAGCAAAGACCATCCGGTGCACGAGTATTTCGAACAGCGCGAAATCAATCTGCTGAAGGAATACACGTTCGCAGCCAAACGAGATGGCGTCGCCGATCCGGAACGCACCGCACTGCAGGTGCTATCCGCCATGGAAGGCTTGCAATTGCGGTGGCTCAACGGATCTCACGATATCGATTTCGTTGGAGAATGGAAGGCCCTGATCGACCTTCTCATTCCCTAAACGTTCTCTTCTCGAGTTCTCTTATCGCAGATTTCAGCCGGCGATCACCGCAACATTCCAGCGGCCAATCGTCAACGGATCACCCTGCTTAACGGCTGCACCTTCCTTCAGCACGACTTCAGCATTTGCAACCTCATCAATACTGCCGTCGGTGGCGATGACGACCGGAGCGACCACTACTTCACCCGCAATCGGGCTTGCAACAGTAACTTCGTCGGCGGAATAGTTGAGCAAATACGTCACGTTCTCGCCGAGGGCATTCACACCCTGGCGAACCGCGACCTGTCCCGCGAGCGCGGTTCCAGCGCCCTCGACGCCGGCATGCTCCACAGCCTCTCGCATAACCGCACGAATGGAATCGGCGTCAAGCAGTGTGGCGACCCACTCGGCATCGCCCTTGCCGAATGCGTGACGGGTGACTGCGGCGTAATCCTTCCAAGCGTAGTGTCCATAAGATGCGAGCACCTCAGTATCGGCGTCGGCGTTCAACAGTTCGATCAGCGACTGAGCATCGGTGGACGCGGTTTCGGCGAGCGCACCTGCGAATTCCACGGAAACGTGGCCGTTTGGGCGGGTGAACTGGTTGTACGTCATGCCGAACACGTCGGTGAGATTGTGCGGCGCGCGGTCGTGCCATACGGTCACCTCGTCGTCGGTCACGAAGGAGCGCATGGTGGAGACGAGGTGTCCGCCGTTGGAGACGAATTCACGCAGGCGATCGGTCGTTTCCTGCGGAGCACAGTACAGCGCCGGGGTCACAATCATCTCGTATGAGGCCAAACGCTCGGCGGGAGCGTCGGAGGGGATGAAATCGCATTCCACGTTGAGCTCGAACAGCGCGTCGTAGACATTGCGCACCACGTCGTTGTATTTGAGGGTGCCGCCGAATGGGAAGCCGGCTTCGATGAGGAACCAGTCGAGCGCGGTCAGCGATTCGTTGCTGACCATGATAGCTACCTTGTTGTGCTTCTTCAGGTGGACGAGCCGCTCCCCCACTTCCGGTTTGGCAATCTCGCGACCGAATACGCCGGCTTCGCGGTACGTGGGGTTCGGTTCGAGGTCGTGGCTCAGCAGGCCCTTCCAATATGTTTCAAAGGAATTATGGATGGAGTGCCAGTGCCAGTATTCCACCATGTCGGCGCCGGAGGCGAGATGGGAGTAGGCCTGCAGGCGCAGCTGGCCGGGGAATGGCACCCAGCCGTGCTGGCCTTGGGCCTCGGTTTCGAGCACCAGGTAGTTCTGGCCGTTCTTGGTGGAGCGGGTCATGTCGCCGCCGAAGGCGATCTCCTTGCCGGTCAGGTCGTCTTCGGTCGGGTGGTAGATGTCCACGCCGGTGATGTCCACCGCGGTCGCGGCCTTGAAGTGGTCGACGGCCGGCTGCACGCCGTAGGAGTATCCGCGCCATTCGAAATCGAAGTTGTGGGTGATGAACTGGTCGTCATGCGCGTATTCGCGCACGATGTCGGCCTGCCACTGCAGGAAGGCGCGCACCTGATCGCGGCGGAACTTGTCGAATTCGCCGCCCAGGGACTCGTTGATGGTGGCGGTCACGTCCGGGAAGTCCTCCCAGGAGTCGATGCGGTTGGACCAGTAGTCGAGGCCGAAGTGGTGGTTGAGCTCGTTCAGATCGCCGTGGAACTTCTCGCGCAGATACTTGACGAACAGGCGCTGCATGTCCTCGGAGACGGAATCGTAGTATTTCGTCTCGTTGTCCACCTGGTAGCCGATGACGGCCGGATGGTCGGCGACGTGGGAGATGAGCTTGCGGATCACACGTTCGCCGTAGAAGCGGTAGGTGGCGTTGACGATGTCCATGATCTGGCGCGCGCCATACTTGCCCTGTCCGTTCGGCGTGACCGCGAGCACGCTCGGGTCGAGCTTGACGAGCCAGCTGGGCACCGCGTAGGTCGGCGTGCCGACGATGACATCGATGCCGGCACGCTGCGCGGCGTCGAGCGCACGGTCCACATAGGTGAAGTCGAATACACCCGGTTGCGGTTCGCAGGTGCTCCACGTGGATTCGGCGATGCGGATGACGTTCAGCCCCGCGTCCTTCATCATTTTCATATCCTCATCGATGCGGTCGATGCCTTTCATCATGAGGTATTCGTCATAGTATGCTGCGCCAAAAAGGATGTGGTCCACTTCGTTGCGACTCATGGTTTTCTTGTTCCTTACGTCTTCGCTGACTACGGTCGAGATTTTTATCTAACAAGTATTAGATATAAGAAATATATTATCTGCCCGCACATATGTCAAGAGGCTTGGAAATAAGGCGTGTCTTACCTAATAAACATTAGATATACGACCAGCCGCTACTTTTTACCGGTATCCGTCCCATACCGGAGAGGGAAAAATCAACCGTTCGAAGGCGAGCCATTCGTCATACAGGTCGATCGGCGGTTTGCGCATCCACCGCAGCTGGATACCGTCCATCGCCTCGATGCATTGCCGTACGATCGGCCGCATATTATCCCATCCGCCGACTTCCGGAGGCAGTTTCCATGCGAACTTTGAGTAATGCTCCCACGTCAGATCCGGTCGGTTTTCGAAATACTCGTGCAGTGGATGGTCCGCGTTGAACGATTCGGTTTCCAAAACCATGTACAGCTGCAGCAGACTGCGGCGTTGCGCATTGTAGCGGACCAGAAACCGCAGATATGCGGGAAACAGCATGCCGTCAGAATCGCTGCCGGGCAATCCCGACTTGGCGAAGTCGGCGGGTGTGCCCTGCTGGTCGTAGCTATCGGTGACCAGCAGCGACAACAACCGCTCCTTGTTGCCGATGTAGTGCAGCAGTCCGGGCTGGCTCATGCCGATGGCGTCGGCGATGTCCTTGAGCGACGTGCCGTAGTACCCCTTCTCGCCAATCAGCTTACCCGCCGCCGCGATGATTTCGCGTTTGCGCTCTTCGGGCGATTTACGAACCCGCTTTTTCCCCTCGGTAACCATATGGAACAGCGTACCATCGGACGGGCCCTCGGCCGGTCACGCCTGGAAGACGTCCGGATGCTTCGGGTCGCCCGGTTCGTCGGCGAGCACACCCTCAAGGCCGAGAAACTCCTGCCAGAATTCCAACGAATTGCCGTATGGGATGGCCTGGCTTCCGCGCGCCTGCAGGTTCGCCTTGGCCTCGAACACGTCCTCCTCGCGGATGCCGTCGAAGTAGCTTTCCAGTCGGTCGAGATTCGTCGGATCGTAGAACAGCGAGCCGATGATTTCAGTAAGCCGCTCGGCGCGGGCCACCGGCAGCGAATCCCAGTGGCGGAATTCGATGAAGTTCTTCAAACGCACGTCGTTGAAGTGCGTGGAGATCACATGGTTGATCTCGTACGCGTTGAGCTCGCGGTCCGGGTACACGTCGTTCGCGTTCTCGTAGAACGCCGGATGGTGCAGATCGGTGCCGGGCACCGCCAGCGCTTCGGGCGTGTGCGTCAGGTCGGCGAACATCATCGGCGTGGACAGCACGTCCACCGCGTAATCCTCCCAACCGAAACGCGGATCGAACAGGCCAGGAATGACGTTCGTGCGCTGGAAATCGAGATAATCCCACATGCGCTGGCGTAGCGGCGGATAAGGATTCTCCCCACCTTCGAAATACGGAGTGTTACGGAAGAACCATGCCAGAATCGGGCCGATCACCGTGCCCAACCGCAGTTTGGCGATCGCGTCCTGTTCCGAAACGTAGTCGATGCTGACCTGTGTCGAAGCGGAGCAACGCATCATGCACGGACCGAACTGTCCGACACGTCCCAGGTAGGCGGTCATCGCCTTGTATCGGTCCTTCGGATTGACGGGAATGTCGGCGTAACTGGATTTCGGTTGGTAACCATAGTTGACGAGTCGGAAACCAAGTTCTTCGAGGATGGGGTCGACTTCGCGGCGGAACGCGCCGTACAATGTGGCGAGCTCCTCCGGCTTGTGCAGGATGCCGATGGACGTTTCCAACTGTCCGCCCGGTTCCAAAGATACGGAGATGCCGTCACGGGCGAGTCCGACCAGTCGCCCGTTTTCCCAGTATTCCTTGTTTTCGTCGTAATACGGGCGGATGCGGTTGAACAACGCTTCAATGCCGTTGCTTTCGTAGTAGGTCACCGCGGTATCGTCGCTGTTATGTACCGGCAGGTGTTCGATTTCCACGCCAAAACCGCCGGTGCCGCGCTGTTGGCAGCCGGATTCGAAGAATTTGATAAGGCTTTCCACATGCTTCGGATTCGGCTCGGTCAGCAGGTGCGCGTACGTGATCTTTGGCGTTGTCATAGTGGCCATCCTAACGAAAAGCGCCATTCGCAACGCAGGCTACGCTATACGGAAAATCGATAACCGACCATCATTCCCCATCGATTTGGCTGGCGATTTGAATGCCGATTCGACGACCATCGATTTTACGATCGCCGAATCAGCCGTCGATTTGGCGGCTCAGATACCGTCGAACCGACGTCGGAAAGTTTCCCAACGTCGGTTCGACGGAAATAAGAATGGCGATTCAAGCGGCCTTCTCGCTGTTGCGCGCCTCTTCGGCTGCGCGGTGCGCCTTCTTGGCCGCGGAGATCATCAGTTTGATGCGGTTGAGCTGGTTGGCTTCCGAAGCGCCCGGATCGTAATCGATGGACACGATGTTGGCTTCCGGATGCAGTCGGCGGATCTTGCCGAACATGCCTCGGCCTGTCACGTGGTTCGGCAGGCAGGCGAACGGCTGCGCGCACACCACGTTCGGACATCCCGATTCGATGAGTTCCAGGATTTCCGCGGTCAGCAGCCAGCCTTCGCCGGCCTGCACGCCCACGGACGTGACCTCGTCGGCCTTCTTGACCAGTTCAGGCATCGGCAGATCCTGCGAAAACTTGCCGTGAGCCAGATCGATCGCCTCGCGTACCGGAGCGTTGTACAGGTCGAGGCCCTTGCGCATCAGCGCATAGCCGATCTTGCTGCCGCCCATGCCGAGGTAATGCTCGTTCCAGTCGGAAATGTACGGTCGGGTGGTCATGAATTCCATGATGCCCGGCACCACGGCCTCGCAATCCTGCGATTCGATGACATCGACCACATGGTTGTTGGCGTCCGGCTGGTACTTGACGAGGATCTCGCCGACCACGCCGACGCGCACCTTGCGCGGCTCGTCCTTCAACGGCAACGAGTCGAACGACTTGACGATTTCCTTGACGAGCGTCGGATACGGCAGGTATCCCTTGCCGATGAACTTGCGCGCCGTCTTGGAACGACCGTGGTTTTCGAGCGTCTCGCGCACGATGGTGTCCCACGTTTCGTACAGCTTGTTCGCGCTGCCGGGGGTCACTTCGTACGGGCGCACGCGGTACAGGCATTTCATCAGCAGGTCGCCGATGATAAGCGCCTTGACTGCACGGTGCAGCAGCGCCGGCGTTGCGGTGAAGCCCGGGTTGTCCTCGATGCCCTGCGTGGAGATGGCGATCACCGGAATCTGCGGATAACCGGCGTCCACCAGCGCCTTGCGGATCAGGCCGAAGTAGTTGGTGGCACGGCACATGCCGCCGGTCTGCGTGATCGCAAGCGCGGTGTGGTCCGGATCGTATTTGCCTTCCAGAATCGCGTCCACGAGCTGGCCGATGACCATGATGGCCGGATAGCAGGCGTCGTTGTTGACGTATTTGAGGCCAGTTTCCACGTCCTCACGGCTGGCGTGCTCCAGAATGTCGAACTTGTAGCCGCCGGAGCGGATGACGGATTCCACCAGAGAGAAGTGGATCGGGCTCATCTGCGGGGCCACGATGGTGTAGTCCTTCATGTTCTTGCCGAACGGGATGCGGTTCGCATACTTGGACAGGGTCGCCGAGTTGTGTGCGGACGCGCCCTTGCCATTTGTCTGCGTTTTGGCGGTTTCTTGCGATTCGCCCTTGCCGTTTTCCGCCGCGCGCTTGGATGCGGCCGTGACGGCTTCGGTGAGTTTCGGATTGGCTTTCATGACGGTGTCGAGCATGACCTGGCGACCGGGGGTCGGCGCTTCGGTGCCGGTCTTGCGGAATCCGTCGTTCTTCTTGTTGCGTTCACGCTCTTCGACGGCGGCCTTGAGCGAGCGCAGACGGATTTTCGCCGCGCCCAGGTTGGAGACCTCGTCGATTTTCAGCATGGTGTACACGTCGGCCTTGTCCGCCAGGATCTCGGACACCTGGTCGGTGGTGATGGCGTCGAGGCCGCAGCCGAAGGAGTTGAGCTGCACGAGCTCGAGTCCCGGATAGGAGGCCACGAAATGGGCCGCCGCGTACAGACGCGCATGGTAGGCCCACTGGTTGGTGACGCGCAATGGCATCTTGGTGACCTTGCGGTCGTCGACGTGGCGGAAGCCGTTCGCGTTCTTCTTGCGGGGATCCTCTTCGCCTTCGGCGAGGAATTCGCTCAGGTTGAGCTTCTCCCCCGGCTGCAGTTCGCAGATGGAGTCTTCGGACAGCACCACCATGCCGAGCGCGCAGATGGTTTCCGGAATGCCGTGGTTGATTTCCGGGTCGACGTGGTATGGGCGGCCGGCGAGCACGATGCCCTTGCAGTCGTGTTCCTTCATGTAGGCGAGGGCCTTGAGGCCTTCCATCTGCACGTCGTGCTTGAACACTTCGTTTTCGGCGTAGGCGGCCTTGACCGCGGTTTCGGCTTCCTCGCGGGTCACGTTGGCCCAGGCGAATTCCTCGACGATGCGGTCCACCATGAGCTCATGGTTGGCCATGTTGAAGTACGGGCGCATGTAGCGCACGCCTTCCTCGCGCAGTTCGGGCATGTTCGCGCCGATGACCACCGGATAGTTGGCCACGACCGGGCAGTTGTAGTGGTTGTCGGTGTTGGGAACGAAGTTCTCCTCATAGCTCACGCACGGGTAGAAGATCGTCTTGATGCCCTTGTTGAGCAGCCACTTGATGTGGCCGTGCACGAGTTTGGCCGGGTAGCAGATGTTTTCGGAGGCGATCGATTCGATGCCGGTTTCGAACAGTTCGTGCGAGCTGCGGCCGGAGATCATCACCTTGAAGCCGAGCGAGGTGAGCAGCGTGAACCAGAACGGGTAGTTCTCGTACATGTTGAGCACGCGTGGAATGCCGATTTCGCCGCGGGTGGCCTTCTTGTCGGTCAGACGACGGTAGGCGAAGCAACGCTTGTATTTGTAGTCGTACAGGTTGGGCCTGTCGGAACGCTGCTTCTTGGAATCGCCGCCGCGTTCGCAACGGTTGCCGGTCACGTAGCGGGAGCCATCCTGGAACGTGGTGATGGTGAGCTTGCAGTGGTTCTGGCATAGCTTGCACACGTCGCGTTCGGTGGTCATGGACAGGTTGTCGAGGTCGCTGCCGGACACGATGCTGGATGCGGTGTGCGTGACGCCGTCGATGTCGACGGTCTTGCCTCCGTCGGCGTCCGCGTCACCATCGTCGAGTCCGTCGGCGATGTCGGTGTAATGCATGCGCGCGGTCAGCGCGGCACCGTATGCGCCCATCAGGCCGGCGATGTTCGGTCGGGTCACCTCACGTTCGGTGAGCAGCTCGAAGGCGCGCAGCACGGCGTCGTTGAGGAACGTACCGCCCTGCACCACCACGGTGTCGCCCAGCTCGCCGGAATCGCGCAGCTTGATCACCTTATACAGCGCGTTGCGCACCACGGAATAGCACAGGCCGGCCGCGATGTCCTCCATCGAGGCGCCTTCCTTCTGCGCCTGCTTGACGGAGGAGTTCATGAACACGGTGCAGCGCGAGCCCAGGTCGACCGGATGCGTGGAGTTGAGCGCGGCCTGCGTGAATTCCTCAATCGTCAGTCCCATGGACTGCGCGAACGTCTGCAGGAACGAGCCGCAGCCGGACGAGCATGCCTCGTTGACGGCGATCGAATCGATCACGCCGTCGGAAATCGCCAAGTATTTCATGTCCTGGCCGCCGATGTCGATGACGGCGGTAACGCCCGGCGAGACCATTTCCGCGCCACGATAGTGCGCCATGGTCTCCACCACGCCCTCGTCCAGGTGCAGGCCGGTGGTGATGAGGCCTTCGCCGTATCCGGTGGCGCAGGAGCGTGCTATCCACGCGCCTTCCGGCAGCTGGCTTTGAATCTGCTTGACGATGTTGACAGCGGCCGTCAGCGGGCTGCCTTCGTTGGTGGCGTACGACGACCATACGATTTCGCGGTCGTCGTTGACGAGCGTCGCTTTGATGGTGGTCGATCCGGCGTCGATGCCGAGGAAGTGCGGACCTTGCGCGCCTTCCAGCGTGCCGATGTGCACATGCTCGCGGTGGTGGCGCTTGTTGAACGCCTCACGGTCCGCTTCGGTCGGGAACAGCGGAGGCATGGTGGGGGTGTTGGCCGGCAGATTCTTCAGGTCTTCAAGGCTTTTCAGAATATCGGCGCAGGTGCGTGCTTCGAAATGCTGGCCCTCCTCAAGCTGGTCCGGTTCGCCGGCGAGCAGCGCGGAGCCGAACGCCACGTACAGGTGCGCGTCGGTCGGCACGATGAATTCGTCGACTTTGTCTTCGAGCGCGCGGTGGAACGCCTCGCGCAGTTCGGACATGAAGAACAGCGGACCGCCCAGGAAGATGACGGTGCCGTGGATTGGTCGGCCGGACGCCAGACCTGCGATGGTCTGCGTGGCGACCGCCGTGAAGATGGATGCGGCCAGATCGGGCTTGGCCGCGCCGTCGTTGATGAGCGGCTGAAGATCGGTTTTGGCGAACACGCCGCAACGGGAGGCGATCGGATAGAGCGTCTCGTAATGCTTGGCCATGTCGTTGAGGCCAGCCGCGTCGGTGTCGAGCAGGGTGGCCATCTGGTCGATGAACGCGCCGGTGCCGCCTGCGCAGGAACCGTTCATGCGCTGTTCGGGAGTCGGCTTCAGATATGTGATCTTGGCGTCCTCACCGCCAAGTTCGATAATGACGTCGGCTTGCGGATATTCCTCGTCGATGGCGCGGGTCTCGGCGATGACCTCCTGCACGAACGGCACATGGAGATTATCGGCCAAGGCAAGGCCGCCGGAACCGGTGATGGCCAGACGAATCGGCTCGTCGCCGCGGCCACGGGCCTCAAGTTCTTTGTGGATGTCCTCCAGCAGGCCCGCCACGGTGGCACGCACGTTGGCGTGGTGGCGACGGTAATCGGAGAAGAGCACCGCGTCGAGCGAATCGGTCTGATCGAGCACCACGGCCTTCACCGTGGTGGAACCGATGTCAAGACCTACGCGCAACGGCTTCGTATCGCAGGTGTTGTCTGCGGTAACTGCTGCTTCGACCATGTACTGTACCTCTATCGTTCTCATCCGCCGGGTTGCGTCCGTGCCGACACGAACGCCCTGCCCCGGTTATCCAAGTATGTAATGGTAGTCTGTGCCCCTGCCTAATTCGGCACGGTATCGCATAAAGCGCACGACACGACGCATAATTAGACAACGAATATAGTCAGCTTGCCTAATTCCAACCGTCCGTACACGAACCGTTCAAAACCATTCAGGAAGCCGCCCCCTCCCCCGCAGCGCGGTCCTTGCCGTAGATTTCGGGAATGAACCGCGTCTGATCGTGTAGTTCCGACCACAGCACCACCTGCCCGCTTTCCAACGACTTGGGCACATCGATGATGCGCTGGTTGGAGCTGCCGCGAAACTGCAGCAGCGAATCGTGCAGATCCTTGATATACCGGCCATCCACGAGAATATCGATCTGTTCGAGCAGTTCA
Source organism: Bifidobacterium adolescentis ATCC 15703 (assembly GCF_000010425.1). NCBI lineage: Bacteria > Bacillati > Actinomycetota > Actinomycetes > Bifidobacteriales > Bifidobacteriaceae > Bifidobacterium > Bifidobacterium adolescentis. The sequence goes on from NC_008618.1 coordinate 1,517,452, forward strand.
CGCTTGTCGGGGCTTTCGCCTTCGCGCATGAGCTCCTCCCACGTGTAGCCCGTCCAGCACCAGATGTCCTTGGTGCGGCCGAACCGCTCCCGGATCTTGCGTGAAAGCGGCAGCAGCACGCCGGTGTTGAGCAGCGGCTCGCCCCCGAGGAAGGTGATGCCCCGCACGTACGGCAGGCTCAGATCGGCCATGATCTGAGCTTCGAGCCGGTCGTTGTATTCGTGGCCGGCGCGGAAATCCCAGATCGACGAGTTGTAGCAGCCTTCGCAGTGGAATGGGCAGCCGGAGACGTACAGCGAGCAGCGGATTCCCTCGCCGTCGGTCATGAGGAACCGCTTGTAGTCGGCGATCATGTTGTGGCTCATCGCGTTCGTCCATTGTCCGGCGCGCGGGTTGCTGGCGCGGTTTGTCGGAATGAACGGCCCGCGGCCGGTTTCGCCGGCCGCGAAATCACGGCGAGACACAGCGGGATCGGCGCTGCTTACCATACGTTGCTCCTGAATTGCCTGTTGTTTTGCGATTATTGCGATTGATTACTTGGCTTCCTCGAACCATTCGCGTTCGGAACCGTCGTCAAGGGTGACATGGCCGGTTTCGCCGCTCATGTGCTTGACGCGGTGCGCGATTTCCTCATGTCGGCCGTGCACCATCGGGCGCTGCACCGGATTGCCGAGGTAGCCGCAGGTGCGCTTGGTCACGTTGCAGCGGTCCGGGTCGGAGTTGCCGCATTCGGGGCACTTGAAGCCTTCTTCGGTCGGTTCGAAGTCACCTTCGAAACCGCATTCGTAGCAACGGTCGATTGGCGTGTTCGTGCCGAGATAGCCGATGCCGATGGTGTAGGCGTAGTCCCACACCGCTTCGAGCGCCTTCGGATTGGCCTGCAGGCACGGGAATTCGCAGTAGTTGATGAAGCCGCCGGACGCGTAGTACGGGAAGTCCTTCTCGTAGTCGAGCTTCTCCATCGGCGTGGGCTGCAGCCACACCGGGTAGTGGAAGGAGTTGGTGTAGAAGTCGTGGTCGGTGACGCCGTCCACTTCGCCGAACTTCTCGCGGTCCATGCGGTTGAAGCGGTCGGTGAGCGATTCGGCCGGCGTGGAGTACACGGAGTAATGGTAGCCTTCCGCGGTGCTCCAATCCTTGCACAGCTCGTTCATGCGCTTGACGATGGACAGGGCGAATTCCTTGCCTTCCGGATCCCAGTCGTGGTCGCGCATCCAGTCCTTGCCATAGAACACGCTGGTCGCCTCATACAGGCCGATGTAGCCGAGGGACACGGTGGCGCGTTCGTTGCGGAACAGCTGATCAACGCTGTCGTTGGCGCCGAGACGGCCGAATGCGCCGAAGCGGAACAGGGTCGGGGCGTTGACCGGAGTGGCCTGCTTGCAACGCATGATGCGGAACTGCAATGCCTGATGGGCGACGGTCATGCGCTCGTCGAAGATCTTCCAGAAGCGGTCCTTGTCTCCGTGGGATTCCAATGCGATGCGCGGAATGTTCACGGTGACCACGCCGAGGTTCATGCGGCCGTCCTCGACATCCTTGCCGGTCTTCGGGTCGATCCAGCCCTGCAGGAAGGAACGGCAGCCCATCGGCGCTTTGAAGGAGCCGGTGATCTTCACGATGTTCTCGTAGAAGATGACGTCCGGGTACATGCGCTTGGTGGCGCATTCGAGGGCCAACTGCTTCAGGTCGTAGTTCGGGTCGCCCGGATCGGCGTTCACACCGTGCTTGATGGTGAAGACGAGCTTCGGGAAGATGGCGGTGTGATGCTCGGAACCAAGGCCGCGGATGCGGTTGAGGAAGATGGCGCGCTGGATTTCGCGCGCGAACCAGTCGGTGCCGAGACCGAAGCCGACGGTCACGAACGGGGTCTGGCCGTTGGACACACGGTTGGAGTTGATCTGGTATTCCATGGTCTGCATGGCGTCGTAGATGGCCTTGCGGGTCTGGATCTTCGCCCAGATTTCACGCAGCTGCTGCAGACGGTCGGACGTCTTGTCGAACGGCTCGTCCATCGGCAGTGCCGGACGATCCTTTTCGAAGTGCAGGCGCTTCGGCTCGACGGCCTTGGCCATGCGCACCTGACGTTCGGCGATCTCAATCGGCAGATCGTCGGGCATGATCTCGTGGGCCTGCTCAAGGAACTTGTCGTAGTCCTTCTTGGCGTATTCGGCGAAATGCTCGTCGGCGCGGTTGGCGGTCTGGCCACCGTACTGGCTGGAGGCCACGTCCTTCATGATCTGGGTGATCTGCGTGGCGGCGATGGAGATACTGTTCGGCGAACCCATCGGGGCGTTGCCGAGGGTGAAGCCGTTGGCGAGCATATCCCAGTAGTTCGGCAGCGAGCAGTTGGACTGCGCGGTGAACGGCGAGTAATCGGCGTCGTGGAAGTGGATGTCGCCCTTCATGTGGGCGTTGGACACCGCGTCCGGCAGCATGGAGAAGGCGGATGCCTTGGACACCGCGCCGGCCAGCAGGTCACGCTGGGTGGAGTAGACGTTGGAGTCCTTGTTGGCGTTCTCACGCACCAGCGCCTCGTCGCGGTCCACCAAGCGGCGCACGGCCTCGTTGATGTCCGTGGCCTTGGCGCGCTCGATGTCCTTGTTCAGACGGTAGTTGGTGTAGGTGCGGGCCACGTCGTACAGATGGTCCTCGATGAGCCCATGCTCCACGAGGTTCTGGATGTCCTCGATCTTCGCCGGACCGTTGTAACGGTCCTTGATTTCGGCCTCGACCTGATTGGCGATGTCGCGAATCAGCCGTTCCTCCTGAGGACCGATTTTCTTGTCGAGGTCGGCGAAAGCCGATTTCACCGCGCTGATGATGTTGATCGGATCGAAATCGACCACACGCCCGTCGCGCTTCTCGACAAGCACCTTGACCATTTCCGGCGCGTTCTCGGTTTTGGTCGCAACGCCTTCCAGAGTCTGGGTTTCCATGTATATTTCCTTTCCGGGCCGGACCCATCCGGCCAGGTTTCATGCTTCGTCCGCATGCCCGTTCGTACCTACAGATGCACACTCTACGCCAAGGTTGGCACTAAATGTAGTGTCACCACGCCGCTAGAGAAACTATATATTCTACTTTTGGCGAGATTTCGCCATTTTTTGCCTTGTGTGACAAAAGTAACGATTTCATCTCGGAGTGTCGTTTTGACACAGCCCCACACACCGTACTATCTTCACGCACGGAGCATTCGCAACACTCGAACATATGTTCCATTTGTCCGCAAGATGATGGAATCTTGACTTATGACTTGGAACCCGGATTACAACCCACCGACGGCGCAGCGGACGTCGAAGCCGCTGCCCCGTCTGGCGTCGGAAACCACCGCCGACAATCCTTGGCCGGTGAGCCTGCTCAGCGAGAAGTTCTACACGGCGGTCGAACGTTGGCCCTCCGTATGGGTGGCCGGGCAGATCACGCAGATCAACACGCGTCGTCAGGGAAGCGCCTACATCACGCTTCGCGACGACCAGCAGGACATCGCTATGGAAGTCAACGGCTTCGGACGGTTCGCCGCGGCGGCGGCGCCGTTTGTGCAGGGCGACCGTGTCATCATCCACGGCAAGCCGAACGTGTGGATGAAGCGCACGTCGCTGTCGTTGCGCGGCGACGCGATCATCGCGGCCGGCGCGGGCGGCAGCCTGAAGGCCATGATCGACGAGCTACGCAAGAAGCTTAAGGGAGAAGGTCTGTTCGACGCCGATCGCAAGAAGCCGTTGCCAGAATTTCCGCATTGCATCGGCTTGATCTGCGCGCCGCAGGCACGTGCGGAAGGCGACGTCATCACCAACGTGCGTCTGCGTTGGCCCGTCGTCGGCTTCAAGGTGACGCATGTGCACGTGCAGGGCGAGCAGTGCCCGTCGGACGTGGTGGCGGCCATCCGGCAGCTGGATGCCGATCCAGATGTGGATGTGATCATCGTGGCGCGTGGCGGCGGCGCTTTCGAAGATCTGATTGGCTTTTCCGATGAGAACGTGGTGCGCGCCGCGGCGGCGGCCCACACTCCCCTGATTTCCGCCATCGGGCATGAGGACGATTGGACCCTGCTGGATTTGGTGGCCGACCTCAGGGCCTCCACGCCGACCGACGCAGCGAAGAAGGTCGTGCCGGACGTGCATGAGCAGATGCAGCTGATTCAGGTGAACCTGGACCGCATGCGCGTGCGCATCGACGCCACCGTCTCCAACGAGACCAGGCTTATCGAAGGCTACGCGAACCGTCCAAGCCTCACCCAGCCGCTCACCATGTTGGAACCGCATCAGCGTTTCCTTGATGACGCACGCACAAGAATGCGGATCGGTCTGACCCGTATTCTTGACGACGCGAGCCTGACCATCGAGAAAGCGCACGCGTCGCTGACCGCGCTGAGTCCGCAATCCACGCTTGACCGCGGGTACGCGGTGGTGCAATGCGCCGACGGGCATGTGCTTGACGACGCGGACAAGGTGAAGACGGGCGACCAGCTGACCATGACCTTGAAGCACGGCATCGTCGTGTCTGAAGTGAAAACCGTAACGAAGGAGTAGCACATGAGCAACGAAGCAGCACCGGCATCCAGCCTGACCGACAAGGAACGCGAAGCAATCGCGCAGATGCCATACGAGGAGGCGCGCGACAAGCTCATCCAGGCCGTGCAGGCGTTGGAGGCGGGCGGCCTGAACCTCGACCAGTCCATGCGGCAGTGGGAGATCGGCGAGGCGTTGGCCAAGCGCGCGCAGAGCCTGCTTGGCGAGGTCCGAGCCAAGCTCGACGCCGCGCAGGCCGAGCAGGCCACCGCGGCCAACACCGCAGGAACGCAAGACAATCTGGCCTGAGCATCCGTCGCGGCACAGCCGCTCCCCTCACCTACGGACGTTCCACCGGAACGTCCGTCAAACGGCTTGAGCCCGAACAATCAGGTCCGATTACCCGTCATGTCGAGTCCATATTGTGTGTACAATGGTGACTCGTTGCCTCAGTAGCTCAGTGGATAGAGCACTTCTCTCCTAAAGAAGGTGTCGTAGGTTCGATTCCTATCTGGGGCACTTTTTCATATCCCCGTACATTGTCGGCGCGCACCGCCATCGGCAGCATCCAAGATCAATCGCACGTCCGCAATCCGGACAACACCATCTCACCGCCACCCTCCAGCACAGGCACAATGAGCATCCCTCTGTTATAGTGGCAAACGGATACTTAAGCGGTTGAGTGAATGTATCCAAAAGGTTCCCCCTTCTGCTATGGAAGCATCGGAAAGCAACCGCACAACCCATACATCACCTTTGGAAGACCAAGGGATCAGCATGCAAGACATACCATATTCCTCTATTGTGGAACGGCTGGCGCACACGAATCCGGTAGGACAGTTGCCCGGACCGCTCTCCTACAAGCTGCTCGACCAGTTCACCATGCCGATGCTGCCCACAGAACCGCAATGCACGAACGTCATCGCCTGCATCCGATATTCGAATAACATGCCGGTCGTCACCGTCTAGCCGCGGACTTAGCCGACCCGCACAATCGCCAGCAGCGCCTTGTGGTCGCTGCCGTCCACTTTGACTGTGCGCACCTGTCCGGCCTGCATGCCGGAATCCAGTACGATATGGTCGATTCCGGCGAACGACGGCACGTAATCGACATTCGCAGGCCATGAGAATTTCAATCCCTCGCCGGCCTGACGGGAGGCGTCGGAGAAACGGTTTCCCAGAATGTTGCGGAACGGCGTATGGTCGTACGTCGCGTTGAAATCACCCATGAAAACGTACCGTCGGCTAGTGTCGAAACGTAGTTTCGCCAGTTCGTCGAGCGACCGCTTCCACTGCTGCCAGTAATCGTTCGTCGGCGACGTGGTATGCACGGATACGAAACGCACCTGCGTGGCTCCCCCATTGAACGAAACGGTGCCGCCCGGCATGAACGACGCGCTCGAATCGACATCGTCATCGGAAGGGTCGTCAAGCGGACTCGCCGACCAAAGGCCGTTGCCGTACACGCCGTCCGAACTCGACACCTGCGCATAGGGCAGATACGAGGCGATGCCGGCACGGTTCAGATCGTCCACGAAAGCGTCGGTCGTCTCCTGCAACGCAAGCACCTCGACGTGTTCGCTGCGCACCAGATCCACGATCTCACGCGCATCGGCGCGCCCTTTGTACACATTGCACGTCATCAGCCGCGCGTAGCCGTCATCCGTGTTGACGGTTTCGCCGGACGCCGCCGCGACTGCGGCACGTGGCAGTTTCGAAGGCTGGTAGAAGAACGGATACTGCCAGAACGTCTGCAACGCAATCGCCAGAACGGCCATCACGATGGACACCGTACGTTTGGAGATGATGGCGCAGACGAGCGCGATTACGGCGAGCAGCGTGAACCATGGCACTAGGGAGACGACGATCGGCATATACGGCAACGCCTGCAGTTCTTCCGGCAGCATGTGCGTGACAGTGCCCAGCAGCGCGGCGAGCGCGAATATGAAGGCAATCACCGCGCAGATGAAATTGCGTACGCGATGCGTTTTCGTCTTATTCAGCGTGCGTAGCGGCTTGACCGGTCTCGTTGCGGCCGGTTTTGCTTTAGCCCGATTCGCTTTGGCCGACGCTTGCGATTTGCCCGTTGCCGGCCCTTGCGGCTGGCGTGTTTTTGCCTGAGCCATACCATTCCCTTGTTTTTTCGGAACGCACGTCCGCGACCATCCATGTCCGCCCGTGTCCGTTTATGTCCGTTCCGTTGATGTTCCGACGGTTTCCTTCACGCCTTCGGCTTAGTCGTCGAGGCCGAGCTCGTGGCGGATGCCGTCGATGATGATGCGGCTGGCAGTGGTGCCGCGTTCACGCGCGTTTTCCTGCAGCATCATTTTCAGATCGGATGGAATTTTGAAACTCATGAGCACACGTTCGCCGTTGCCGTTGCCATTGCCACGGCTGCGGGTGTCCTGCACGCTGGTCAGCGGAGCGGTGGACGCTGCCTTCGCACCACCGTTCGGTTTTCTAATGGCCATCAGGCGATCACCTCCTCAAGTTCGCTGTAGACATCCTCATACCCGTTGAGATTGCTGGGGAATGCATGGCCGATTACCTTCTGCATGCCCACCCTCTTGGGTACCGAGGCATCGAAGACGCTGGCACCGCGTTCGCGGATGAGATTGACCGCGTTGCCCGCCAGTTTGTTGTTCTCCACTTTGAGCAGCAGCAGCGCGTACGGCTTGCCGGCCGCGTCGAGGCTTTCCGCGGTTTCCAGCGCGTGGCTGAGTTCGAATGGGCCCTGCGTCGCCGGCACGATCACGAAATCAGACACATCACAGGCCACGTCCACCACGTTGCCGGCCGGCGGGCAGTCGATGATGACGAGTTCGTCATCCGCCATGGTTTTGCGCAGTCGTTTCAGTTTGCCGATATTGGCGGAGTCCACGGTGAACGGCAGGGTTTCGCCGGCGTCTTCGGCGTCGCCCGCCCATGTGGTGGCGTCGCCTTGCGGATCGGTGTCCAGCACGGACACGTTGCGGTTGTGCCGTGCGGCCGCGGTGGCCAACGCCATGGCGGTGGTGGTTTTGCCGCTGCCGCCTTTGAGGTTGATGACCGAGATGATCATGAAGGTTCCTCCGCTTCGACAATCAATTTATATAAGACGTATATACTTTTTATATATTGGATAGACGACAGTCACGCTGACGGCGTAACGGCATTGGCAATGTAAAAAATAGCGGCGACGCACTCTTGCCAGTTGCTTTGACGGGTAACGAAAAATCCCGAGGAGCTCAGCTCAACTCGGGATTCGAAAAGAGTAAACGCGGCGACTTGCTACTCTCCCACACCCTCTCGAGTGCAGTACCATCGCCGTGCTAGGCCTTAGCTTCCGAGTTCGGAATGGGACCGGGCGTCTCACCTAGGCTATGATCACCGCAAGAGAAAACAATACGCGAACATGCGGCAATCGGCAAACTTCGGCGTGTCGCGCACTGCAATCGCATTCCCCAATCGCCAATGATCGCCAGTAATCGCGCGAATGCCGGCAATCGCAATGCATATGCGCTACAGTCGAAGCAATGCCGCAACAATTGCGGCGTGCTTACGAAAGAAGGCCAGCAATGACGATCGCCTCCTGCGGTTCCGTTTCCGCAACCACTTTGGGTCTGCCGAATTCCACTGCGATTCCCGCCGAGAAGGCGAGGCTGCCGAAAGGCCTGTTCGTGGCGAAGATTCCGGTTTCCGCCAAAACAAAGCAGCGATTGGCGAACGACATCGAATCAATCACCATGCTGTCGCTGCTGCAGGCGCGCAACACGAAGCTTGCCGCCGGTACGCGCGTGCCGGAAATACTGGTGATCGGCCTGCGTTTGCACGAACCAAACGCCGCCGTTCCGACGGATATCGTCGAATTGATTGCGATGCAACGCAAGTCGGGCATGCTGTTCGTTTGCGTACGCGACGCCGATTTCGAAGGTACGACGCGTCAGGAGTGCGCGTTCGCCGTCCGTCGAGCGCTGCCGGCACGTGCCGGGCACACGACCACATCCAAGGTGTTCGCTTCCGATTGGCAGCCGGCCGGCGAGGCCACGCTGAACGCCACGGATCCGGCGGTCGATTCCATGGACGCCTTGTGGGAGTCGCTATGCTCGCAGGTGATTCTGGACGACCCCTCCCCCATCGACGTGAACACGCGTCTTGCCCGACGCATGCAGATTGCACAGCTCACCGCGCAGGTCGACAAGCTCACCCGCGACCATCAGCGTGCCAAGAATCCCGAACAGCGCAATGAAATCTACGCGAAACTGCACAAGATGAAGCGCCAGTTGGAGGAACTGCAAGGGCAATAATACCGCCATAATACAAAGCTCGGCTGTAATCGTTGTGATTGCATGCGATTACAGCAACCGCAACGCCTATAGCCGAGCCGTAAGCGAGGTTTGGCAACGTGACCAAAGCGCGCTCTCAACAACGCGCCACAGCCGCGAAGCCGCTAGAAACCAAGTCTGGTGCGGCCGAACTGGTCAAGCCAGCGCAGAATCGCGCCTTCACGCAGCGCCCACGGGCAGATTTCGATTTCCTTGACGTCAAGCGCCTTCATGATCTCATCGATCACCAGGCCGCCGCCGACGATCTGATACGTGCGTTCCGGCGTGACGCCCGGCAATGCGGTGCGCTGGTCCGGGGCGATGGCCGCAAGACGCGGTAGCCAATCCTCGAGCTGGTCGATCGTCATGATCGACGTGTCCACACGGCCCGGTTGGCGCATCACCGCACCGGCGAGACGGGCCAGGGAGCGAATCGTCTTCGACGTGCCCACGGCATGCATCGGATGCTTCGACTTGGGGAACGCCTTGACCATTGGCTCGAGGATCTTGCGGATGTTCTTGCGGGCAGCTTCCAGATTGTCATCATCCGCGACGCCGCTTTCCGGCAGGAACTCGCGCGTCACGCGGCCTGCGCCGGCAGGAACGGACAGTGCGACTGTCGGATCCTCGTCGGAGCCCATGGCCACTTCGAGCGAGCCGCCGCCGATGTCGATGACGAGCAAACGGCCGGCATCCCAGCCATACCAACGGCGGGCGGCCAGGAAGGTGAGTCGGGCCTCATCCACGCCGGACAGCACGGTGACCGGCTGGCCGATGGCCTCTTCGATCTTGCGTAGGATCTTGCCTCCGTTCGGCGCTTCGCGTAGTGCGGAAGTGGCCAGGACCAGCAGCTGGGTGATTTCGTATTCTTCGGCGAGTTTCATCGCCTTTTCAACCGCGCTGAGCAAGGCTTCGATGCCTGCTTTTTTGATGCTGCCGTCATCTTTGAGATACTGCATCAGGCGAATGGTGCTTTTGGTGCTGGCCTCGGGCTCGGGGCGCGCGCCCGGAGCCGCGTCGACGATGAGCATGTGGACGGTGTTCGAACCGATGTCAAGCACGCCAAGTCGGGTGGCGTGCGAATGCAATGTAACCATGGTTCACAGCTTAATAACTTAAGCGATTAACCTATTGCACGACATGCCTTGATAACCTTTGCAAATATGCCCACCCTCGGAAAGGAGGGTGGGCACCCAATAATCACAGTGCGGGAAACGATTGCATCGGCGTGAAAAATCGCGCTTCAGGCATATGTTTCAGCCGAATATCTCAACCACGCACCTCAGCCACGCACTTTGGCTACGAAATCACCGAGTCGCTTCAATCCTTCGCGCAGGGCTTCGCGGGAAGCCGCGTACGACAGGCGCACGTGCGTATCCGCGGTGGCCTCGCCGAAATCGCGGCCAGGCGTCAACGCGATATGCGCTTCCTTCAGCGCACGTTCGCAGAACGTCCACGCGTCGAGACCGGTGCCGGAAATGTTGAAATACGCATAGAACGCGCCATTCGGCTCAACCTCCAGCGGCAGACCGATCTCGGCCAGACCGTCCACCACAATGCGGCGGCGCTCCAGCAGTTCCTGACGGCGTTCCTCGCACACGGCCAGCGTTTCCGGCGTGAAGCAGGCGAGCGCCGCATGCTGGGTCGGCGTGTGCGCGCACAGGAAGAAGTTGGTGGCGAGGTCGTCCATGGCTTCGAGCGCGTATTCGGGCACGACCATCCAGCCGAGCCTCCAGCCGGTCATGCCGAAGAACTTGGAGAAGCTGGAGCAGACGATGGCGTCCGGATCGCAGGCCAGCACGGATTTCACGTCGGATCCGTCCGGTTCGCGGTCGGCCAGGTCGAGGTAGGTCTCGTCGACGATGCGCCATGCGCCACGCTCACGGGCTAGGTCGCACACGGCTTTCAGGGTGTCGAAGGCGATGGTGGTGCCGGTCGGGTTGGACGGCGAAGTGATCATGACGGCCTTGGTGCGGTCCGTCCAGTATTCTTTGCACAGTTCCGGCGTCAGGTGGAATCGGGTGGCGGCGGACGCCGGCACGTCCACGACTTTGCCGCCGAACGCGCGTACCAGCTCGCGGTTGCACGGGTAGGACGGGTCTGCGATGAGCACTTCGTCGTCATCGTTGACCGTCAGCGCGGCGGACAGCAGCAGTGCCGTCGAACCGCCTGCGGTAATCGCGATGCGTTTCGGGTCGACGTCGACGTGGTGACGTTCCTTATAGAAATCGGAAATCGCCTGGCGCAGTTCCGGCAGGCCCATCGCCGCGGTGTACGGCAGCGGACGGCCGTCATACTGTTCGCGCATGGCGTCACGCACGGCCGGCGGCGCGCCGAAGTCCGGCTCGCCGAGGCTCAGCTTGACCACATCGGTGCCGTTGGCGATCATCTCATCGGCCATGGCTCCGAACACCATGGCGCGGAACGGATTGGCAATCTGCGCGCGCTTCGACAACTGCGGCTGCACGCCATTCTCAACATTTTCCATATTCCTGTTTTTACCACGTTTCGTACAACGCCGCCTGCCGACTGTCATTCCCCGGAATCGTCCGCCTTTCCGGAATCGTCCACGATTTCGCGGTAAAGCCGTTCCAACCGTTCGTCGCGCACCTTCTTACCGAGCTCGCATTCCCACACCACGATGACTTTCCAGCCGTCCGCTTCGAGTTCGGCGCGCTGCCTCGCGTCTCGTTCGTGATTGCGCAGCAGTTTCGCGGTCCAGAATTCGACGTTCGATTTGGGCACGCGTGTGGCTTTCGGACAGCCTTCGTGCATGTGCCAGAAGCAGCCGTTGACGAATATGATCGTACGGTATTTCGGTAGTACCACGTCCGGGTGGCCTGGGTATCGCTTGTCGTTTTTGCGGAATCGCAAGCCTTTGGCAAACAGAAAGCTACGTACCATCCGTTCGATGGATGTGTCTTTGCCGCGGATGTGGGACATGGTGTAGCTGCGCGTGCCCCGCTCGTATTTTTCGGGTTTGCCGGTTTTTCTAGGTTTGCCGGTTTTCTTGGGTTTGCCGGTTTTTCCGGGTTTGGCTGTCTGCCTGCGATGCTCTGCCGTCACGGCTTCCCATTATGGCAAAAGGGCCGATCAATCGTTTTCGCATAACGCGTGCCGCCGTCGCATGTGGCGTACGCTGGTCATTGCAACGTAGCAAACAGGCAGTTCAAAACAAGGAGATTTCATGGCACAGATCAATGTGGCGATTCTCGGCGCGGGCCGTATCGCGCAGAGCATGGCCGAAACGTTGGTGAAAATGGCGGCGGATGACCGGTACCGTGATCTGGTCGCACCGTACGCGGTGGCGGCCCGCGACGGCGAGCGCGCAGCGGCGTTCGCGGCGAAATACGGTTTTCCGGTGTCGTACGGATCGTATGAGGAGCTTGTCGCCGATCCGAACGTGAATCTTGTGTATATCGCCACTCCGCATAACTTCCATGCCGAGCAGGCGATTTTGTGCATGCGCGCCGGCAAGGGCGTGCTGGTGGAGAAGGCGTTCGGCGCGAACACGCAGCAGGCGCGTGAGATATTGGACGTTTCGGATGAGACCGGCATGCTGTGCACGGAGGCGATTTGGACGCGGTATATGCCGTCGCGTGGCATGATCGACGATATCATCGCGTCCGGCGTGATCGGCGAGGTGCAGGCGATCGACGCGAATCTGTGCTATCCGACCACGGCGAAGGCGCGTATCACCGATCCTGCGCTGGCTGGCGGCGCGCTGCTGGACGTCGGCGTGTATCCAATCAATTTCATCGACATGATCATGCATAATGCGCCGATCGCACGTGTTGAATCGTCGATGCAACCGTATGAAACCGGCGTGGACGCGCACAATTCGATGACGTTCTATTACCAGAATGGTGTGATGGCCACCGCGCAAAGCTCGATTCTGTGCCATTCGGACCGTATGGGCGCGGTGTGGGGCACGGAGGGGTATCTCACGTGCCAGAACATCAACAATGTCGAGGCGATTGACATGTTCGACGGCTCGCATGCCGTCACCGCGCATTATGACGTTCCCGAACAGTTGACCGGCTACGAGTATGAGGTGGCATCGACCGCACAGGCCATGCTGGACGGGCGTACCGAATGCGATGAGATGCCGCATTCCGACACGTTGCGCATCATGGAATGCATGGATTCGCTGCGTGCGGATTGGGGTCTTAAGTACCCGTTCGAAGCGTAGCGATGCGATCGATGACGTGGGCGTGACGCGCTCCGCCCACGTTATAATTGCCCCTTGCGGCGGTTTGGAAACGCATGGAAGGAGCGTCATGGAATTGCTGAGGATGCTGAAGTACGTGCTGGGCACGGAAGATGAGACGCAGCAGCCCCGGCAAACGCAATCCTCTGCCAAGAATGCCAACAACGCCAAACCTGCGCGGACCGGACAGACCAAGCAGACGGGACAGGTTGCGCGACGAGTCACGCAACCGCAACTGCAACCGCATGCCACGCCGCAACGTCAATCGCAACGCCGTCAATCGCAGCAACACCAATCGCAACGGCCTGCAAAGCTCACCCCGCAACCGCTGTTGCCAGCCGACCGCATCGACAAAGCGCGTGACATCATCGGCAATATCGAAAAGCACGAATTGAGCGACGAGCAGATCAGCGCGATCGCCGGCGCAGGTCACAACACCCTCGTGCTTGCGGGCGCGGGAACCGGCAAAACCACCACCATCATCGGATATATCGCATGGCTGCTCGCCACGAAGCGCGCCGCCCCCGAAGAGATTCTCGTATTGTCGTTCACCAAGGCGTCCGCGGGCGACATGTCGCAACGCATCATGGCAAGCACCGGCAAAACGATCCGCGCATGCACGTTCCACAGTCTCGGCCTGGAAATCTGCCGTGCGGCCACCATCGCCAACCGTCCCATCATCGACGGCCATGCGTCGAACGCCGTGGTACGAGACACGTTTGACCGGCTGCTCGCACAGAACATCCCCTACCGTCTGCTCGCATTCAAGCTCATGTCGAAGGAGCTGTTCGGCAAGTATGGCGCCGCCGCGAAACGTGAGGATTTCCAACTGCCGACGGATGATTACGCTTTCAACCAGTACAGGCAAAGCCTTGTCGAAAACGCGCAGACCATCATCCAGCACATGCGGCAGAACAATATCGGCATCGACGGCATGCGCGAGCTCAATGAGAGGCGCGGCGGCAAACATATCGGCCGTAATCGTGAGATGCTGCAGCTCGTCGAGCCGCTGTACAACGCGTATGTCGGCAATTTCCGCGCGACCCAGGGCATCGATTTTCCCGGTATGATCACCGACGCCATTCGCTGCGTAAGGCGCGGCGCGTACCGTCACCTGTACAAATACGTGCTCATCGACGAGTATCAGGACATGTCGCGGCCACGTTACGAGCTGATCCGCGCATTGCGTGAGCAGAGCGATTTCACGCTGTTCTGCGTGGGCGACGACTGGCAGTCGATCTACCGTTTCGCCGGCAGCGACATTCATCTGATTCTCGATTTCGCCGATATTTGGCGCGATTGGGGGCCGACACGCATGTTCCAGATCACGACGACGCGACGGTTCCGGCAGAGTCTTATCGATGCGAGCGGCGCGTTCGTCATGCAGGACAAAAGCCTGTACGCCAAGCAATTGCGCAATCCGAGCGACAAGAAGGATTATTCGCTGAAGGCGCTTGGCGGCGCAACGCAGGAGGAGCGCTTCGACGCGATCATCGAGCAGTTACGCAAGCTGCCGAAAACCGCGTCGGTACTTATGCTGGGACGTTACAAAAGCGATCTGAATCTGCTGTCACGCAACGATCGCGACGGATTGTTCCAGATTGACGAGCACACTGGTGGCATTGTGTTCCTTGAGAAGCCAAAGATGGATATCGAGTTCATGACCGCGCATAAATCCAAGGGTCTGCAACGCGACTTCGTTTTTCTGCTGTGCTGTTCCGGCGGTTTGAAAGGCTTCCCGAGCGCGATTCCGGAAGAGCCGCTGCTCGGCCTGCTACTGCCGGAAGTGGAACGCATGCCGCACGCGGAGGAACGCCGGCTGTTTTACGTGGCGATGACGCGTTGCAAAAAGAAGCTGTTTTTCGTGGTGGACCAGTCGCGTCCGTCACGTTTCATGTACGAATTGCACGACAAGATCTGCCCGAACATCTTCCGCGGCGTGAAGCTGCCACCGCAGTGCCCGAATTGCGGTGAGGCATTGCGATTGCGGCACACCGGCTCCGACCCGTCCCGCACGTTCTACGGTTGCACCGGCTTCCCGAATTGCCGGTTCACGCAGCAGTGCAAGTGAAAGAGTGAACGAACAAGACACATACTCCTTTTGTGTCGCACGATTCTATTTTTCGGCTCTTTTTTGGAATCGTGCGACAAACATTCGGCGACACATACCCCCAAACCACGTTTTCCAAGCCAAAAACACATGAAAGATACACTTAGAAGGTATTTGTGGGGTTCAATTTGTGTCACGATTCAAAATTTCACCCCAAAATCGGAATCGTGACACACGTATCACACTCCCTGTCGCATATTTCGCCGCGCATCTACTCAAATTGAGCAAGCAACGTTTATCCTGGAATCAACAGGATGGTGAGAATGGCAGAACGGAATAACTGGACGCGTGAACAAACCATGATGGCGTTCGCACTGTACCGAATCCTGCCCTCTGGAAAATGGGACCAGCATAATCTAACTATTCAGAAACTCGCAGACCATATCCATCGTTCGCCTTCAGCAGTTGTTTTCAAGCTCGGCAATCTAGCCTCCCTTGACGAGAACAGGATGACCAAAGGCCTAACCAACCACAGCAAATTAGACCAAAAAATATGGGACGAGTACGCGGAACGCGGCGATGCTCCGGTGTTCGAATCTGCCCAGCTGCTGGCATCGGCATTGAACGGCGCGGACGACCATCCCGACACGCACGCCGATTCCGTCGTGGAACAAATCGTCGCGCCACGAGTCGGCTACGACCGTCCGGCTGTGGTCACAGAACGAATCAACCAGCAGTATTTCCGCAACACGCTTGTCCACAACTACCGCGACCGTTGCTGCATCACAGGAATCGCGATCGACCCGCTGCTCATCGCCAGCCACATCAAACCATGGAAGGATTCGTCTCCAACGGAGAAAGTGGCCGCATCGAACGGCCTGTTGCTGAACGCGTTCCACGACAAGGCTTTCGACCAGGGTCTGATCACCCTCGACAACGATTTCGCGATTCATGTCTCGCCGCACGTCGAGCACACGGAGATCAATGACGAATGGCTGTACCGTTACGATGGACGGCGCATCTCCCTACCTGTCGTCTGCAGCCCATCCCGAGAATTCCTCGAATTCCATCGAGAGCATATTTATCAACTTTGATTCCGAAGCACCCCTACAATTAGCTATCACGGTAATCCCCGACGAGGAGGAATATGTCTAAAACAGCGAAATCAGTCAAAGCGATTTGCAGGAAATACGATAAGTTCCTATGCGTCGAATCCCCGGACTCAAATGCACTGCTTTTCCCATCGATTGCAGTTTCCAGCTTTCGCAAGCCCGATATAGAACAGGCGCTGGAAAAGCTTTTGGAAATCACAAATAATGACGAGCTCGCAATCAGCAGGCAGCTCGCCGAAGGACAAAGTACGAATCCACGTTATTATCTTTGCTATTGCGATTACGAAATCAACGTCCTTGCCAACGGACAGCGTGCCATCTGGCTCACTCAGCAAGAAATGGCATACCACAAGTGGATTCCGGAAGACCAGAAGATGGCAGACCTTGTCATGTCTCCGCTTTTCGAAAAAAGTCCCTATACAACGAAGACAGCAGTCCAACTACGGGCCAACGATGCGGTTGGCAGAACATTGGAAGAAATCGATTTCAACAACACCGAAAAACAAGGGAATAAAAGCTATCCAGGCAATGTAATTGAACATGTCTGGTTCGACCATCCCGCCGACAACATTTCTGCCCCCGATTTCCCCGAGGCTGAAGTCGAGCTTAAAGTCTCCCCAATCGATATCAAGAAAAGCAAGGATGGTCCTTCTTGCATTGCAGGAGAAAGGCTAGTACTCAATACCATCAATTACGCTAAAGAAAGCACTGCCGATTTCAGGACAAGTTCGTTTTGGAAGAAAAACAGATTCATTGAATTAATGCAGTATCTGCGTCGAATCGCCTCAGAAAAAGGGCAGTCTGAAGATAAGCGCAAATATAAGATCGAATATGCCCACCTTTTAGCTATGGACTGTTTTGCAGAACCCAATTTTCCGCAAAACAGTCTCCTGCCTCTCAGCGAAGCGACCATGCTCAGAATCGAACAGGATTGGAACACGATTCATCAGTTCATAGTCGAAAACCGGGCGGATGAACTGACCGAAGGTATGACCGATACCCTTGCAGCATGCACTAAAGGAGCGAATAACAAACAGAAAAGCAGGCAGAGCAATGGTGCAAGAGCAAAATCCAGAGCTTACTGTTTCAAACAAAGTTTCATGACGTCACTTTTACAAAACTATGCATCTGATGTCCACGAAACGACTTCTCTCATCAAAGATATAAAGCAGCTGCAAAACAGAAGCTGCGATAGCATTATTCTGGATTATTTCAACCCTTTTAAAGGAAAATCATTTACGGAAATCGCGGAACAATTCCATTTCACCATACCTAAAAACGCATCTCCTAAACAAACTAATTTCATGCTGGTTGAGCATATGCTTGGTTCAAATACCAGTATTTCCAAAGACCCCAATGATGATTACGTATCGTTTGACGCCGAAGAGCTTAAAGGCATTCGAGTCAAAACGCTGCCGCTTTTCCATGGAAAACCTTCCGAACAATTTAAGGTCCAATCCATTCCCGATTTCAACGATCTAATCAATCAAAAATGGGATACCGATAACTGCGCCCTGCATCAACTTCTGGAAACCACAAAATTCCTCGTCTTTGTTTTTGACAGCCAAAACCCCAATGAAAAAGACAAGAATCCAGAAAACATCTACTTTAAAGGTGCCGCATTTTGGTATATGCCGGCATCCGATATCGACATAGTCGAACAAGTCTGGAAGGAAGACGTTGAAAAACTCAGAAACGGAGTGACTCTTCGATACAAGGGCAATCGAGTTTACAATAACTTCGTCAAAAGCTCTGCACATCGCGTAATTCACATGCGTCCGGATGCACGCAAAGCACAGTACAACAAGCCGACGCTCCGTGCGCAAAATTCCCGTAAACTGCCCGCAAAAGCGCACTGGATAAATAGGCCTGCCGACCATGAACGCTATACGGAAGAATATATGACCAAACAGGCTTGGTGGATTAACGGAGCTTATCTCTATAGCCAAATAAAAGACAGACTATAAGCGTTTGACGGACACTGCCCTTGCATGGCAAAGTCCGCCAAACACCCGTTCCTACCGAGAACCATAAGCCCGGAAACCTTGGGATTCCAATCTTTCATTCGATTTCGACATTAACCGTCTTTGCATGGGCTTTCGCTATGCTACGTCGCTCATTTTCGATAATAGATCGAACGTCCGCAAGCAAATCATCTGTCACCTCAGGCTTCAGGACATCACCATCGATGGCTTCACGCATCCTTCGTTCTTTGTATTTCAAACGTTTGTATACCCGGCTATCGATAAAACCATATTCCGTCGGATCATTAATGGTTTCCATGATGTGATAGCGCGTATATTGACCATCCGGTAAACCCAAACGATGGATACGATCTCTCGACTGCAACATATACGTCAGATTGAAATTAAATTCAAAATAAACGGCATCATGCACAACATCTTGCAACGAAACCGATTCGCCCAACGTCTGAGGATTGGATACAAGCACCGCAGGCCCATTCGGGTTACGGAAATCAGCAATAAAATCTTTACGGACATCCACTGGAGTCTCGCCATAAATCAAACGATTATCTATATCGGAATCATCGAGACGCGAGGAAATCTTTTGCAAAGTATTGACGAACAACCCCCAAACAATAACCTTCTTACCCTGATTTACAAGATCTCGAATCAGCTTCAGTCCTTCTTCGAACTTCGGCGATTTCATATTATCCAAATCAAAATCTTCATAACACTTATTCGAAAGAATCGGAGTGACGGCCGTTTCTTCATGCATTAATGCCCGATTGAAGGTCTTCTCATCTATTTCTTCAGAATACTCTCCATTGGATTCCAAACCCAGAGTTCGGAAATCAATCTTCTCTTTCAGTAAAGAAGGATTTGTTGATGCTTGCATAAGCCTAATCAACTTTGCCAAACTGGATTTTTCCTGCGTCCAAATCGCGAGCGCCAACTCAAGTTGTCCAGATGAAGCGGGAGCTTCAATAATGTCATCAGGGTCAGCGGGCGGTACCCCAAGTTGGCCCTTATTCGTTCTCCAGAAGAATGGGTACAGCTTTTCATTAATCCGATCGACTAAATACTGATTTGCTTTCGATAATTCAGGAACGTCCCAGCCAAAGAAAACCGGATATTCTTTTTTGTACAAAAGATGCAAGAAGTTATAGATATCACAATACGAATTAGGAATAGGCGTACCTGTCAATACATATCGGAAAAATGCTTTATCGCACAAATCCATGGCGGCAGTTGCTCTAGTTGCATTAACGCCTTTAATCCTATGGACCTCGTCAAAAACAATCATTGTTTGCCCATCAATCAAATCGATAAGCTGGTCATGGTATTTCGGGAGGGATTCATAATTGACAAGGACCAAATTCGAAACCGCCCATCGTCTACGTAAATCGCCGTCAAAATTTCCATCCTGAACATCAACGACTCGCAGCTTTTTCTTAGGACCAAAGGTCTTTTGAAATTCGCTTTTCCAGGATTCGAAGGCGTTGATTGGAGAAACCACCAAAATCCTGCTAACGAATTCACCAAACTTAGCCTTACCGCTATTGAGATAAGCGAATACGCCCAAGACCATTGCCGTTTTACCGGCGCCGGGAACCGAAAAATTAGCTGCTCGTGCCATCTTGTACATATAGAAAGCCGACTGCAAATGCAAAGTCTTCAATGGACGACTTACTGATTCTGAAATAACATTACGGAAAAGTGCGAACTCATCTTCGAATCGATTAACATTTTCCTTAAGAGCAACGCCCATGTATCGATACTGTTCAATTGAATATCGTTGCTGTTTCAAATCTTGTTCTATGCGCGGATCAATCCAGAAGGCAACTTTGCCTTCCGCTCTTTTCCGAGTTTTCTCTAGACATTGTTCAACCACAGCATAGGGAAGATCATCAAGCATTTGATGCGAATGCTCTTTAAAATATTTCCCTCCCCAATCTCCTCCTATTCTCAAATGTCTGTCTCGTTCGGATCTCTGCTCTTCTGTGGTATCAATGAACCAGACGTCTCCGTCCTTATAGATAAAAGCCCATCCCTCAAAACCTTCAGGCAACTGCGAATCTTCCTTCTGATCAACCATGCCGGGACAATCCTCCATTCCCTGATATTGAGCGAGTTGTTCATATACCAAATCACTCACGTCTTCGGTAATCACCCCATCTTCGCGAGAAGACCATAGCCGACCAAACCGATCAACCTCCGCTTGCAGACGCTGCCTGACACGACTGCTCTCATCCCAACTTACATCCACAATAATCGACTCATAATTCGAACTGAGTCCGCCTGTCGATTCATTCGCGGATCCCGAAAAAAGAACTTTATTTCCTTCCGAATCCTCCAGTAACCCGAATTTGTCGTGGAAGATTCCTTTGCCCTCCTTCAAAAAGGCAATTTTCACATCCGCTTTTTCTTCTGCAATCAGTTTTGCCAACAACCCTAAATGCTTTTGATCAATATCATCGGCATCCTGACATTGCAGTTTTTCCCTAAGACGATTACGCCACTCATATCCTTGTTTTATTTCATCAAAATCGGTCTCGCTGATGTGACTGGATAGCAACAGCTGATAACGACCATCATTACAAGCCAATTGCTCCAGCCCGGCGGCAAGTAGCTGAATCCCTTTAAGAGAAAAATATGCCGATACCCTGCAATATCGTTTCGCCTCAGACAACGTTGGAATCAGAAAAGAGTCAACCACCTGTTGATCCGTTGTCTGATACTGCGTATCAATTTTCAGAGACAAGAAGCTCATAGCAGATTACCCGTCTGAGATAAAACATCATAATCCTTACGAACGATCATTCCGATTTTCTCCAAATCCGCAGCCACGTCCTTGGATTGCTCCACCGTAAGGTTTTCCAAAGTAGCAGTATCAATGCTTTCAAGCGATTCCACACACGCACTTACAGTTTCGACTACTTTTTGAAGCTCGCCTCTGTACTCGTTCATCTTTCCCAAACGTCGACTAGACCGCATAAAATCATTCGACGCAGCCTTAATCCCTTCGCTCGAATTCAGAATCTGCGAAATCTGAGATGCATCAGAGACAGGTGTATCCTGGAAAGCATCATATATCGTGTCAACATTGTCTTCCGTAAGACAAACCCAATCATCCTTCTTGGAAACCATGGATTGAAGCTCTTTACGAATAAGACGTGTGATATCTCCACCCTCATTCGCATCCGTCCCAGAATAATGCATCGACAGCAAAGCGAAAACCGCACTCTTGACTTCCCCATCGTCAAGTAGCTTATTTTTGTCGAGAACCCTTCTCACCTCATTCATCGGTCCGTCAAGCCGAAGCTCTTTGGCAATGTAATAAGCGTCCCTCGGAGCACCAATAAATTCAAGATACGAAGAAATCAGCTTCGCTTCCTTAATATCGTTGTTTATTCCCCTTGCTCGTTCTTTGCCGATACTTTTCGCATACTCCTGAGGAGTCATTATTTTTTCGACGTAAACGGTGTTATACACATCGAAAATTCGATCGATCGGATCATAGTCCTGTCGGTCTTCTTTTCCCATCTGCAAATCAAGCTCAAGCTGCTTGATTGTTTTTTTATCAACAGAATTGGTGATATCAAAATCAAGAATCGCAGCTTCAAAGTATTGTTCTATGCCTTTGCTCTTTTGAATTCGGCGCAATGCCGTAAACCGGCGATTGCCATCAATCACACGGCCGTCATCCAGCACGACACCAGGCTCCTCTTGACCTCTATCTGAAATCGATTCCTGGGTCGCCTTCATGCGCTGTTCATTCGATTTAAAGATAAAACTCTCAAACAAATCGTTATACTCAGGATTTTCATCATCCAAGGCGGGGTTCAAGACCACCTCTGGATGCCCACTAACGTATTTTTGAAGAGCTGTACTAATTCGCCCATTTTGATTGTTGTAATAAAGGTATTTAAGGGGAATACGATATATGGCCTCAAGCCGCTGCACTCCATCTATCGTGTACTTACGTCTCGCGTCGGTCAATTTAATCAGTCCATCAGCAGCGAGCTTCTTCAACGAAATCATCGCAGGCCTTTCCCTTTTTCCAATACTTTTTTCCTATTGCTTTCGCAAAGCAAGCCATAAATATTCAATCAAATATACTATGGCCAAGAATTTGATAGAGGAATATCATCAAATACTCGAATCATGACTAGCACGAATGTCTTCAAGACAATGCTTCGCCTGCTTGCACCAATTTCATTTCACATTGCCGTTCACTTTTTGATTCTCACGAATCAGTTCGGCCACATAATGTCGATCGAGCCAGAAGCATTGCTTGGTAATCGATTCGCCATTAGGCAGACGCGCCACGTCATCGCTGTTCTGCCCTTTCGGCCTTAAATGGCAGACTCCGTTGAAGCTCGCTCCAGGAAGTAAATTGGTTCCTCGTCCGTAATGTACCGACCCACCGCTCAGCATCAATTCATGCAGCCGCTCCCAGACCGGACGGACATACTGTTCGATATCCTTTTCCGGCATATTCCAAAGGAATCCTCCAACAAGACGGTCATTACCGGCCACATGTTGCGAATACGGTACCGGAGATTTAAATGAGACAATAAAGAACTTGTTCTCTTCGAAATACTCGTACAGGAACGAGTCTTCCCATTTCGCATCAAAGGATGCTAGTCCCTGCCACTCTTCCTCTGTAATCTGGCGAAAAGACATGTTTTCCTTCGGGAGCCCATCCGGATACAATACGACAGTCTTCAGCTTGGTCACATTGGCCTTGCGGAATTGTTCAATCGTATCGACGCTACGCCCTTCCGCACCAACCATTTTCATGACGAGCCGGCTCTTGCTGGCTTTCGAATCCGATTTCGAAATACCCAATCGAAGAGCGATGTCATCAACACTTCTCCCGATGTACGGGCTCATTTGTTGCCACAGGAATTCAGAAAGCGTCTGGTTCGACGGAATCGGCAAACTGTATTCCTCAATGCGGCTTACCAAAGCACGTTCGGCAATCGACGTCATGAAAGATGATTTGAAGCTGAACGCACGCTGTTTCGCACGTATCCGCGCCTTACCAGAGCCGGCTGGCGCGGGAGCATCTCTCATACTGGAAGCATTCGCACCCTTCGTGCATGCGGCAAGATAGTTTGTGTCCGATTCCGAAAGCTGATTTGCATGCCCCGAGGCAACTTTCTCGTGAATCGTCTCCCAATCATCTCGAATCGTCGCCAAATCGTTTTCATCATAATGCAAGACAACAGATTTCAAGACCTTGCAGTCCAAGCGTGATTGGGTTTTCTTGTCTTCGCGGTCATCGTAGTAGTACACCATGATGATGTTCTTCGACTTATTCCAAAACCGGGAATCTTCAAAATTTTCCTTAGGCAGATTCTCGTAATTGATGATGTCAAGGACAAGTCTCTCCTTGGCAACTGTCTTCGTACGTTTGCCCTTGCCGGAATGCTTCAGTGGGGTCACTTTAAGCTCATAACGCGTATCGCCAACGAGGATATCAGCCTCAGCATCTGAGTTGACAGGATAATGCAGAACGGATTCCTCAATGATATTGCCAAGCGAGCCCTTGTTTCCTGCCGAATCGCCACGACCTGTTTCGTCAAGTTCTCGAAAAGTCTTCCCCTCAGCTGCAATCAACAGTTTCGTGACTTCTTCCAATGATGAAAAACTACGCTCTTCGTTCAACATCGAACTAGCTCCCACATCTCTTTCGAGGCCATTCCAATTCAGCCCCAACTCTTTTGCATTTAACCACCGTAAGCCCCTTTTATAAACACGACACACTGAATTTGATCGATTCCTCATGATTAGATAAGATATTGGCCAGTAGTATCTCGAACGATCGTTCGGATCGCAAGAGTTAAAGGAGCGCGAGAGCTGTAATGAGCAAGGAAATCAAAGTCGTTGAACTATTCGCCGGCGTTGGCGGATTCCGACTTGGACTTGATGGTTACAGCAATCCCAAGTATCCCGATTTCGAGATGAAGCCAGCCGGCAATTTCCACACCGTCTGGGCCAATAATTGGGAGCCAGATGGGCGACCCACCAAACAATTCGCATGGCGCTGCTACGAAAAGCGCTTTGGCGAAGGAAGCTGCGTCAATGAAGATATCGCAGTCGTTGTCGAACAAATCAAAAATGGCGAACGTGAATTGCCGGAATTCGACATGCTCGTTGGAGGCTTCCCCTGCCAAGATTATTCGGTCGCGAAGCCCGCAAGTCTTGCATCTGGCATTGAAGGTAAAAAAGGCGTGCTTTGGTGGAGCATCAACGCCATTCTTGAAATGCGCCACCCGAAGTATGTACTTCTTGAGAACGTCGACCGACTTCTGAAATCTCCTACCGCACAACGTGGCCGCGATTTCGCGATTATTCTCTCTTGCCTATATCGCTTGGGCTATTCTGTGGAATGGCACGTGGTGAATGCTGCCGATTACGGCATGCCACAACGTCGCCGACGCGTATACATTTACGCTGAACATGACGCTCCAAAATGGGATTTGGAAAACCAGCTCTTCCATGTGGGGGTCGAAGCACGAGCTTTCCCCATCGAACCGGATGAGCGATTCGGAGCTGAACGTTTCTCCGTCAGCAAAGACCCTTATAGGTCCACGAAAGAATTCGGCATCGGAGACAAAATCTCACGATTCAAGGAAGCCGGCGTAATGCAGAACGGTAAGGTGCTTACACGCCGAGTCAAGCCCATCTACAACGGCCCACAGCGTACGTTGGGTGAATTCCTCGTACCGATCGAGCAGGTTCCGGAAGAATTCTTCATCACTGGAGACAATCTCAAGTCATGGGAATATCTCAAAGGCGGCAAACACGAGAAACGCACCGCTAGTAACGGACATGAATACGTCTACTCTGAAGGTCCCATCGCATTCCCCGATCCGTTGGATAAGCCGAGCCGCACCATTCTCACTGGAGAAGGCGGCCGTGGAGCAAGCCGCACCAAGCATGTAGTCATGCAGAATGGGCGGCTAAGAAGACTCGTTCCCGACGAGCTGGATCAGCTCCAGCGTTTCCCGAAAGGCTGGACCGACGACGGAATGACAGACGGACATCGCGCTTTCTGTATGGGCAATGCCCTCGTTACGGAAATTCCGCATCGCATCGGCAAAGTCATCGCTGAAGACAACGATTCGAAACGGTAAATCAAACGAATTCCGGTGGCTGTTGGACGGAACGGAACGTACTCCGGAATGGCAGAATCGCCATTTTGTGCCGGTTTTCATCCGTCGTAAAGCCGAGGAGCAGGAGAAATCCTATTATTTCATCGGCAGCGCGGTTGCATTGGATGATGTGCGCGAATCGGTGAACCGCAGCGAGGACGGCAGTGAGTCAAAGGTGGTCGTTTCCACGCTCAATCTCATCAAGCCGGTCGATCCGGAGCTCTACCGCCATCTCACCGGCAAGTCCGCGCTGTAATCCGCGGTCGTTTTGCAATTCCTTTTGCCTATCTCGAGTCGGATACGCCAGGCACAAGTGAGTCGTCCATCATCGGCGTCAGAAACACGACTTATCAAAATCAGACGCATTCACACAGACCATAATCAACTACACATGTTCATATGAACACTAGAGCAACACGAATTTCCAAAATAAAAAGAACACGCTCAATGTTATCTTTTTCCATTTCTTTTACCCCATGGCAGATTGCCTATATTGCAACGAATTAACGCACACAACCACAAATATGGCTTATCTTCAGCGATTTCAACGCCCATTAATCGTGATATCGTTATTCATGGACAGAAAAACTATCCACCACACATGTTCGCTTTTCATCTAAAGAGAACACGAAAACAAACATTACTCATGTTCACAAATACAAGGTAAAAGGACAAAGCCATGGCCGATAAGAACCCCATCATCACCGTAGATCTCAACATGTTCAGCCAAGACGCCGAGGCGAAGACCACTGAAGCCAATAAAGTCGCCAAGAGCCTCGGCATCAGCGACGAGGCACTCGCCAAAGTCGAAGACTTCAAACGAACGCTTACCGAGCATAACGCTTGGGATCTGCCGTTCATGGGCTACGTGAACGAGGACGGCTACGGCTACGCCTACGTACCGGACGCGGCCATCACCATGAATCCCTATTGGGACGCGCATAAGGAATTCATGAATCTGCCCGAAGACGTGCAGACCGCCTTCGCCATCCGCATGCTATTCACGCATCGTCCGGTCGATCGCTACGGCGCGGATATGTTCCTGCACTACCACCGTGGCTTCCAAGTGAACTTCATCGGCTCCGGCGCCAACAAGTACTGATCGGGATCGCCCGAATAGTTCTCGTGCACAAAACCATTCCGAAACAGACAACCCAAACGACAAGGTGGTTTGCACATATATCGAACCTATGCGCAAACCACCTTCATCGACTCATTTCGCGCCGCTACAGCTTACTGACCGTCCGCATAGGCACCCGCATCAAAACCGTCGACATCCAGACCATCTGAACCAGGACCAAATTCCCGTCCACCCGGTCCTCCGAGGAACTCACGAGCGGACATGCCATTCTCCTTCCGGGACGCATCCACAGCCTCCTGCAGCACCTGACGCACCTCGAAACCGTTAATCACGTTCTTCAGTGCCACCACGCCGTTGCCAGACGACTGGTCACGCGTATCCAGCACAAGCGTGCTCATACCGAAAATACGCTGCAGGAACGTACGCTCCACACTGATGTCAACGATACGAAACAGCTTGATCAGGTTGAATCTCTCATTCAAGATACCGGTTTTGACGCTCAATTCCCGATCGGTAAGCGTGTATACGGTGAATGTGAATGGCGTACGGCACCAATTACGCTTACGCTGCCGCCACAAGACATTGCCACTTGCAACCTTCATAGGTAATTCTCTTTCTTACCTGACCATAACGGGCCTTTATGGACCCGCCTAAGTCCACGGAATACGCCACGACTACGTGACGTATGCAACAACAATCGCAATTCTACCGGCCAGGACACCCAACTTATCTCGAATCACGGAGACAGCGGCAACGGCACGAATCGCAATCACAACCAAGAGCTCATAATAAGCGCGCAGAAGTGTTTCACAGAATGTTTCATGCATCGAAACTGGAACTTTCGGCACGAGCGCCATATCATGCTATAGGCTTGGGCGTCAGTAGCGAACTGATAAGACATATTCAACCACAACACCGCCTCACCTAGATGCGCAATGGAAAGGCATGCAATGGATTCTGGACAGGGCAGCTTCAATCGCAGGCAGGATGCCGACGATCTCACCGATTACGTCAACAACGGATGGCTCAGTTCCAACGAATTCGACGGACCGACCTTCCTGTGGAACCACATGATACGCGAAGCCAGTCGAGAAGGTTCCGACCAACGTAACGATGTGCCGGTCGCCAATCTTTCCGACGCGGACGTGGTCATCACCATGCCCATGCAATGGTATTTCGACGCCCTCGCCTCCATGGTGCCTACCGCGGAACGTACCGATACGGGCGTGGAGATTCCACGCATCGATATGCCGACGTTTTCGATCGATTCGCAGGCGCTGTCCGGCGTGGACGCGGTGGTCGGCAACGCGGTGATCAGCACGCGATGGCTTGACGCGGTCGGCAATCTCGCCAAAGCTGTGGAGATGACCGCAAGGTTCGTCGGCAATGTGGCCGACCGTGACAACGAGGGTTTCGACTACCTGAAAGATCTGATTCAGACCGTACGCGTGTACATGGATGCCGTGGCCTGCAACGCCGATCCGATGACGGGCGAGCAGGCGTTGCGCATGATCACGCAGGTGGCGTGCAATGAGGATTTCCGGCTCAACGCCATGCAGATGGTGGAGCTGCTGTCTTGCGGACTGTCGTTCGCGCAATGGGATGATACGCGCATGTTCGCCTATGACGCGTTGAACAAGGGCATTGCCGCGATGCGTGATTTCGCAGCGAAGTCCGGTAATGGCGATGCAAGCAGCACGACTGGCGACACTATGAACAGCGTCGGCAGTATCGACAGTGATGTTACGGGCGATACGGGTGCACGCGACGCCACCGCAACGCAATCGCATGACCTTCGTGATACGTCCTCTGACGCGGACAGTGCGCATAGCACGAATAGTACAGACGCTGCGGACGGCGCGGATACCGCGAACTCGATCACGCATTCCACGGGCGCTGCCGGCGATTCCACTACCGGCGGTTCGCCCACCCTCTCCCCCGAGGAACTGAACGATCTCGCCATGCTTGACCCATCATTCCTGTCCAAACAGCAGCTTGCGCAGACCGCGCAAAACCAGTTCGACCATGCCGTGCAGTTCCTGCGGCACGATCTGATGCGGATCAGTGGCGATGCCGAGGAGGCCGATCGTTTCCTGCGCGACAACCATACGTCCGAGCCGCTTGCCGACGCGTACGCGGCGCGGCTGATCGCTGCCGAACGGTGGCAGGATCTGCTGAATTTCGTCGATCTGGTGGAGCGTGACGCACCGAACCAGTGCACGGTCATGTTCCCCGAGGAAGTGGTGCCGTACGAATGGGAGTCGATTCGTGAGGCCGCTTTGGAGGCGTTGGGCCGCGGCGGAGAACTGGTCGCGATGTATCAGGAGCGGTTGGATGACACGTACGATCCCAACACCGAGCTCAATCGTATGAAGCTTCAGGCGTGGACTCAAGCCAAGGAATAGGCGGCGCACGGCTCAGCACATCCGCCGCCAGTTTCTCATCTATCGCAGGCTTCCACTCTCATTCCCATCAGTATTTCCACCATCGCTTCCACAACTGACGCGCAACGTGGCCAATTGGAACGGATGCAGGCTCAGCATCGCTCCTTGCGCCGTTCTTGCCACGGACGGATCACCGTCGGCAAAAGCCGCGGGCAATTCGGCATCCAGCCGCGCATCCTCCATAATGGAACACTCGCGTACCGTGGCCTTCCCCAAAGCGGCGTTGACGGCAAGTCTCGCATGGGCTTCGCCGCCGACCGCCTCATAGACGCGCAGTATCAGATCTCCGGAACCGTCATCGGCAAGCTTGACCCAGTCAAGCACCATGACGCCATCCACCGGGTTGAGCTGCGCCAGCGGATCGAACGCCGGCACGGCAGGCAGCACGGCCGCGTTGAGACGGTTCGCCTCGTCAAGCACAGCCGGCATACTGGCATCCGCCACAACGTTCCACGCGAACTCATGCACGCCCTTGTCAGTGTTCGGATCGGGGTATAGCGGGGACGACAGCAACGAAAGTCGAATCATCGTGCCACGCACCGGCCCGGAAGCCGTGTTCCGGTGAATCGGCGAAACGTCGGAACCGTAGGTGCTGGCGTTGACGACCGCAGCCGCATAGCCGGCATCGGCGACGCGTACGAACCGGTGCGTGCAGCTTTCGTATTTCGCCTCGTCGGAACGTGTGTTCTTCTGAATGGGCCGTTCCACCATGCCGTACTGGCATTCGTACTGCGCCCGGTCGGCCTGGATAGCCATGGGAATGTCGACTTTGAGGAATCGTTCGGATGCCCGCCAATCCACTTTGGTCCGGAATTCAAGGCTTTTCGACTTTGGCCGCAATGTAATGCAGGCATCGATGGACACCCCGTCGGCGGTGCTGGACACGTGCACGGTGGCTCCGCCGCGTTTTGTCTCCGTCACTCGTTCCACATGCGAGTCATCGATGCCTTCGGCGCTGAGGAAGGCATCGCGCTGGATGTCCCATGCGTCCCACTCGTATGGCTCGTCGCGGAGAAGCTCGTAATGCCCGATTCCACTGCCGTCGGGCACCAGTTCGTGTCCATTATCAAGGTCGATCAGTGAACGGACCGTACCGTCTGGTGCGATGATGGCACGTAGCAAACCGTTGTCAAGTATGATTCGACCGTCGTCACATGTCGTTGCGATGGTGGATTCATCGGCGACCGCGTCGGTGCCGTTCGCGTCATCATCCTGCGTTCCCACTGCCGCGGTGCGAGCAATCCACGAATCGCCATTCTTTGCCGTATATGGGACGATGGCCGCGTTCGATCGCATGTCGGCATCATCCCGCGCCGATGCGATGGAAGCACCCGCTTCAGCGGCGATATCACGCAGTCTTGTGATGTCGCGCACGTAGTCCGCACGTGCCTGCCGATGCACCCATGCGATCGCCGATCCGGGAAGAATGTCGTGGAATTGGTTCAGCAGGAGCGTTTTCCAGATACCGTCAAGTTCCTCACGTGGATATCGGTATTTTGGGTTGAACACGCTGGCTGCGGCGCACAGATATTCCGTTGTTCTCAGCAGGTTTTCTTCCCGCCTGCATCCGCGTTTCATTTCCTGTTGCGATGTCAGTGTGGCGCGATGCAGTTCCAGATACAGTTCACCCTTGAAAACCGGGGTTTCGTCCGGAGCCTCATCGACGATATCGTGTCGGACGCGGTCGAACAGTTCGTCCGGAGTGCCGAAATCGATGCTCGGAGCGCCGGCAAGATCATGGTCCCTGCGGATACGTGCGACCATTTCGCGGGTGGGACCGCCGCCACCATCGCTGTATCCGTACAGCAGTATGGCGTTGCGCGACAGGTCCTTGTCAAGGAAGTTGCGCTGGGAATACTGCAGTTCCTGCATACTTACGGTCGAGCCGTACGTGTCCGACGGCGGGAAGTGCGTAAGGATTCGCGATCCGTCGATGCCTTCCCATTCGAAGGAATGGTGGGGGAATTTCGTGGTGTCGTTCCATGAGATCTTCTGTGTGAGGAACCATTCGAAACCGGCACGACGTGCGATTTGCGGCCATGCCCCGCAATAACCGAAACTGTCGGGAAGCCACAGTCCTTTTGGTTCCACGCCAAGATGCTCACGGAAGTAACGCATGCCGAACGTGATCTGGCGGATCAGCGACTCACCTGTGGGCAGCATGTTATCGGATTCGACCCACATTCCGCCGACGGGAATGAATCGTCCTTCCTTGATGCGCTGCAGCATGCGCGCGAACAGGTCTGGATGTTCCTGTTCCAGCCACGCATACTGTTGGGCGGAACTCATCGCGTACGTGAAATCCGGATCCTCGTCCATCAGGGCAAGCACGTTGGACACCGTGCGGGCCACTTTACGGTGGGTTTCGCGCACGGGCCACAGCCATGCGGAATCGATATGCGCATGGCCGACCGCGACATGATGGATGACGCTGGAATATGCGGGTTCGGATAATACCCCGGCAAGCTTTTCCTTGGCTGGCTCCAGAGTTCCGGCGATATCACGCTCGTCATATGTGTTGAGTGATCGTTGCAGCGCTTTGGCCAGCTGCCAATATCGAGGATCATCATCCTTGAGTTCCCTCATCAGCGAGGTGACGGTTTCCAAGTCCATCAGATAGTCGAACACGTTTTGGTTGAAAGCGCACACGTCCATTGTGGTGAGCACATAGTCGGATGGACGACCGTCGGCACGCTCCCCCAGATTCATCGGCGCGAATGGCAGGTCAGCTTCGACCAGTGGATTCGATGCGGCCTCGACATATACCGTGAAACGACCGGCATCATCAAGCTCCACATTCGCCACGCCATTGGCATCGATAAGCGGAATCCAGCAATTGTCTGGATTCACCGCTTTGATGACGCTGCCGTCAGGGCGATAGCATAATCCTTCCGCTTGGAAGCCCGGGCCACGATGTCGTTTCCATCCCAGATCTACAACCAGTTCGACGGCTCTGCCTTTGACCGACTCACGGTCGATACGTCCACGAACCTCGAACCATGTGGTACCCCATATCGTGCCCCAGGCACCAGGAACCATGAAGTCGAGAAAATCCACTTTGTTTTCCCTGACACGTGCAAGAAAGTCGGCGCTCTGTTCGGGTTCGCCTTCATCGGCGAAAGCGCGTAACTGACAATGCGATAATGTTTCGTGCACATATGGCACAAGTCGTTGCCGCATCACTCGATTGACACGTCTGAGTTGCTGATCTGGAAGAAGAAACATAGCTATCCCCTTGGCACATGATTCCTATGGTGTATCCATGGTGCCACAACACAATCTCAAATCAAAAAATATCAAAGAGAAAAGTGGTTCTCAAAGCGGACATCCGGTGGAGACTCCGGATAAGGACCTTCGACGAGCCCGAAAGGCGTTGCCGGGAGGCCCGGGAGGTGATGAAAAAAATGGGGGTTCCCGGAGCGACGCCCGCCGGGAAGCCCGAAAAGAGAGGATAAAAAAGGGGCCTCCCGGGAGCCAAAGGCTCGACCGGGAGGCCCGATACGTTTGAAGCGGCGGCGTGCTACTCTCCCACACCCTCTCGAGTGCAGTACCATCGCCGCGCCTGGCCTTAGCTACCGGGTTCGGAATGGGACCGGGCGTCTCACCAGGGCTATGACCACCGCAAAACCGCGATCACGGAACGACAACCAAAACATGGCGGCCATTCCGGCCATTCAATTATCGTGTGGCGGTCTGGGAACCGGCTAGCGGACGCGAGGCAAAGCCTACCGTTGTATCGTTCAGTGACCATCCCAACGCATATTGCCGTCCAGGACGATCCAGCACAGGAAAGACGCGGAACCAATCCCGCAAAAGGATCGGAATGTTATGTCGCCGTCGCCCGTTAGTACCGGTCGGCTCCACCCCTCACGGGGCTTCCACCTCCGGCCTATCAAACACGTGTTCAACATGCGGGCTACAACAGTTCAAGACCGTACGGAATCCTAATCTTGGAGCAGGCTTCCCGCTTAGATGCTTTCAGCGGTTATCCCTCCCGAACGTAGCCAACCGGCCGTGCCGCTGGCGCGACAACCGGCATACCAGAGGTTCGTCCACCCAGGTCCTCTCGTACTATGGGCAGGCCTCCTCAGGATTCCAACGAGCGCAGAGGATAGAGACCAAACTGTCTCACGACGTTCTGAACCCAGCTCGCGTGCCGCTTTAATCGGCGAACAGCCGAACCCTTGGGACCTGCTCCAGCCCCAGGATGCGACGAGCCGACATCGAGGTGCCAAACCATCCCGTCGATATGGACTCTTGGGAATGATCAGCCTGTTATCCCCGGGGTACCTTTTATCCGTTGAGCGATGCCGCGCCCGTGCGCCGGCACCGGATCACTATCTCCGACTTTCGTCCCTGCTCGGACCGTCGTCCTCGCAGTCAAGCCCGCTTGTGCGATTACACTCGACACCCGATTGCCAACCGGGCTGAGCGGACCTTTGAGCGCCTCCGTTACTCTTTGGGAGGCAACCGCCCCAGTTGAACTACCCGCCAGGCACTGTCCCTGACAAGGATGACTTGTCGAGGTTAGACGTCAAACGAGAACAGAGCGGTATTTCACCTTGCGGCTCCACGAATGCTGGCGCACCCGCTTCGAAGCCTCCCGCCTATGCTACACAATCCGCGCCTAACGCCAATACCAAGGTATAGTAAAGGTCCCGGGGTCTTTTCGTCCTTCTGCGCTTAACGAGCATCTTTACTCGTACTGCAATTTCGCCGAGCTCCTGGTCGAGACAGTGGGGAAGTCGTTACGCCATTCGTGCAGGTCGGAACTTACCCGACAAGGAATTTCGCTACCTTAGGATGGTTATAGTTACCACCGCCGTTTACCGGGGCTTGAATTCACCGCTTCGTCCCCGAAGGGATTGACGGATCCTCTTAACCTTCCGGCACCGGGCAGGCGTCAGTGCATATACAGCGGCTTTCGCCTTCGCATGCACCTGTGTTTTTGGTAAACAGTCGCTACCCCCTGGTCTGTGCCACCCACCAAAGCTCCGGACGCAAGGTCCTTCACCCCAGTGGGTCTCCCTTATACCGAAGGCACGGGAGTGATTTGCCGAGTTCCTTGACCAGGATTCGCTCGATCGCCTTGGTATTCTCTACCTGACCACCAGTGTCGGTTTGGGGTACGGGCGGCCATAGCCCTCACGCCGAGGCTTTTCTCGACGGCCTGGACAACCGGATATCGAACCATAACGGCTCCCATCATCACACCTCGCCATGCATGCCATGCGGATTTGCCTACATGACTGGCTGCGTGCTTGACCACGGAAAACCACCTCCGCGGCCGGCTCCCATTCCGTGTCACCCCTGCGCTGACCTACTGCGGCTACGCTCCCAACACCACGCGGCGATACCAACCCGAAGGAAGGAACCACCACGAGGCGGAGGTTAGTACTCACCGTCTCGGTTTTGCCGGTCCATGGTCGGTACGGGAATATCCACCCGTTCATCCATTCGACTACGCCTGTCGGCCTCGCCTTAGGACCCGACTCACCCGGGGACGACGAACGTGGCCCCGGAACCCTTGGTCATCCAGCGGACGGGATCCTCACCCGTCTCTCGCTACTCATGTCTGCATTCTCACTCCCACGAAGTCCACGGCCGGTTTCCACCGCCGCTTCGCCCCTCGCAGGACGCTCTCCTACCCAGCAACCATGAAGATTGCTGCCGCGTCTTCGGTGGTGTGCTTGAGCCCCGCTACATTGTCGGCGCGGAACCACTAGACCAGTGAGCTGTTACGCACTCTTTCAAGGATGGCTGCTTCTGAGCCAACCTCCTGGCTGTCTATGCGACTCCACATCCTTTCCCACTTAGCACACGCTTCGGGACCTTAGACGACGGTCTGGGCTGTCTCCCTCTCGACGACGGAGCTTATCCCCCGCCGACTCACTGCCGGAATACACGTCAACGGTATTCGGAGTTCGGCTGCTGTTGGTACCCAACAAGGGCCCGCAAGCATCCGGTAGCTCTACCCCCGCGACGCAATCGACCGACGCTGCACCTAAATGCATTTCGGAGAGAACCAGCTATCACGGAATTTGATTGGCCTTTCACCCCTAGCCCCAGGTCATCCCCCCGGTTTTCAACCCAGGTGGGTTCGGTCCTCCACGCGGTCTTACCCGCGCTTCAACCTGCCCAGGGCTAGATCATCCCGCTTCGGGTCCAGGACAAGCGACTGAAAACGCCCTATTCGGACTCGCTTTCGCTACGCATACGCCACACGGCTTATGCTCGCCACCCGCCACTGACTCGCAGACTCATTTTTCGATAGGCACGCCGTCACCCCACCAGGGAGGCTCCGACGGTTTGTGGGCGCACGGTTTCAGGAACTGTTTCACTCCCCTCCCGGGGTGCTTTTCACCTTTCCCTCACGGTACTGGTACGCTATCGGTCAGACAGGTATGCTTAGACTTACCCAACGGTCTGGGCTGATTCACGCGGGATTCCACGAGGCCCGCGCTACTTGGGACAACACGATCGGAAGACGGCTCACGTCCAGGTACGGGGCTGGCACCCTCTACGGCCAGGCCTTCAAGCCTGTTCCCCTGGCAAGCCGTTTTATGACTCCCGCCCGGCCCGTCGGAACCGGGACACGTGATCCCACAACACCGGCAACGCAACCCCCGACGGGTATCACGCGCAACCGGTTTGGTCTGATCCGCTTTCGCTCGCCACTACTCACGGAGTATCCCTTCCTGCAGGTACTGAGATGTTTCACTTCCCTGCGTACCCCCCGCCCATAGGCGGTGCCGGCCCATGACGGCCGGCGGGTTCCCCCATTCGGAGACCCTAGGATCAAAGCCATGTTGGAGGCTCCCCTAGGATTATCGCATCCTCAAACGTCCTTCATCGGTACTGTCTGCCAAGGCATCCACCATACGCCCTCGCAAGCGGCACAACAGCAAAACCATCGTCCCACCCGCGGGTTTCCTGATAGCAAGATCGCCAGACGACAAATCTTAACACTAAAATGATCACAAAACGATCGATCTCGAAACCAAACTCAATTGAAGAGTTTGGCGAAATCGCGATAAGCAAAAAGAAACGTTCTTTCAGTTTCTCTTGCTCGCGTCCACTATCCAGTTCTCAAACCACCACGCGCCACACGATCCGACCAGCCACCCAGGACCGGCCACCACGCATGGGCATCGAACCGCGCCACAGAAAACCCGTGGGGTGGCGGTCCGGGAGCCCAAAAGCATACCCATACCACTCCCGGACGGGACGAATCCCATCCAAGCCATTGATCTCTTCCACACCAGCATCCACAACAACGACGCCGACTGCCGGCGCCCATGTGGCTCACACTGTCCAAAAACATGGACTGTATTCTCCGTAGAAAGGAGGTGATCCAGCCGCACCTTCCGGTACGGCTACCTTGTTACGACTTAGTCCCAATCACGAGTCTCACCTTAGACGGCTCCCCCCAAAAAGGTTGGGCCACCGGCTTCGGGTGCTACCCACTTTCATGACTTGACGGGCGGTGTGTACAAGGCCCGGGAACGCATTCACCGCGGCGTTGCTGATCCGCGATTACTAGCGACTCCGCCTTCATGGAGTCGGGTTGCAGACTCCAATCCGAACTGAGACCGGTTTTAAGGGATCCGCTCCCCCTCACGAGGTCGCATCCCGTTGTACCGGCCATTGTAGCATGCGTGAAGCCCTGGACGTAAGGGGCATGATGATCTGACGTCATCCCCACCTTCCTCCGAGTTGACCCCGGCGGTCCCCCGTGAGTTCCCACCACGACGTGCTGGCAACACAGGGCGAGGGTTGCGCTCGTTGCGGGACTTAACCCAACATCTCACGACACGAGCTGACGACGACCATGCACCACCTGTGAACCCGCCCCGAAGGGAGGCCCCATCTCTGGGGCTGTCGGGAACATGTCAAGCCCAGGTAAGGTTCTTCGCGTTGCATCGAATTAATCCGCATGCTCCGCCGCTTGTGCGGGCCCCCGTCAATTTCTTTGAGTTTTAGCCTTGCGGCCGTACTCCCCAGGCGGGATGCTTAACGCGTTGGCTCCGACACGGAGACCGTGGAATGGTCCCCACATCCAGCATCCACCGTTTACGGCGTGGACTACCAGGGTATCTAATCCTGTTCGCTCCCCACGCTTTCGCTCCTCAGCGTCAGTGACGGCCCAGAGACCTGCCTTCGCCATTGGTGTTCTTCCCGATATCTACACATTCCACCGTTACACCGGGAATTCCAGTCTCCCCTACCGCACTCAAGCCCGCCC
The DNA here is from genome assembly GCF_000010425.1 of Bifidobacterium adolescentis ATCC 15703. Lineage (NCBI taxonomy): Bacteria > Bacillati > Actinomycetota > Actinomycetes > Bifidobacteriales > Bifidobacteriaceae > Bifidobacterium > Bifidobacterium adolescentis. The sequence continues at coordinate 1,554,536 of NC_008618.1, forward strand.
GTACCCGGCGCGGATCCACCGTTAAGCGATGGACTTTCACACCGGACGCGACGAACCGCCTACGAGCCCTTTACGCCCAATAATTCCGGATAACGCTTGCACCCTACGTATTACCGCGGCTGCTGGCACGTAGTTAGCCGGTGCTTATTCGAAAGGTACACTCACCCCGAAGGGCTTGCTCCCAGTCAAAAGCGGTTTACAACCCGAAGGCCGTCATCCCGCACGCGGCGTCGCTGCATCAGGCTTGCGCCCATTGTGCAATATTCCCCACTGCTGCCTCCCGTAGGAGTCTGGGCCGTATCTCAGTCCCAATGTGGCCGGTCGCCCTCTCAGGCCGGCTACCCGTCGAAGCCATGGTGGGCCGTTACCCCGCCATCAAGCTGATAGGACGCGACCCCATCCCATACCGATAGAATCTTTCCCAGAAGGACATGCATCCAACTGGAGCATCCGGCATTACCACCCGTTTCCAGGAGCTATTCCGGTGTATGGGGCAGGTCGGTCACGCATTACTCACCCGTTCGCCACTCTCACGGCCGGAGCAAGCTCCAGCCGATCCCGTTCGACTTGCATGTGTTAAGCACGCCGCCAGCGTTCATCCTGAGCCAGAATCGAACCCTCCACAAAAAACTTCATGAAGAGAACCAATTGAATGACTCTCAAAATAAGAAAATTGACGATCGCCTTATAAGGAAAGGCGCATCGCACAAAAACCTCGCCGCCGTTTGACCGATCCCTCGGCACCACGCGTCAGCGTGGCCGGCAACGAACTGGCAATCATTGACTATAAAGAAGTAGTACAAATACGCTCTTGAGTTCTCAAACCACCACCACTCACCCACCTCGCAATCCGGAGTGAACCGGACCACTCGCTGAGCGGCAGCAAGGGATTAATTTACACGTTCCCGCCCGTCCACGCAAATCGGCGTCCCGCGCGTATGGCGTGAGGCGTTGCCGCGCAACGGTTCCCTCGGCGTGTCGGAAAGTTCTTTCGTTGAAAATGTATCTTTCCATATCTGGCTTTTTCATGCGGTTTGTAACCAGCTAGGTTGCAAATAAGACAGAATCATGCAAAGTAGTTCGTTGAGGGCGTTCTGTTATTCTGTGGGTCGCGTGGAATTCAAGCCTGAATTCACAGCAGACTATCGGGAAAAGAACCTCTCTCTCCGGTAGGCCGAATGGAGGGTGGGAGAAAACCTAGTGATAATTTGAAGGGAGGGAATGGCATGGAGGCGTTGCTTATGGGGATGCAAGAGATAAGGCTCGAGAAAGGGCTTTCACTAGAGCAACTAGCCAATCTTTCCGGCGTTGATCATGAACGTCTTGCCATGTTTGAAGGTAATCCCGAAAGTGTACGCAACATGCATTTGGACACTGCTTGCCAGATATCCAAAGCGTTGCATTGCAATGTTTTAGATTTACACCCCGATAGCGGATGGCGAGGCGGAATTCATTGTGCTGAAGACGGATTGAGAGAGATTCGTAGGACTCGTGGCTATACGCAAAGTGAGCTGTCTGAAATGACGGGAATTCCTCAACCAAATATTTCTTGGTTCGAGACCGGCTACCGCTCTACCTCCGGCATGAGGCTAGATACTGCCAGACGTTTGTCGGAAGCTCTCCAGTGTGATCCAGTTGACTTTCTTGAAAAATGATGTGGTGAAACAGACAAGATAAATGTTGTGGTTAATTTAGATACAACATTTAGAATAGATACAAGGTGTCTGACCAATCTACAGCTGGTACCCAGAAGACACGAATCTATTTTCTAGTATAGGTATATAGGTATATAGGGGATTCCCCTCAAATCCTTGCGACAGTAGAGCTCCGAGGGTATTCAAGTACTCAAAAGACACGAAATGGTACCTAGAAGACACGAAATGGTACCTAGAAGACACATTGGTACTCAAAAGACACGAAATGCTGTTTTCCCTTCGGTTTTGGTGGTGAATCCCAATGTTTTCTAGGGGGAATTGACCTTCGGCGCGGATTCTGGTGGTACCGAGAAGACACGAGCTGGTACCTAGAAGACACGAAATGTCCTTTTCCCTTCGGTTTTGGTGGTGAATCCCAATGTTTTCTAAGGAAAATGGACTTCGACGCGTATTGGAATGGTACCTAGAAGACACGGAGCAATCTAGGGGGAGGAGACATCGCCACCAATGAAATCAGATGACGGGGAGATGCTCCAAGCGGTACCTAGAAGACATGATTTGGTACTCAAATGACAATGCTTTGGTACCAGAATGACACTATTCATACGGTTTGGTACCCGAATGACACCACTATGCATTACAGTGGTACCTAAATAACAACACCCCATGCCGCCGTTTCGCCAAAGTCCAGAGGTAAAAGATATGCCCAAAAAGGAAGTCTCCCGCTTCGATGCTGATACCGGGTACATATCACGTATCTCCTCCATTGTTTCTCTTCCATTGAAGAAAACCCCGGAACGTAAAATCGTAAAACGGAATGGCAATGTCGAGGTGACCTTCACCGCTCTCGGTGAATGCATGCCTTATGGCAAGCTGCCGCGTAATCTTGACGCCATTGTCGCCACTCTCATATTGACCAACGATTCCAGTTGGGATACCTCCAGCCGTAAATGGGTCATCGGAAAAAGTTTTTACGAATTTGCAGAACACCGCTTAGGCATTACGCGGGGAGGAAATCAGTATAGACGTTTACGCAATCAATTCAACTACTGGCTCAGAACCGCATACACAATCACAAATCTTGGCGAGGACCAGATTGATTCGGGAGGCCAATTCGTCGTCGCCGAGGCCTGGCATGTTCCGTGGGTGGATGCAGAGGAATGGGCTCAGCATCCCGAGGATAAGGAATGCTGGATTCAGTTCTCCGAAATGTTTGTGAAAAAGGTGGTCAAGGAGAATCCGGTACCTGTTGATTTCAGGGTCCTTCGCGAACTGAACAAGATCAAGTCTCCCCTCTCTTTGGATATCTACCTGTGGCTCAATCGAAGGATGTCCTATCTGCGTCAGCCATCACTGGTGACTTGGGAACAGCTTCGCGGACAATTCGGAAGCTCCGCTCAGACCATGAAAAAATTCAAGCAGACATTTAAAGCTGCTTTGGTTCATGTGAGGGATGCATGGGATGGTCTTGATTTGACAGTCAGCGACAGCAATGGTGTTACCCTGTTCCCTTCCTCCACGCATGTGCCCACTCTTGCCGAGACCAGGAAAAAAGAACGTAACGAGGAATTTGCTAGGCGCGCATCATCATCTCATTCGTGCTCTCTCGTTAGCGGGAAATCTGATGATGAGGGATTCTGGCAGAACATCACTGGATGGGGAAAAGTCTTCACCAGCCAGTCTCTGTTCGATGTCGGTCTTGCCAGAGACCATCTGGAAGGTATATCACCCCAGGATGAATGCCCGTTTTGTCTGTACGACCATCGAAACCGCGAGTTCCATGGTTCGGCAACTTTGGGATGATTGCATTTTTGGCCGCCGCAAAAATAAGTGATGTATCTGGTTCTTTTACAACGCTTAGCTTCTATTGAAAATAAGCGTTGTGACTATTGAGGGTACAACACTTTAGATAATGCGGGACCTTTTTATTGTCGCTAATCGGTTGCGTTGATGTGACATATCTGCATAACTATATAATAGTTATATAAGATATATATAACTATTATATAGTTTTTTGGACTGTAGCATCCCCTTCTTGGGGTCATCGGGAATTGATTTGCGGGTTTATTTTGAGCGGCGGATTCACTGCGACTCTCGCCGTGGTTTGCCTCATGTGATGAAGTGGTCTCTATATCCGAGGTGTGTTCTGGATTCGTGTTTACGGGGCGCTTTCTATGTTCTCTGTTGATTTTGCCGGCAAAATAAACGTTGTATCACTTTTTGGTAACAACACTTAAGCGGGGCTTGGGTATGTGTTCGCAAGGATATTTTTGGGGTGGTGCGAGGAAGTCGATTTGACTGTTTTTGATTGTGGGTCGGCGGATGAAGTGATGTTGTATGGAGGTTATATGTTTCTTATATAGAATTTATATAAGAAACATATAACCTATTATCGATTATCTGAATGTTTGAGAGTGCGAATGTCCGGTAACGCGATGTTCCCTGCCGGCATTGGTGAATTACTACCCATCATTGACGCCTCCTGCTTGGGACTATATTCGCCAAACATATCTGGACCATTCCATTCCTCTGCTTCATACAGGTCAACCAGATTGGTTCCATCATCAACGGTCTCTATCCTGGTGGCGGATAGGTCTCCCCCGGTTTTGACCTCGACGACTTCTTCTCTTCTCCTCTCCGTGGGTCCGACTTCGGAAGAGGAAACAATCATGGCGCTAGCAGTCTTATCCGGTTTTTCCATATTGGATTCGGATGGGAGCGGCAGGTCGGAAAGGAGAGCCGCATTTTCGTTTTCGTTCATGGATCCCTCGAACAAGCTGGAGGGCTCATTGCCTTCGCTGCGGTTGTCGCCACCAGATGATTCCGGCAGTCCAGCATCGCGTAAATAGCTGATCTGTTGTCCTGCCTCATCGACGGACACGACGGCTTGCATCATCACACACTCGGCGATCAGGTCGTTCCTCTGCCCGTTCCAACCCTCGCCGAACTCCGGTTCGACCCGAAATGTTTCACCGTCATGCAGGGCCTCGAACTCATTTGGGGACAGCTCCTGCCGATCCAAGGAGACAGTGAATCCGGCCTTCTCAAACGCGGCGAGCGTATCCTCCAATGCGGGCGTACGAGCCGCATATGCGATAGTCACGTTGCGCGTGACTCGGTCCGCATGTTGTTCAATCGTCTCGCCAGGATGGCGTTTCGACCATTCCGCATTCATAAGATTCCGCGCACGGTTGAGCTGGGCTGCGTATCCTGGATCCGTCCCCACGAGCATGTCGCTGATATTCCAAGCCTTCAGCAGACTGGTGTCGCTTAACGGTGAACAACCTTTTTTACCGAGTACGGTCGCGTTCAGTACACTTTCGAAACCATTGTTCAATTCACGTCGATGGGCGCTCTCCCAAGACAACAGACGTGTGCGTTGCAGCTCCATCTCTTTGATTTCCGCAGCCTGAAGCCGATTTTGTTGCATCCGCTCCGCCCTACGTTCCCTCCGATGCTGCTGGGCGTCCGCGCTCAGGGAACGATGCAGCATGCCTAACTGCTGGGCCATGTTGCTCCATGTGTTGTTAAGCAGCTGGTCGAGTGCGTCATCAGGATCCATCGCTGACATCATCGATTTCCTTCCTGTTGTTTTCGTTGATTCCTACTGGACGAGCGCATCTTCGGTATCATGCGGTGTGATTGTTTTTCCATCTCCACGGTGGGTATCGGTTCATCCATGTCCTTAGGTCGGATTGGACGCAGCGGTTCCATGGCCTTGCGCCGCCAGCCCCTAGGAGGCCGGATACATGGAAGTGGTTCGTTCGGGCCGGTCGTGTGCTCGGTCTCGTCGATGCCAAGAGAGGCGACGAGACCGGTGTCCTTGTTGAACACGCGGTCGAGCAGACCGAACGCCTGGATGCTGAATATCATCATCTGTCCCGGTTGCCGTCGCGCGTTCTCGTAGGCACGCCACAGCGCGTCAAGCTGGTAGATGAGCGGCGGATAGCGCCACCAGTCCGGTACCCATAGGAACTTCGTCATCACGCCCTGTTGGTAGGGCCACATGTTCGCGACATGCAGTTCCACGAAACAAGCGAGGTTCGGATAGTACGTGTCACGCATTTGCGTGCGTGCGCCGAATTGGCCGACCAGAGCCTCCCGTTCGGCCTGGTCGTCACCTATCTCCCTTGATTCCGGTGTGGATAGGACATCGTCGATCCCGTTTCCATCCGCAGGCTCACCTCCATTCTGAATAGTGGCGATGGAAGTTCGGCCCTCGGAATCGACTGTCGTGGCATCGAAAATCTTTGGATTCGAATTCGGCTCCCGCTCGATGCCGATCTGGGAAGGCCGCGGACGATATGCGGAGTTCGACGAATGTCGTCTCGCATCCGTCCGCTTCCGTTCGACCTGGATCAGATCTTCCCGCGAGACGACGGCGAAATCCTCTGCCGTGAGCTCGGCCTTGTAGGCGATAAGCCAACGGAGAAAAGGAATGGTCAACCCGTATCTGGTCGCGTCCTTAACCCCATCTACGGCAAATGTGGCAGCGACCGCGCGTTCTAGCTCCGGCCCATCCTCGATGGTCAGTTCTTCGACCCGCACGTTTCCGGAAGCCGTTTGCGGTGGAGCAGGCGGCTCTGGCGGAAGCGCATCCGACCACGGAAGTGGAACAGGAGCTGCCGGCGCATCGGCCGACAAGTTCGGCGGAAAGACCATCGCCTTGCGGATTGTTTGGAACTCTTTGTCTTTTGAAGGATTTCTATGGAACGCCATGCTCAACCTTTCGATGAATGATCCGAAGCCCATGTCATGCGGCTCTGCGGATGATGTCGTTCCAGACATGGTTTTCGGTCCACGGCATGGTCCGGTCAATCTGTGCACGGCACTGCGAGGCGAGTACGAGCGCCCGGCCGACAGGCCATTCGGCCAAGTCGGACACATCCAGGATGTTCTCCTTCTGGATGCTATTGTTCACGCTGCGTCTCCCCCGCCCGTCGATATTGAGGCTGCCCCGGACAATCTCCCTCTGGCCAACGAGGCTACTGATCTCGCCAAGCCATTTCGCATCCTTGATGCCACCCAAGTAGACAAGGATGTTCGCGTTGTTGAACAGGCTACCGAAGTTCGTCTCGCCGAACGCGGCTTTGCCCTGATCTGGGTTCTGCCAGATCGTCATGATCGGTATGCCGGCGGACCCGAAATACGAGTACACATCGGCCAATTCGGGCCACCGGCAGATGTTCGCGGCCTCATCGAGCACACAGCACATCGGTCTAGGTAGACGCCGGCTGTTGTCCGCGCATTCTGCCTGCGCGTATTGAAACGCGGTGAACGCGACCACCGCGGTCAGGCTCGCCGTCAACGCGGTCGAAGGACGGCCCTGCGCGGACAGCAGATAGAGCGTGTCCCCCTCGCTGGTAGCAAAGGCGAGCGGATCGAACACGTCCCTGCCCTCCGGAGTGCCGTCCCCCTCACGGGGAAGGACCCATTCGATCACGTCCGGATCTGCGAGGAACGCCACCATGGTCTGCAACGAGCCGAACACGCCGCTACGGGTTTCCGGAGTCAACGCGATGACACTGCTGACACGACTGGCGATCTCGCCATACCCCTCATGTTTGGTCAGGATGGTCACAGGCTCGGTATTGCGTTCGGACGACGCCCAACGGGACACGTCAGAAACGGTCTTGTCTCCAAGATGGGCAGCGAACAGGTAGTCCGCGAGCTGCTGGGCGGCGGTCCCAGGAAAGAAGTCGTCGCCTCCTGTGGCCGGCTGTCCGGAGGCGTATCGCCAACAGTCGGCGATACGTTTCGCGTCTGCGATGGTGTGGATGGAATCGATCAGATTCCACACCCACGTGGTATGCGTCCGGTTCGGCTCGGCAATGCGTTCCGGGTCAAACACCCAAATCCGTCCACCAGGATGGTCATGCATGCGCACAGGCCGGGTCACATCAAGGATGTCGCCCTTGTTCGAAGTCGCGAGGCATGGTCCTGGTGCCGAACAGATCGCCGGGATCGCATAGCACAGAGACTTTCCGGAACGGGGGCCGGCGAGCACGATCGCCATGTCCTCCCAGCTGGTGCTCATCGGCGTTCCGTCAACGATATTACGGCCGAGCGGATAGCCTGGCTCCATGCGCTTGGGATCGAAATCCTTGACAAGCCGGGATGCCATTTTCTCCGCACGCTGCCTGGTGACCTTGGCAACGGCATTGCCATGACCCATCGCCGGTGCATACACATCGACCCTGGTGCGGTCCGCGCTTCCCGTGACCTTCGGTGCGACCTTATGCGAGACGAGCCACCAGCACAATCCGGCCAGTATTGCGGTCAAGACGATAAGAAAACCGGCCAGCGTCCATTGCGCGCGCGTGAATTCCCATTGGCCCGAGAGAATGTACAGAAGCGCGAATATGTCAAAGCCATGGCCGGACATCGCGCACATCATGCCGAACACGGACATGACCGCCAACGCGGTGAGCAGCGCAACGCCCGCGGCTCGACTGGACGGTCTGACAGTCTGTCCGAGATCGGCGACCCTATTGGTTTGGAGCTTCGGATCGACGTCCATCAATTTCCTTTCATCGCAGAGAAGGACGCCACGACGCCCGTGGCATTCCACACGTCATCCTGCGCCCCTACCGGTCTCACCACGGAACACGACGTCTACAGGTTTCCGTCGTTCAACGCGTGACGCCGCTCGCATCCGTGGCATCCTCCACGCCCGTCATGATGTCCGCATCCGTGAAAGCCTCGCCCATATCGCGCTCCATGTCCGTGCCCGATGCGGAATACCGCGTCTCGATGGCTTCCAGCAGATTCAGGATGGCCGCTTCCCGCCCATCCGGATCGATGAATCGCGCGATGCCGCCTCTGACCGGCTCCGGATCATGCCATTCGACATCGTCCGACAGTCGCCACAACCACCTGCCCTCATAAGGCATGACATGTCCGAGAACCCGTCCATCCGGCAGTTCCGCGTCGAAGGCCCGCGGCCCGTTCCGCCATGCCGCAGTGGTCTTCATCTCCACGTCCTCGATGTCGAACGCGCGGCCCCGATCATCGATCATCGCTTCATCCTCCCATCTTCCACGTGGTCTGAGCATTCCACCAGGCCAGTCATTTCATTCGGGCCTGTTGCGGCATCCAGCGCTGCGGAGGCGAAACGGTCCGACGGGTCGAAACGGAGCGCGCGTTCGGCATGCTCACGTTCCATGCCATGCGTCGAACCGTCATATTCGACATGGTCGAACATGGAGAGCAATCCTTCGATACGCCCCTCGACAGGAGTGGACGCGTTCATGTGAATCGGCGAGAGGATGCGCCATGCCGCATGATCGCGGTCGAGTATCGAATCCCTGTCAGGAATGGCGTCGGGCCATTGCCCAATCAGGTTAGGAATGAGTGTCACTACCGGGACGTCCTGTTCCGCGGTGGTGGCGATGCCTCTCAACTCGCGCATGTCCGGTAGGTCGGGACTGAGCACATCCGTGGCCATCATGGCGCGGGTCGCGTCGGGCGCATGCCGCAAACCCACCGCGATGATTGCCAACGCGGACGGATCCGTCACCGGGTCGGTCGGCGCGTGCGGCTCAAGCATAAGACGCCGCCATTCGTACGCGGCGGCGCTGAGCCAATCCATACGCGCCGTGTCGCCTCCGGCGAGCACATCATGACGGTAGTCCTCTTCGGCTGCCTGGATGATCTTGTCGAGACACGGTTCCTCCACCGGGTCGGCGTGGGCGATGGCACGAATCCGGAACGACGTGCGACGGGGCTTCTCATCGTCCCTCCGTCCGGCTTCCTCACCGGTTTCGGGATCGATGCCCTGGCCAAGCTCGCGCACGTACCGTGCGAGGGCTTTCGCGCCGTCCGGGAAAACTCCGTCGACATGTTTCAATGCGGGACGGATTATGTCCCGCAACGCCTTCCACGCCTCGTCCCAGTCGTCATCGTCCGGATACGAGCCTCCCGTATGATGTTCCAGGATTCTGTTGGCTATATCCGATTCGTCGTCGCTGGAGAGGATATCGTCATGGGATTCCTCTCCCCATTCGTCGATCCACTGACGCAATTCCGTCTCGCTGATAGTCCGTTTCGCCATGTCGTCCGCCTTTCTGCCCGTCACGGCATTCCATGCCGTTGCTTCAAAGCGATTGTCGACATTCATGGACGGCGCAATAGGGCACGATGTCTACGTGGAGGTAGACGGACGGATATGCGTCCGGCCGCATGCATTCCGGTCTTCTCGATTCCGTCAGCGGATCATCGAATCCGCTCTGCCGCAAGCGGATTCGGATATGACGGGTATGGAGAGCCGCATGATGTCGTCGGACAATTGCGTACCGTCATACCCACAGTGATCCTCGTCGAACTCCCAATCAACGCCAGTCAGATCGTATCTGGTGACGAACGGGTCGCCTTGGTCGACGAAATGTGGTCCGGGATTGTCGTCGACGGCCAAACTGGTCTCATAGCGTCCGTTCTCGCCATCCTCACGCTCATCCTCATCGATGTCCTCGTATCTCGGGTACGGCGTCCACCGATCGCTATCGCACTCCATGATGTCGTAAACGTGCCAGCCATCCGGCAGAGGACCGTGGACGCCGGGCGTGCGGTAGCCGCGCGCGGTCGAACCGTCAGGCATATCCAGTTCGAACCCGTCGGCCTTCTCCCCTATGGATTCGGCGAGCAGTTCAAGCTCATCCAAGGTCGGATCGAGCAAATCGGGCATGTGGACGACCTTGCCTTGCTCACGCTCGTTCACTGGCCATCCTTTTTTGTCCTGCGGGACGGCGTCATGACCCGTCTCCTGTTTTCGCGCTCGAAACGATGCAGACGAGCGAATGCACGGCGCGCAAGGTCGTACGACTCATAATAACTGGGATGGTCGGTGTCCTCCTGCCAGATGATCCGGCCCGCGTGGTCGATGACAAGCGCGATGAACGCATTGGGCTCCATGACGGCGCGGGGACAGAACAGGAGCGTGAAGCCGCGCGCGCCGATCGCGACCGAAGCGGCATCGAGCGGCCGGTCCAGCCCGTCATCCGCGCCACGGCGCACGTGACGGACCGACAACGCGTCGCCGTATCCGTTGACGACGGCGAGATCGCGAATGGCGAGACGGATTGAAACGCCGAGCCCCGTGTCGGTAATCGCATGGGGAACGATGGCGATCATCGACGGTTCCACTTCGCGTTCGTGTCATTAAATCCGGAATGCTCGATGCCGCACATCTGCACGGTGACAGGGATTCCGGGCAGTCCGCCGAGCTTGATGAGGAACTTGCCCACCCCTTTGAAGCTCGCGTTCGCGTCAAAATTCGTGGGCGTGGCCCAATCGGACAGCATGTCCTCCTCGCGCATGCTGATAGGCAGGCCGGACTCGCCGCGCAGGTAATGCTGTATCTCAGTGCGGCTCAAGGCCCCGAGGACCTTGATCTTGCTGCGCTCCACGAAACCACGTGCCTTGTTGTTCTGCGCCTGGGTGTCCAGACACAGCAGATCGGCAAACGTGTGGGTGATCATGATCTGTCCGACGCCCCACTGGCGGTTGAGGCGGGTGAGCAGATCAAGACGGTCGACCATGAGCGGACTGGCGCGCAGGGCACGATGCATCTCGTCCATGATGATGACGTGGTTGCGTCTGGGCAGCAGCCCGGCCTCGGCCATCATGTCGGTCGCGTTCTTCGCCGCGAACGCGCTCGACCATGTGGCGGCGAGCACCGCGGCGACGACATCGTCACCGGCTTGGGCAAGGGCGCTGATGTCGAAGTCGACCGGCCGGGACAGTTCGATTCGTTCGGTGGTCTGCTCGCAGAACAAGCGTCCGAACCGTCCCATCGGATTCGCAAGCCCATGCAGGCTGGAGAGCAGATCGCGCACGGCGCGTGCATACGCCTGATCATTCTCAGGGTCGTCGAACACGGCGGCCGCGCGTATCTCCGGCGTGCCCTGTTTGACAAGGTCGCGCAGGTCGGGAATAACGGGTGGCTCCGGATCGTTCTTGGTACGCTCGTACAGAATCCTGAGCGCGGTGGCGAGGATGTTCGACTCCACGTCGGATACGGTGCGGCGTCCCTCCTCACGGCCCGTGCGACTGATGGTCAACAGCACCTCCATGAGAGCGCTACGGCGTTCATGGTAGTCGGCGAGCAAATCCTCGCGGGATTTGCCGGCAAGCCGTTTAAGCGCGTCATGGATGCCGCCGGGATCGAGTGGATTGATGGAACCAAGTCCGCTGCCCAGACGGATGACCTGGCCGCCAAGCAGGCGGACGAGTTCGGCATAGTCGGGCTTCAGATCGCCGGGGATGATCGCGTTCATACCGAGCGCGCTCATCCCCCATGCTTGGCGGCGCACGAACGTGGATTTGCCGATTGCGGGCAGACCCATGACGAACATACTGGGCTGTTCGATGATGCCGGCCCGGAACCAACTGATCGGATCGCAGCACACGCCCGCGCCGGTCGCCATGCTCCGTCCTATGGGCACGCCCTCGACGGGCAGGGCCATGTCGGTGACAAACGGCCAGAACCCGCCGCACACCTGCGTGCTGGTGCCGAAGAACTCGTCGACCGTGGGCATCAGTCCAGCCCATCCGCCGCCCCTTGCTCGCCGCCCCCTCCAGATTGGCTCCGGCGACGGAGATGGCATATGCCGGCGCAGAAGGGGCATGTCCGGATCCATGCCTCGGTCTTTCGTGTTCGTGTTCCGCATGGCATGCGTTCCTTTCATGAGAGCGCGGTGAGCGCGTTGGGCGGCGAATAGGTTCTGAGATTGAGCCCGAGTGGAAGACTCGCGGCGAACGCCGTGTCCTGCGCGCCATAACATGGCCGCAGGTCGATCTTCGCGCTTCCCGCGGCGCCCTCGACGGCGTGCGCGGCCTGTTCGAGACGTATGCGCTCGTCATCGCCGGCGCGCACGGTGGCGGTCACGAGCAGTCCGAAGAACACGATGGCCGCACCTCGGTCGATTTCGATGGCCTGACGGTTCGCTTTGTTGATCTGGCTCATAGCACTGATGGACGCGCGTTTCTCCTGGCTGACCTGGTTGGCGGCCCTCTGCCTGTTCTGCTCGGCCATGAACGCGGTCTTGTCAGGAGGCAGGATATGAAACACGACGGTGACGCGTTTGCGGTCGCAGTCTGCGAGAGGACCGAGCAGACGCGCCAGAGTAGAGCTGGTCACGTTGGATTTCGGCGGGTCGCACATCTCCCACGTACGGCTCACACCGGAATCATGCCGGTAATGGTCCCAGCCGGCCTCGCAAGCGACCGGACCGGCATCCTCCCATTCGATCCACGGCCGCCCGTCGGTCTGCTCGAGCGAATCCTGCGCGCCCGGATCATATGCGACACGGACCATGCGGCTGATCTCGTCGATGGTGAGCGTGCGGGCGGTCCCGCCTCCCGCGTCTGCGATGCGGCGGATGAGATTGGGAACGAGCTGCCCGATACGGCGGGCCGCCTCGTCTGGTTCCAGGAATCTTCCGTTGCGCGCGTCGACATAACGGAACGTAAGCGTGAGGATGACGCTGCTGGAAGCGCCGCCAGTCGCATACAGGTCCATGATCTGGGCCATGGCCCTTGCAGCGAGTTCAGGCGCGTCCTGAACGGTGCGCTTGCTGAGGTTGCGGCGGAACCGCACGCCAGAATCGGGCGACGTATCGACGGTCACGGACAGTTGGGCCACTCCCATCTCGCCTCCCAACGACTCAAGCAGACCGGCCCATGAGGCGACGTATGCGTCCTCGACATCGTCATCGGCGAGGGACGCGCCCTGTGGCTGGCATGAGAACGGGAGCGAATATTCGCCGGTATGCCCGTGACGTATCAGGGCGAGCCGGTTGCCGAACCCATCGTTCGCCTCGACGAGCGAGACGCGCGACAAGATGCCGGGCAGACGGCACTGCCCCGATTCGACCGGGGCGAGCATGCCGGAACGGTACAACGCCCGTCCCTTCCTTGATTCGGCGAGCCATGTGCGTCGCTCCACAGTACGGTCAAGCACATTGCGGTGCTCCCTGTCGCGCATGGCAAGTATCGCGATGACACCGATGCCGACGACCGCGGTGGCGATGGCCGCAACCACGTTAACCATGGACAGCATCAGCGTGGCCACGAGTACGCCAAGACCCGCGAACGTCAACGGTCTGCCGATGTTGCGAATGCCGCCGGCGATGGGACGCATCCAATCGCCGTAAGTGGTATTGGAAGCCATTTAGAACTCCTTTGTCTTACGTGCGCCCGAACGGTTCGCACCGTGCGGCCCTCCGTCCGGAACACTGCCGAACTCCGCCCGGACCCTCTGTATGGCTGACGGTTCGCTAACCCGCCGTCCAACGTCTTTCCGAGGCTGCTGCGCAACGGAGGACGGCCGTACGCCTCCCGAGCCGGATGATGGCGGCGCCGCAGGAATGCCTCCTCCGGAAGGCGCGTCTACGGAACCGGTCCCGTCATCGGCCATGGACGTCTTCACGCCATTCGACGCCGAAGATCCCACCGCACCCTTCGGAACGGAACCAGCCGCACGGGTTCCGTCCGGCATGGAGGAACCACCGAACATGGTCTCACCGCCACCCTTGGCCACCTCACTTCCGGGCCGGCCGGGCGCTGATATGCCGGATCCGATGCCACTTGCTCCAGCGTTTTCTCCGGAGCCGACGGCACGTTTCGCGCCGTTCGGAACAGAAGGCTTCACCTTCCCGGACAGGGCGCCGGTCGCTCCCATCACGCCCTTTGCGCCGGCTTTGAGCACGCCGCCGGCCGCCATGACGCCCATACCGGCCATTCCGCCAAGCATGGACGGGATGACACCTCCGCCGCCGATGCTTCCTGCGACGGAAGGGACGATGAGCCTGATCATCGCGGGAAGCAGCACGATTACGCTGATGGTGAGCATGAGGGTGATGGCCTGGCTGTCATCGCCGGCGCCGGCGGTCGTCATGATCGCGCACCCCGTCGCCATGACGAGTGCGGCTACAGGCTTGTACATGAGGAACGCGAACAGCCACCCCATGACCTTGCCGAACGCTTGGCGTCCAGTCTCCATCCAGCTCATCGCGGCCCACACCGGCGCGATGCCGACCAGAATGGGCAGCAGACCGGCACGCAGATAGCAGAACACCTTGCTGATGAGATTGCAGAACCACATGACGATGGTCAACACCAATGCAATCGGCCAGTCAAGATTGAAGAATTCTGATGCGGCGAGGGTGTTATGGCTCCACGCCGACTTCATCATGTCGGACGCGCTCCTGAGCACGCCGGCCGTCCACGTGTCCACAGTGCCTTGGAACAGATTGACGAATCCCGCGAGGCACACGCTGGTGAGCATGGACCACATGAACGCCTTGCCCAAAGGGACCAAGTCACGTCCCTCTTGCGTGGTGATCAGCTTAAAACCGGCTGCGATCACACCACATACAGCCGCGATGATCAGGAACGGATCGACCTGGAGCCGTACCCAATCGGACACGAAAAACGAGGTTCCAGCTCCCGGCGTCCATGACGTGAGCGCAGGAGTGGACCGTCCCGCCGTGGCCGTGGGCACGCCGTTGACGACGGTGCGCGTCATATTCGCCTGTTTGAAGAACGTGAGCGCGATGCTCGCGGCGGACGACCCCATGAACACGCCTAGGAAAATCCAGCCGATCCTGCCGAGCAGATGCCCGTCCATGCCAGCCGAGCCGTTGCCGATTTGCCAGATGATGCGCGCCGCGAGGATCATGAGACTGATGGCCGCCGCGACGACGAGTACGGCCTGGGCGACATTGAGGTATTTGTTGACGTTCGTGTCCCACGTGTCATACATGGGAAGGATGGAATTCTGAAGCGTGTCCACAGTACCCGGCGCGGCAACGAGCGTATTGCGGGTCGTGCTGAGCCATTCAATCGTATCGTCGGACTGCTGCTCGTACATCGTCCACATGGTCTTCTCGAGCCAGCTGAGCTTACGGGTCTTATCGCAGGAATTGTTGGCCGCGTTCCAGTTCCACGGTCCCGCGTCAGGAGTCTCCTCCTGGTACGTGTTGGCAAGGGCGACGCATTGGTTCGCGGGGACCGATGCGAGATACTTTCTCGCATTGCCGTTGAAGTACGGATTGATGGCATTCGCCCATGTGGCCTTTGCATAGGCGATCTGGTTGCTTCGGATCAGTTTTCCCACGCCGTTTTTGGGAATCTTCATGGAATATACGGTCTGTGTGTCGGCGATTTCTTCGTCGCCGAATTTGAGGTCATCCTTCAGCGCATCGAAGTTCGGTCCTCCGCAGGCCGTCAGGGAAAAGACGGCCACCAGCGCGAGAAGCATCGCGGACAGGCGTCCCTTGCGCCGGCTTGCCATCCGTTCAGCAGCTTTCCGCGATGGACAGTCCGAGCGCGCTCATGAACGCCAAAGCTCCGGCGACGATGAAGATGCCGACGACCCAATTGATGATCTTGTCGAATGTGTCGTCCCTGTCGGGCACGCCGTCGCCCTGCTGACGCAGCACATGCACGCCAATGCGGATTAGTGCGACAATGGCGACGACCAGTCCGAGGGCCTTGACCCATCCGAGCGCGGTGGTCACCGGACTGGAGAATCCGGGAGGCAGGCACGCCCTTGGGTTCTGGAGGTCGGCGAGGACCATACCGTATGCGGCGTCCTGCACCGTATCGGCTGCGGATGCGATGCGTTCCAACATCATCATGTGTGGTTTCTCCTTCGGATGTAGTTGACCATGCATTTCCACCGTCGCATGCTCCAAGCTGGCCGACGGTGCACGGCGTCTACACGTTCCATCTCGATGCCCATGGCTACCGGCAGACGGCGAAGTCATTTGTGACATATAAGATTGCCAATAAGATTCAAGCCGTAAAGATGGTGTCGGAAGGATCAACGATGAGCACGATGTATGTCAAGCAGAAGGTGTTCTCAATCGGTGAGAAATTCACGGTGACCGACATCGCCGGCAACCCACGCTATTACGTGCGCGGCAGCTTCCTCGCCATTCCGAAATCATTCGTCATCACGTCGGTTGACGGCATCGAGGTGGCACGCATCGAGAAAGAGGTGTTCTCGTTGCTCCCCCGCTTCACCGTCACCATGGAAGGATTGACACAAGCGACCATCAGCAAACGATTCACGTTCCTTCGCGACCGGTACGACATCGACGTTCCAGGATTGCAAATCACGGGAGACTGGTGGGATCTGAGCTTCGAGGCGTCGATGGACGGCGCCAAGGTCGCGTATATCCGGCAGAAGCTCCTCTCTTGGGGAGACTCCTATGAGGTGCGGGTCCTTGATGACCGACTGGACGTGCTCATTCTGGCACTGGTGATAGCCATCGACCGTGTCAAAGCCGATGAGGCCGCGGCCAATACATCGGCCTGAGCGTACGGCATCCAGGAAGCGCGCTTCCACGGATGGTTAGCCATTGCCGCTGATGCCGTCAGCCGTTTGCATGCTCCCGTTGAGATCCTTGAGCATCCTCTCATACGCATGTGGATACGCTTCGGGAAAACCGTCGAGGTCGAGATTGCGGATGAACGGAAGCCGCCACAAGGCTGGTGCGGCGGAACCGACCAGAAGTGTTCCCCTGCGCAGTTCGCGCGGAGTTCTCGGCGATGGCATGGTCACGGCCACTCCCATAAGGACGCTCGCGCCGAAGAGCCCGTCGTTCCAGTTGGCGAGCAGATTTCTGAGCGATTCGAGGCCACGTCCCGTGCACATCGCGCACAGCACGATCCGGCTTGGGACACGTGGGTCGGTGCTGACGGGCAGCGCGCGCCCCGCGTCCACGTACCTGTCTTTTGCGCTCATGCGGATGGTGGAACATCCCGATCCGCCATGCGCGCCCACCAGCCATATGCGGCCCGGAGCGGGCCGGGCGGCGAACGATGGAATCGGTGGCGGCACCTGGATCGGCTGCGCGGCGAATATCTTCGAGCGCCCGTCATCGTTTCCGGGTGCGGGAATGATCGGATTCGGCATTGGAGGATTTAGAGGGGTCGGATGGATTCCCGAGACGCTTTCGTTCGGCCGGTTTCGGGAACGTGCCGACGGGTGCGGTGGCAATGGCGGCATGGAGTCGAAAGCGGGGAGATACCCGTTGTCCGCGTTCATGATGCTCTTTTCCTTTATCGGATAGCCGTTGCGGATTCGGCGGCAGTCGCTCCGAGCGTCGCGTTGTCCATCCGCTGGTTTCGGATGTTGGAAGGATCTTCGATTCCGGATGGCCGATCCGGCTCCACGCCATGGATCAGCGCGGTGGAGAGATTACGGAGCATCTCGTCCTCGGGCTTGACCTGGAACAGCATATCTGCAAAATGCTTGCAGCGAATCGTGGAATCTCCTTCGAGATAACTGATGGTGGCCGCGATGCGATAGGCCCCGGCACGCTCCGACGCCGGATGGATCAGTATCGCGAACTGCTCGAAAAGGCGCGGAATATCCTGTTTGAACGCGCGTGCCATGGCGTGCGACACGTCATAGCCGGAAGGCAGCATAATGGCACGAAGCGTGTCGAACACGTCATACGAGGCCTTTTCCTCCAAGTCGGCAATGGACTCGAACTCGTCGAATCCCATGTCTGGGCGAATGATCTTGGCTATCACCGCATCCGTCAGCCCGTTCGGTTCGGCCATGCCCCTCAACGTGTCGGTGATTCGGTCGTCGGTGATTTTCGACTCACCAGGAACGTATTCGCGTTCCTTCATGGTTTCAATCAGCCCATGCATGTTCCTGACCTGCTGCCGTGTCGCCTGTGCCATTCCCGCCAGCCTTTCCAATCGGACGTTGCTCTGTCGTTTCCCGTGCTTCCATCTTGGATTGCTGAAGGACGCGCCGCGGTGCACGGTGTCTACAAGTTCGATGGACATAAGACGTGCCGGGACCAGGCCTGCCCGGCACATCAGATGCCCTATGCTTCGCCGGCCTTTTCCCGCATCGCTTTGCGATGCCGATAAATGTACTGGTCCTCACTTCTACGCCGCCTCCCCTCACGGGTGGTCGACTGCGTGCGGACCTCTCGGACGAGTTCGGGATGCTCCCGGAGCCACACGGTAAGATTCCGTGTCCGCGCTGGGCTCGATGGCGACAGATTCACTCCATCAGCTTCGGCGTGCCGGCGGAGTATGCGACGCGCCTTGACATCGAGGCCGCCGATTCTGTTGTGCTGCTCGCGGCTGATGATGGATTGGGCTAGGCACTGGGCCTGGATGGGACACATGTCGCACAGGATGCGCGCGGTGCTTTTCAGGACCCTCTGGTCGGATGTGCTTTTGATTCGTTCGTTGTCGGTGCCCCACATGAGATCCTGGATGCCTAGTGGAAGACCGGAGCAGACGCCGGTGACGAGATTGGATTCTCCGGTCATTCCGTCACCTTGATTCCATCTCGTCGGTTGAGCTTGTCCGCGTGCCGCATGCACGCGGTCTGCCATTCTGACGGCTTGCCGTAGCGCAGACTTCCCTCATGGCTGTATTCATCCTCGTGTGGCCTCATGTCGGCGATGACATGCTTGCAAAGGAGCGAATGCGTGTGTCGTCTCGAGTGACTGTCGGGAATCAACGACCGTTTGTCGACTGTTTTCCGATCTTGGTTCCGGGCGGCTTCGTCGTGTTCGCGACGGCGTTTGATCTGGACGATGGTCCAGTCGTTGGCGATGCCTTCCCAGTTGTCGGCAAGATGGCGTGCGGAATCAACGCGTCCGAGCCAATGTGTGTTCGCCGGCAGCCAGTCAATGATGTCGAAGATCAGAGCCATCGCGACCGCATGATTATCACCATTGGCTTTGGTAACACGTCCGATGAGATCCGAAGTTCTCGCAAAATCCCGTCCGGTAGGTTTCGACGTAGACAGCGCCAGCCTGGAACGGACGGAAGCGAGACGATCCATCACCCTCCACACATCGGCGCTGGCGTCTTCCACACGTTCCATCCTCTTCTCCTCGATGATGCGCTTCCCGCCTGCGGGGAGCTTTCCCGTAGGGAGAGAGGGGTTGCTAGTTGGTCTTTTGTTAGTAGTTGGGCATTCTGACCGGTCTGAAGGGACAGGATGTCCACTCTCGTTTTCGTCGCTTTTCTGAGGGTGGGCATTCTGACCGGTCTGTGGAATCGGCATGCTTTCAACGTTTTCGTCAGGGTGGGCATTCTGACCGGTCTGCCTTTCCACCATTTCTCCGGCACGTTCGGAAGCCCCCTCGTCAGCCATTGAGGCGAAGTTCTCCACAAGCACGTCATAGACCTTGCTGCGATATCCCCTGCGTTTGAGCTCGCCGGTGGTTGTGTCACGCACATTCCATGACTGATCGGGGCTGAGCCTCATGTAACCAATCTCGCATAGGCGGGCCAGCGCTCGGCGGACCGTCTTCTCGTCGCAGAAACACGCTTTCGCGACCGTGGTAAGCGACGGCCACGCGCAACGTCCGTCCATGTAGTAGGAGCGGAAGGCGTAGTATGCGAGTACCGCGCCCATCGTCGGACTGATTTTTGGATCGTTTAGTCTGTACACCTTCTCAAGAGTCCCGGCTGTCATCGTCCACCGCCAATCAGCTTGGCGATGCTTCTTAGCAGGCTGACGAGCGCTGACAGTACGGTCGCGATAAGAGACAAGACCGGCAACAACAGACCGAGACATACCAGAGCCGCGGCCGCGAACACGATATACATGGCCTCCATTACAGACGCTTCCCTTCCCCATTGATGGAATGGGTTGCGGAGGGGTGTGCAGCCATCGAAGCGGAACGCTTCCCTTCCCCATTGATGGAATGGGTTGCGGAGGGGTGTGCAGCCATCGAAGCGGAACGCTTCCCTCGTTCTGTATGCAAATCCACCTCAGCCGATGAGCCTGTGCCCTCCTCGTTCTTGTTCTCCAACCTGTCGACGTTGTCCGCGATGCGCTTGACCGAGCATCCAAAGTTGTCCCAATCGCCGTGTTGCGAGTTTGGATTACGGCCTACGGCTCTATCTCTTTCCACACTCCTTTCTTTCGAAACTGCATGTCTGACGCGGACGCATACCGTCATCGGACTTGAATGGTCGGCGCAACATTTATAGGGTTTACTTAGGGTGGTTATGAGTCTGTGCCGTGCCATGCTTCGACACCAGTGTCGTGACATCAGAACCGCTTCGTCGGATGTTGTAGACAATGTGTACCATTCAGTACTGATCTGCAATCTACACTTGACGTTGGAAACGCCTTGGATGGTGGTTTCAGCTATCATAATATATGTGGACCTTTCTTCGTCCTCGAGGGGGTGTAAGACGATCGGAATGCCCCGGCAGGCTTTCCGACCATTGGTTCGCATGCAAGCCCTGTCCCTGATGGTTTTGCGTTTCCGATGGGATGGGACTTCCCTTTTTAATTTTTAGTTATTCGACATCTGCCCTCAAACGGTGCGATGTCTCTGGTCCATTCCTCTGTTTCATCCGCGGCGTATTGCCGATGACAAAGTCGTAAGGATGGTCCAGATGTGTCTTCAGTCAGGGCAAATCGTGGACGGGCCATAGGTTTTGCCATCGGGCTTTTTGCAAATGCCGCTCACCGATTGATTCATCTCGTCAGCGAGATTGCGGTATGAGATGTGGCTATGCTGTAGCCAATCCTTTACCCTCTTCAGCATTCACACTCCTTGTGATTCACTTCTGACGGTAACTTTTTTGTCACAAAAAACAACGTATCGTTTCGCTACAAGAAGTACAAATTGGATTTTGTTCAATCTCAACATCTGGATGACGAATACACACGATGTGGAAGATATCTTAGGGTGCTTGTTTTTCGGATTGTGAATATCCGTGATATCGGCTTGGTTGGTAATACTTATCAAGGTTGAAAGTGATCCTTCCCTATTGATCGACGTGATGGCTGATTCCCTAAAAACAGGTCCAGCCAGATAGGTGGATTCAAAGAGTCGAATGTTGTTGGAACGGTGGGATTGACCATTCTCCCCTATCTCAATCGCGTCATCATGTTTGGGCCGATGGATAGGTTCTCGATGGACATCGTGTCGCCAAATACATCAGTTTCTGCTGTCTTGCCATACGCGGTGGTGAACATGCGCAAACATCGCTCCGTGTTCAGACAGGTTTGTGCGTCTTCGACGTATTCCGCATGGTTCGCCGCGATAATGGATGGATTGCCTTCACCGCGATCCGTGAGTTCGTTGATATAACCATTGATCGCGTCAGTCACTGCCGACAATGCAAGGTTCGCGGCGCAATCGATTGCCATATCGCTGAAGACCACGCCGGACAACGGTTCCAGAAGACGAGTGGCCTGCTCTGTCAACGAGCGGGTTCTGTCCAAGGCCGCTTCCGGATCGTAACGGTTATGGATGCAATCGTCCGCGAATCCGGATACGAGCATATCCATCCGCGAGACGAAACCGACATCGAAAGCGAGATCATTGAATAGACGCATACCTTCGTCATTCGCCGGCTCATATGACTGAGGGGCCGCATCAGCGAGGCCTCCCCCCGCACCTTGTCCAAACGCTGGAATTACGTTGTACGCAATAGCGGCCGGCTTGTCACGAACGGTGTTTTGACCAAGCATTCTGTCGCGATGCTCATTCAGCGCGGCGCGCAGTTCCTCGGGGCTGGCCAGCGATATTACTTGCCGCTTGGCCCCACGTCCCTTGAACAGTTCGACGGGCTGGTCGGAACGCAGCCCGATGTTCACAGGTCTCCCAGTGCGCTTCTGCATCAATGCCCATGGAGATGCCGGCACGCTCAGGTTCCAACCGCCCAAGTTGCGGCCATCCGATAGAATGACACCCTTTGGGATGACCACAAGCATACGCTCATGCGCACTCCCGTCGCGGCTCTGAGACATGAATGGGTGCGCAAACCCATTCGGAAACCTAAGATTCGTCCACTCGTTCCCCTTCGAGTCCCATCTCCCGCTCATACTATCGCCTCTATGTCGGCAAGCTGTCCAAACACTATGGCTGGGCTTATTGGGCTGTTTGGTGTGAGACCAGCCTTGATTGGACGATAGTGTTGATGCGCGAAGGCGTCGGCGGGCCTCATACGCGTCCAACGCTCCGAATTCCAGTCCCCTAGCTGACCGTTTTCCCGTTCCATGGTGACTCCTTCCGGCTGGAATATCCGCACGGAAACCGCTTCCCGCTCTTTTCGACGGCGCACAGCGCCGAAAACATTGTCTATGTCCCATCCATGATGAACGGGACACGATGTCTACATGTTTGGATGGGAACATTCGTCCGTTTATGTTGGACACTATTCGGTAACCCATCCAGTAAGACCATTGCCTTGGTGCTGGTCATGCGGCGAAGGCTCTTCTTAGATTCGAGTTCCGAATTATTTCATTTTTGCGTGGCTAGAACAGAAATCATGCATCATCTCGAATACATGCATGTGGGAAGTGCACTGTCATGAACAACATAGTTGATGTTGCAACCCTGTTGATGATTAGCGCACGGTATTCTTGCTATCGAACTGCGTTATAGCGGATATGAGCTTGGTATAAAACGCAATGAACAGAAATGTGCTTTCAGTTTTTTCCTGTTTTCGAGCGTGGCTGCGGACCCCTGCACAAAAGTTATCGACGGTTTCGAATAATGAGACGAAAGAGGGTTATAACGAGTTATCAACCGGCTCCAATTCGCGCTGTTGGCACTGCCTATAAACAAAACATATGACCGAGAATTTTGTTCCCCCCGTTTTTCTGGCGTACCGTCATGCCACATACACGACAACGCTTTCCGAAGAGAGGAAGACAAATGAGAAGGAACAAATTGTTCACCACGGTGGTCGCGGCACTTGTGGCGGTCGGCTCGTTGGGGGCGTTGGCCGGCTGCGGCACCGCGAACGCGAAGGAATCCGACAACGGGGTCAAGACCGTTAAATTCGTTCTCGAGTCCCAGGATCCGCCGTACTCCTATGCGGATAAGAACGGTAATCCGGCCGGTTTCGACCTCACCGTGCTTAAAGCCATCGACAAGAAGCTCGACAACTACAAGTTCGAATACAGCGTCATCGACTACCAGACCGCACTGATCGGCACCAAGCAGGGCAAGTACGACGCACTGATCGGCGCGTTCTTCGAGACCCCCGCCCGAGCCAAGCAGTATCTGCTTTCCAAGCCGTATAACTATTTCTTCATGAACCTCATCGTTCCGGAAGACAGCAAGGTTGAGAGCCTGAAGGATCTTGATGGCAAGACCCTTGACCCGATCGTTCCGACAGACGGACGTTACGTGGCCATTCAGAATTGGCTCAAGCGCAATCCCGATGTCAAGATTAAGGTTCCCACCGTTACCAATCAGGAGACCTTCCAGGACATGTTCAACGCAGTGCATGACGGCACCTACGATGCGGTCTATCTGTCCAAGGCGCAGTACGATGGCGTGGCCGACACGCTTGGCTACAAGCTCAAGGTGACCGATCCGGTGGACGCCGCGGGAACCGTGATCCTGTACAACAGGAAGAACGGCGACGTTCAGAAGGCCATCGACGAGCAGATCGATGCCTTGATCAAGGACGGCACCCTCGGCAAGATCAGCGAGAAGTACTTCAAGCAGGACAACTTCCAGAAGGCCCGTGAACTCGGCGCCCTCAAGGACTGACCCGACGGAACGAGGTGAAACGTCATGCCGTCCGACCTGTTGACAGGCGTGCTGCCCAGAATACTGCAGTACCTACCGGCCACTTTGCTGTACTGGATCGTGCCGTCGGTGCTGGCCCTGTTCTTCGGCACTCTGCTTTGCATCGTCAGGGTCGGGCGTCATAACGTTCTCTACTGGCTGTGCACGGTGTTCATCTCGTTTTTCCGCGGCACTCCGGGAATCGTGCAGATCTACCTCGTGTTCTTTGGATTGCCGAAGGTGTTCTACCTCTTTGGATTGGATATCGACGACTGGGATCCCGGGGTCTTCTTCATCATCGCGACGGCCATGAATCTTTCATGCTTCATCTGCGAGACGTTGAGGGGAGGCTATCTGGGCGTCGACAAAGGGCAGATCGAGACGGGGCTGAGCATCGGCTACAACCGAGTCCAGAACTTCATCCACGTCATCGCCCCTCAGACACTCAAGGTCGCGGTCCTCAATCTGAAGAATCTCGAGATAGACGTGCTCAAGGACACTTCGGTCGCCTACACGATTGGAACCGTCGAGATCCTTGGTTCGGCCAAAGCGATCATATCCGCACAATACGGCACCGGACAGCTTTGGATACTAGGCCTCGTTGCGATTATCTACTTCGTGCTGTGCTCATTGATCGAGGTCGGCTTCACCTTCGCCTCACATCGTATGGAACGCTATGAAAGGAGGTACGCCTGATGGAACTCGACTATGATTTCATGGTCACGGACTTCCCCACCGTTTTGGCGGGATTGCCGAAGACCCTGATACTCACTTTCTGGTCGACGCTGTTCGCGCTGCTGATCGCCCTGATATTCGGATGCGTGATCCTGTCCAACGCCCCGGCGTTCAAACAGCTGGTGGTCGCTCTCAACACGTTCATCAAGGGCGTACCTCTTGCCGTGCAACTACTCTTCTGCTATTACGCGGTCCCGTTCGTGGCAAAATGGCTCGGTTCCATCGGCATCTATGACTTCAATCCACGGCACATCTCGTATTTCCCCGCGGCGGTAGTGGCGATAGCCTGCAATTTCGGCGCCTACATAACTGATGTGGTTGTCTCGTCGGTCAAGGCCGTGGACCGAGGCCAGATCGAAAGCGCGCAGTCCGTCGGCATGACCGGACTGCAAACGGCTCTGCACGTCATTGTCCCGCAGGCGGTTGTGATATCGCTGCCAAGCATGACCAACTACTTCATCTGGTTGCTGAAGGGCACGAGCCTAGCCTCGTTGATCAACGTGACCGAAATGCTCATCACCGCGCAGATCAGTGCCGCCGACGGATACCAGTACTTAGAGGCATACATCGATGCGGCGCTGATCTACTGGGTCGTGTGCGCGGCCATCGAATTTGGGTCGGAACGACTCTTCAAACGCGTTGGATTCTTCCTGAAGCCGGCACGCGCGTAAATATTGGACATTCAGACAGAACAACCAAACAAACCCAAGGAAGAAGGCCGATCATGGCATTCGAAAACAACACTCCTCATCTGCGCAGCAAGACCGTCGACGCCACAAGAGAAATCTCGGAACGCCGCGCGGCGACCATCAGCAGGATGGTGGACGAGGCCTCGAAGCGAGGCCTCGATGACGAATTCGCGTACGATGCGGTAGCCGATTACGGAAGGGACAACGCCAAGGAATTCCGCAAGACCCTGAAAGATCCCGATTCGTTCCAAGAGTTCATCGACAATTTCGGCACAGACCACAACCGTGAGATTTACGAGATGGAAACGGTCAAGAAGACCGACGACGAGCTCGAGATCGACTTCCACTACTGCCCGTACGTCACCCAGTGGGTACGCCAAGGAAAGAATCCGCAGCAGATCGCCCGCTTATGCGAGATCGCCATGGCCGGCGACCACGCCTTCGCGGCCCAGTTCCCACATGTGAAGTTCTCCCTCGAAGGCACCATCGCAGACGGCAAGCCGGTATGCGTGCTGCGTTTCAAGAAGCAGTGAAAGGAAACAGGCTGTATGACTGGACATGATACCGGCGAAACGGTCGTTTCGCTGAAAGGAATCCGCAAGTCCTTTTCCGGGAACGAGATCCTCAAAGGCGTGGATCTGGAGGTGCGCAAAGGCGAGGTGCTGGCCATCCTCGGACCAAGCGGCTCCGGTAAGACCACGCTCCTGCGCTGCGTGAATGCCTTGGAAAGACCGGACGCCGGTATCGTCCGCGTCGATGGAACCACCATCGATTTCAGCGGCAAAGTGCCGAACAAGCAGATACTCGAACTACGCCGCAAGACCGCGATGGTGTTCCAGAACTACAATCTGTTCAAGAACAAGACGGTTCTGGACAACGTCACACAAGGTCTGACCGTCGTGCGTGGCGTCGCCAAGAACGAAGCCAGGGAAAGAGCGTTGAAAGCCCTGTCAAGCGTCGGGATGGACGGGTATGAGGACAGGTATCCGGTGCAGCTGTCCGGAGGCCAGCAGCAGCGCGTCTCCATCGCTCGCGCTCTCGCGATTCGCCCGGACGTGATTCTGCTGGATGAACCCACTTCAGCCCTTGATCCCGAACTCGTCAGCGACGTCAACGATGTCATCACAAAAGTCGCCGGCACCGGCGTCACGATGATCCTTGTGACCCATGAAATCCGTTTTGCAAGGAATGTAGCGTCACGGGTCGTTTTCGTGGAACAAGGTAACATCATCGAGGAGGGAACCCCCGAACAGGTCATCGATAATCCCCAGTCGCCCCGAATCAAGGAATTTCTCAGCAAGATGATGGCGAAATGACGTTTAGCTCGGAAAACATGATTGAACATGTTGTTGCATGAGTCTGAATGGGAGGAAACGGCGTCGCGTCATTTTCCCAATGCCTCAACCATCTCTATATCGAACAGGGGACCGTCGAACGATTCGTTGAGGTACATGCTATAGATAGTCGATAAGGCCTCGCTGGTTGGCGTAAGGACATCTAACAGGTGTCCAAGCCTGACCAGCGGAATGATGCCGAATGGCACATCCTCATGGATGAACCGATGCGAAACGTTCGCGGGGCCGCGGACGTGCGAATACAATGAATTGTTTGTAAAAAGCTCCCGCAGGGTCGCATAGCTACTTCCCCAGAAGCTATTGAGCTGTTTGCCGATTGGAATATATTTGCATCCAAGCGCGTTCGCTAACGCTTTACGTTCGTCATCGATAGCTAGGATGAGCCGTTCTGTTTTTCCGTGAATCCTTCCACCAGCATCTTGTAATTGGCACCGGCTTCGATTTTCGTCATGTTCAGCAGACATAACGGAGCGTGAATGATTGGATTGGGAGCAGTGAGCGAAGTGGTGAAGACGGATGTGTCATAGCGTACTATGGCGTACATAGCCTGTAAAAAGGAATCGATGACATGGTCGGCGTCATGATTGGCCGCGTATGCGACCTCAATGGAGGACTTGATGCCACTAATATGGACTGACGCTGATGGCACCGGATGATCCCTGTCAAATGACGCTTGTGCCACATACGGCATTCCAGCGGTTTCAGCGATGGTTATGCTCTCTGGAACTATGTAGTCCATGGAAAACATCTGATACGCTTCGTATGCGCCCCAGTTACCGTTGAACACGAGAATCCGCAAAGGCTGAGGTGGCAATTCTTGCCATGCGTGCTTTATTGTTTCGAAAATCGCACGGTGTGCATTTGCCCATGTGCACACAATTGCGAGACTGGCACCGTTCAAAACCTGCTTCGCGTCCCTGCTTGCTGGTATATGCCATGAGCCATCCAGTATGCCGGTCGATTCCATTGCATGGGATTGAAGCATTCGTAGTTTTTCGGAGTTACGTGTATACAACATCGGTTGAAAACCAAGACTTGATAGATGAGCTGCTGTGGCCAATCCGGTGTTCCCTGCTGAAAAGACTGCTACTTTCATCATGTTTCTTTCTTGCCATAAGTTGATTGAAATCAATGGTAGAAAAAGGAAGGCCAGAAAACGCTTGCTTGTTATATGAATTCTGTATAGTGGATAAAACTAACGATTAATCCGTTCAGGTGCTGAGCATCATTGCAAATGAATTTGATGAGTTTACTTTCCTTTACGAATCGCAGCGGAATTTGTTCTTTTCAAATGCGCTCGTAGAGTTTAAAATTGCATGCATATTTCCAAGAGAACGTTCGAAACCTCTTATCGGACGCCAAGGTAAATGCTGTCGGGCAATAGGAAGAGAGGCATTCGCTTGCTGATAACTACGCATCCTCTGTCTGCCTAATTCACGGACTTCGTCAGTGGTTCGCTGACTTTCTCCACGCTCGTCTTGCCCAGCGTGCTTGGATGGTCATCTGAAATAGCCGTCTTCGACAGACTTTTTGCTTCAGTGCCGGTGCACGTCATCAAGCATTCTCCTTTTTATCCACAGGAAGCCGAACTTCCCTGACGATGCATATGTTTTAGTACTCCACAATCTACCGTCCGTCGCATGCTCGCGATGACGCCGATGTTTTGCAGAATCACTTTTCTATCCAGCCCTCCTAGATTGTGTAATCGTGAGGCAAAGGCACATAAGGTCATGGAATCTTAGTAAGCGTTGTTGCGCAGCCAGAACTCCTTGGCCTGATGTGGACTGCCATAACGTTGCTTGATGTACTGCAGCCCCCATTTGATCTGGGTGGCCGCGTTGTCCTTCCAGTCGTTTCCGGCAGCAGCGAGCTTCGATGCGGGATAGGACTGCGGAATGCCGTATGCGCCGGACGTGGGATTCTCGGCGTTCCACCGCCAGCCGGATTCATGCTCCCATATCCACACGAGCGCCTGCCAGTCGTTGTCGTTATCCCATTCCTTGTATCCGCTGGCGATCATCTGCTTGGCGATGCCCTTGGCGTCCTCAGGACTGGCATGATACCCGTTTCCGTTGTATTTCACGTTCACCGCTCCGCTCGTCGAATCGTTCGACGAGGATGCCGAGCATGTCCATTTCGCCGACGTGGCGGCCAATGACGAGGAGGATCGTTTGCTGGTATCTGGGGCCACGGGCTCGGCGTTGTCGTTGCCGTCCGGATACCAGAAAGTCGCGCCCGTGCCGTGAATGGGGATGACCCGGGTGTGGATAGCGGCCACGCCGTTGGAATTCCTGAACCCGGCACCGCCCTCGCTGATATGCACGTTGTCGCCATCGACCTGTTCGACGACTGCGACATGGCCATACAGTCCATCCGAGCCTCCCGAGCCGGGCGCCCAAGAGATGATGCCTCCGGCTTTGGCACCTTGTTTCCAACCGCGTGCCTTGGCGGATGCTCCCCAACTGCCGCCGTCGCCCCAGGATCCTTGGCCCAGATCATGGCCGAGGGCACGCTGACGCATGCACGCCCACCAAGTGCATTGCAATCTGGAGCCGCCATACAGCACGTTATAGCCTGAGCATGGCGCCACGTGGCTAGGCCACATATGTTTGATCTCGCCTTCGGTCTTGCCGACGAGTCCCGTCCAGTCGCCCTTTGCAGTAGAAGCGACCATGCTCGATGAGGATTCCGCCGACGAGGAGCCATCCTTGCAGCCGGCGAGGAAATGCAATACATCAGTCGGATTGCACGCACCGGTCGTCAATACGATGCACAGCATGGCAACGATAGGAAGCACACGGCGACGGAACAAGCCTTTCATCAGGTCGGTGGAACAGGATACAGCCATGTCAGTTACTCCCGTCCGCACCGATGTACCAGAACGGACGTTGCCCGCCGACGGTGATTTCAACCGGCCGGCACGGACGTTGGTTCGTGCCGACTCCCACCATCGAACCGACGCTAATCCAGTACTTGGAGGATGGAGCGCTGTCGTCTTCCGTCGCCAGCTCATTGCCGTTTTCGTCGAGATATGGATGATCGGACATCGCCGGGCATGCGACGGTCACATACCAGACGCCGTCATCCATGGGGAAAGCAACCGCGTCGTAGTATTGCGAAATCACGGTCTGAGGGTCGGTCGACGATGGAATCTTTTCCGTGATCGACCGTGGAGCATCGAAAAATGATATGCCCGTCCACCAGTACTGGGTACCCTTGATCGCTTCCGTATTCTGGCCTTGGAACATGCGGTCCGTCGAACAGTCATAGGACTGAATGATGAGCATGTCCTTTGCGATTCCCGTGCAGAGGCGGTCCGGTTGGAAGCGGCGTTGCTGCCACCAGTAACGAGCCATGTTCGACGGGCCATGCGTCAATCCGGCCATATCCGGTTGGAAGAGGTCTCTCATCGTCCGGTCCCATTCCACGTCGGATTGCGTTGGGTTGAGAATCCTGTTGACTGTCTCCAACGCGACGTTGACCGGTCCCCCATCCCCTCCGACAGGTGATAGCGCGGCACCGTTTCCGTCACTGTTCTGCGTCCCGTCGACGGCTAAGAGCGACTGACGCGACCATTCACCGGGAACGGGGACTCCCGCGGCCTTCAAACCGGCATATTCACCGTGCGGGCTGACGTCCTCCTTCTGCGCAGATTTGGACGGGACTCTCCCAAGATCTCCATCGTTGCCGGTTCGTTTCATTCGATAGGTGGCAGCCACGCCGAGAGATATGACGAACACAAACGCGAGGAACATGGCCAGCCAGCGGAAGGGTCGAGGCATCGGATGCGGTTCTTTCCCCCTCCCGGTCATCACTCATCCCCCATCCCGGATGGCTCTTCCATGTCCTTGGAATCGTTCTCCGGCGCTTCGGACCGTTTCAGAGCGAGTTCATTAACAATACGTTCCACGGCCCGAATGTCAGTGGCAGTGTTGCCCGCATTCTTCGCCTGGACGCGCAAGTCTTCCACATGCGTCTCAAGCTCCTTGAGCCGTATGCGCGCGGCACTGATTTCAGTCAATCCTTGGGCTAACGCATCGAGCGCGTCCATCCGAGACTGCTGGGATTCGCGAATCGCCTTCGAAATGTTGCGTCTTGTGTCGCGGGCCCTGTTGCTGTGGGACAAATTCAACTCCTTACCTTCGATGAACCGGATACCCTGCAAGGATGAATCGATACGCCGCGCTCGACGGCGCACGGTGTCTACAAAAAGCGTTCGGAGAATGTGTAGACACCGTGCGCCGCTGGCTGGTGGGAACCGCATCAGGATTGAAGAGCCATTCATCAATAGCCAACAATGGGAAGGATCAGAGAATGGAGCGTCTTCTGGAAAACGTTGCCGGCATGCTCACCGGACTATGGGATTGGACCATACGACTGAACGGCGGATTGCAAGTCACGCTCGTCCTCATGGCGGTCGTCATGTCAGGCGTGTGCACAATCGTTGCGAAACGCATGAACGGTCCGACGGCTGATTTGAACGGGAGCCTGGCTGGACGAACCACCATCATCGTTGCCGCATACGTGCTCGGTGTCGTCTTCATGATCGTGGCCATGTTTGGTGTGGCGGCGGTATTCGCGCCATTGCTCGGATTCGTTGAACTGTGACGTCGCCTGTCGTCTTCCGGCCGCACCTACTGGGCGCGGCCTTTTCGTATCCGGATTTGAGGTGGCTAAAGACAGTATGGACGCGGATAGTGAGGCCGGTCCACGGAGTTATGGGCTACACCGAATACCTTGCGCCAGAAGTGGCAATGGGAATCATGCGTAGTTGGTATCCGGAAGGAAGCATGATGTCATATTCGATTTGTATCGACCGCTGAATCCAAAAGAGGAAGAACCTTCTTCCGGTCCAGGCGGAGACATCCTTTCCGGATGCCAGACCGTCACTGAACAAACAAGCGAAAGGCGAGATTAACGTGGGACGCAAGAACTTCCCGTACCGAATCATGGCACGGATTGACAACGAACAATACGCAAGACTGAAAGAAGAGAGCTTGGCTCACGGCTATCAGGTCGCAGTCGTGCAACGGTGGCTCCTGCTTCCACAAAGCGTCGACGGCTTGCATCCAGGACGTCTCGACAACGCTGATATGCTGATGAGGCTTCCGTTGCCGTCCGGATCGACGAGTGGGCAAAAAGATGCGAGGCCTTATCGGAACATCTATCTGACGGATGCCGAATACGAACTGATTACCCGCGCCGCGATGAATAAAGGTATCATCCGCTCCACGTATGTGACACGAATCCTCGAGGAACAAATCAGAGCCGCCGATTGCCTCGGATGGCCATTACCGAAAGACATCACAAATGAATCCGTGGACGACGAAGCTAGGCGAATGCTCCATAAGCTGATGGAGCGTAGGACAACGGAACGATGCTCGAACCGATGAGTGACATTCCAGCAAGATGCAGGTGTTGCATGGATGGGTTCGCCAGCGCTTAAAAGTATACTTTATTGTAAGATAAACTCTTATTTCCGGTATGGCCAAAGAATGCAAAGGGCCGGTGTCCGAAGACACCGGCCCGACGCTTTGCCAGGGGATGGGAATGAAACCACCCCACCGGTTCCGGCCATCCTCCCGAAGAAGTCGTTGCGCACCGCCTTGAATGTGGGAGGAAGTTTGCAGTGCCTCGACCGGCGATTTCCATTCTAACCGATATCATCGTTTATGTCGAGAAGGCCTTTTTGCAGGGGCTGGAACGACCGCCCGGCGACAGCCGGTCGACGTTGCCGCGCCTGACGCGGCGCGGCTTTACCGGAAAGGCGCAGATCATGCGCATGAATGAAGAGGGGCCGCGCGGCGGTCCCATGGTCTGGTTGATGGCGGTGCTTGTCGTCGCCCTCGCGGCCAAGGTGGACACCACCGCGGCCGACATCACGGTGCTCGCCATAGGCGCGTACGCGATGGCCAGCCATAACCGCGGCTAGCGGTCCCGGTCTGCGGCGTGGTCTCCCACGCCGCAGACTTTTCTTCGGTTGCCGTTCGTGGGGCCGGCGTTCGCGAGACTCACGTGGCAAGAATGCTCAGCCCGGCGACAGTGTATAGTTTACCTATTAAGCATACACTTAGATTGTTTTAGTGTTTTACGCTTTTGGTGCGACGTTTCGGCTTTCTGCCCATCGTCTCGTTCTGCGGTCGGTTCCATGCCGTGGTCCTAGTCGCACCTCCATCGACGTTCACGACAGTGATGATCACCATTCCTCCCCTTCCTCGTCGATGGGCTTCCACGTCTCGGTGTCCAGGTCGAGCCTGGAGAACTCGGCGTCCAGTCTGAGCCGTTCGAGTTTGTTGTCGGCCCGCCGGTCCACGGCCTGGCGCCGCTTGTATTCCAGCGCCTTCTCCGGTGTCATGCAGACCAGGCGGCGGCGTCCGGCGTAGACGACGCGGAGCGTCTCGCACATGCCCTTCTCCTCGAGGCGCTTCGCGGCCCTGCGGCGGCTGCACACCTCGCTCTGCGCCATGCCTGGCCTTTTGACCAGCACGCCGACGTCGTGCGGTCTGGCTGCGTCTGCGGTGAGCTCGTCGAGCAGCTGCCGCTCGACCCTTCCGTATCCGAGGCTCATGTCCGCTCCTTTTCAAAGTGTTAACTCTATTATAGAGTATACACTTATGTTTTTCAAATCCTTCCGACGCCCGTGTCCTCCATCGGCATATGTCTTCCTCGGCGGATGCCGTCCACCGACGAGGACTGGTAGACACCGTGCACCGTCACACCTATCGGCGTGCGGTTGGATTGATGTGGTGTCCGGTAACGACATTGTTCCGGTGCCTCGTCGGAAGGCTCGCTCTTCCGTGAGACGACGGGACGGGCTCTTCCCCATGGACTGGCGAATAGTTTCGTCAAAAGGAAAGGGAAAAACGAAATGGGATACAAGGCATTCCCCTATCGCATCATGGCGTGGATCTGTGACCACCAGTACCAGCGGTTGAGAGATGAGAGCCGGGCGCATGGCTATCAGGTCGCCGTCGTGTTGCGCTGGTTGCTTCTTCCTCAAGCGTCATCGTGTCTTTATCCGGGAAGTCTTGATGGGGCGGATGGGATGATGCGTCGACCATTTCCCTCCGGAACAGTCGGTGGTGAGTTGAGACCTGCGGGCACGCGCCATGGTATCCGTTTATCGGATGCCGAATACGAGGTGATTACCCGTGCCGCGATGATGAGGGGCGTCACCCGCGCCACATACGTGTCGGAGATCCTCGCGGAGCAATTCGACCTCGCCGAGCGTCTCGGGTGGCCGTTACCGGAAGATATTACGAACGTGTCAGTAGACGCCGACGCTAGGCAGATGCTCCATGAGCTGGAAGAGGACGCTTCCGTTCACCGATGACGCAGGATGGCATGGAGACAGGCGCAATCCTAATCAACGGGATAGGCGGAAGGCCGGCACGAAGCCGGACTCGGAAAGCGTCACCGTGGGGTAGCAAGTTATACGGTTTGTGCGTACAAACCGAAACCATTCCCCACTGCGCCTACGGCGGTGGACATGGACCCGAGTGCCGCAGGCTTTAGAAGAAGGAACGGTGCTTTGCAAGATTGCCGGACGAAGTGGTGGAAGGAGATGATGGGTCATTGACGGCTAAAAACCAACAATATAGGACAGGGATCACCCGTAGCAGACGGATTTTCGTGCGTGTATCTGACCAAGAGTTCGATGAGATTCGTTCGGCCGCGGAAACGAGAGGTATCAGTGTCTCACGTTATCTGATTGAGTCTTGCGAAGTCGCTGCCAATCTCGAATCGGTCCGGAGAAAGTACGAAACCGAACCGGTCGTGAAAGAACTTGAAGCAATCAGGACTGAGATTTGGCATATCGGGCACAACATCAACCAGATAGCGCGCAATACGAATCGGGAGATGGCCGCCGATGAAAGAGACGAATATTCGGCCGTCATAGCAGTGCGGAACTGCGCGTTGCTGCTTGCAGAGGTACGCGAAATCATCAATGGTTTTCGTTGGACTGATACCAAATGATATAATGAACTGGAATCTTCACTCTCGTCCAGTGAATTTTCTCGTTGTTTATTTTGTATCCGGCCGGTAGGGATTTTCATAACCCAATCTCTACCGGCTTTTCTGCATTTTGATATCTGTTGTGTTTGTTCTGAAAAGTGTTGTCGACACAGTTCATTGTCGCCTCGGTTACCAGGTAGGAGCAGCCACTCCCCTACTTGGTCGATGGATGATGAATTTCAATATAAGAAGAAACCTTGCGGGGATGCCGCCACTCAATTTTGGAAATTTGTAGACGTTGTGCACCATGAAGGGAATTAACATGCCGGACGATGAGAAGCATGATTCCAAAGATTAGCCGCGGTTCGAATCCTGCAGGATTGGTGAAGTACCTGTTCGGCAAAGGTCGCCATAACGAGCACGCCAACCAGCACCTCATCGCCTGCAGTACTGATCTGCTCGACTCATTCGATTTCGACGGGCGCCTCATCGAGGCGTACGCGAGAATCGGAACACGGTTCGACCGACGATACCATGACAGGGAACTTAGGGACGACCCATTCCCCCGCGACCGCCGAGGCAGACATAATCCCGACAAAGAGCATGGCAAGGATCGTATCTGGCATTGTTCGTTGTCCATCAAGGCAGGTCAAGGTATTCTCACCGACGAGCAATGGGACTCGATCGTCCGCGACTATCTGGAACGTATGAACATCCTGCCTGCCGGCGACATGTCCAAGGTGACTTGGCTCGCGGTACGCCATGGACTGAGCCGGAACGGCAACGACCACGTGCATGTGATGGTGCAGCTCGCAATGGACGACGGATGGCTCAACACATTCAACGACATGAAGAATGCGCAGCGATCATGCCGCGAGATGGAACGGGAACATCCCGAACTGATTGAACTCGACCGGTCGACCACGGCAAACCACGTCAGATACCGGTATGCCGAATGGCGTCGTTGGGCGGAATGGAAAGCTCGGAACGAATATGATGGGGCACTCCCCTGGCCGACGCTCAGCAGGGACGAACACACCCGCAGGATCGCCGCAGTAGCTGCCGAAACGATGCCGAAACAACACGTGGGACTCATCGTGGAGGCATGCGCGAAAGCGTCAAGGAGCGAAGACGAATTCATCCGCCGCGTCCGACGCGAAGGATTCAACATCGACCCGCATCTACGTAAAGGAGTGTCCAAGGACTCATTCAAATCACCAAGCCAAGTGGTCGGATACCAAATCACCTGGCGCAGTGCGGACGGTTGGACTGAACGATTCAACGCAATCGACATCGGTTCGGACATGAGACTACGGGAATTGCGAAACGCTTGGATTCATGATGAGAGAAGCGAAGCCCTTGCCGTCCAGGAGTGGCGAGCAAGCATGGAAAACAGACCACCGTTCCTTTCCGATGGCATGGAACGGCAGATTGCGAATTTATCCACGTATGATATGGAAAAACTGATCAACGAAGCATTCCACATCGCCATAAACGTACGACGCGCAAACGAGAACCCGGATGACTATGACCAAGCGCTATGCGAGGGACTGCGCGTATTCGACAGATTGTTCGAACGTTACGGAATCGGAAATGCTCCCACGGATAGAAACGATATGGACGGCAACGTGGTCGAATTATTGTCACAGCCGTCGAGTGCCAGAATAGACCACCTGTCATCGCATTGAATATAAGTTGAAAGCTTCATTGACTGCAACAGCGGAATAGATAAAACAGATAACACTGACGTTCGGGGTACGGGACGCTCGCACAGATTGTTGATTTGACAGCGAATCGATTCCTGGCACTCGATCATGAATAAGGATTTGATCAGATTATCCGATTAAACTATATAAAATCTAATAAAGACTTATATAATCCTTATATAAGCATTAAATAAGAATTATATATTCATCTATTGAAATACTGGTCTCATGCGAAGTAATCAGGGAACGATTTCCCGTTTTCATTCATTGGAACGTATCCGCTGATGGCAGTGATTCATTAATGCTTTTGTTTGACTTCCGTCTATAAGAATTGACATGAATCATAAAAAAGCCTAGGGGAGAGGTGCGCAAGTTTGGCGCGTCCGATGAGGTCTCCTATGGCCGAGTCGGGAAACTGATCCGCAAAATGCCAGGACTTGCTCCTCTTCTTAATTTAAGACACGGTTGCTGATGTCCGCTGAATCTAGTGTGACCCTACGGCACATAAGTATTACCGAACGATTGGATGGCATTCACACGGCACTATAAGTGTTGCTCGCATTTGCGATACAACGCTTAAAGGATTGTCTGAAGGTCTATAGCGAAATATAAGATTAATATAAGACTTATATAAGTATTTATGATATATTATATAATGATTATATAAAACTATGGAGGTCATCATGATTGTGGCTGTAGTGAATATCAAGGGAGGTGTTGGCAAGACCACCACGGCCATCGCCCTCGCCACCCTTGCCGCACGGAAAGGGCACGAAGTCGTGGTGCTCGATGCCGATGAGCAATCCAGTGCGAGCCTATGGGCTTGGAATGCAGAGCAGAACGGCAAGCCGCTGCCGTTCTCGGTGGAAAGCGCCAACATCGCCACCCTACGCAGACTGAAGCCCGACGATCCGCGCCTCGTCATCATTGACACCCCGCCGACAGGCAAGATCACCGACGAAGCGACCTCCGTCTCGGACTTCGTGATCGTACCGACCAGTCCCAACAGCATTGACCTGCAGCAGACTTCGGCAGTGGCTGACAATCTCGAGGAAGTCGGCAAGCAATATGCAGTGTTGATAGTCCGTGCCGAGCCGCACACCATCGCGCTCAAAAGCGCGCAGGAATACTTCAGGGAGAAGGACAGCAGCGTGTTCGACGCTGTGATTCCTAAGAGGGCCGACTTGGGCAACGTGTACGGTCAGCCATTCGGCAGCAACCTATATGGCTACGAAGACGTCTACAAGGAACTCGAGGAGGCAACCAACTGATGGCGATTAAACCAATCAGGGCGAACAGGCCGGATGAGCCGACCGGCAGACTTATGGACCTGCAGGACACCAAGCACAAAGGCGACAGCGAAGGCAATGATAAGACCATGATGAGTTTCATGATCCCTGTCGACCTAAAAAAGGAACTTAAGGAACGCGCTGCGCGTCTTGGCACCAGCGCCTCGCGTCTCATCGTGGATGGAGTTCGACTGAGACTTAAGCAGGATGACTGACGCCAATCAATGATTTTTATATAAGTATTATATAGGTCCTATATGAATTTCATATAGGACCTATATATTTTAGCTCTTTTATGCGATACGCTTAGCTGGGATATCAATGTGGATTTAAGCATTGTTGTCTCTTGATGAAAAATGCGCAAACGGATGACGTCTCATCGGAGAATAAGGAACCATATCGTGTCATGTAGTACGCTAACGCAAATGAGGCAGACGGGATTAGTTCGGATCCATCGTTGGTAATTGAACATGGCGTTGGATAACCACCATGATTTGTGTCTGACGTGTAGTGCGGTGCTGGAATGGAATCTACTTTAAACTGATAGTGGGCGGGGGAGTGGTCCCTAAGGAAGACTCCGTTGAGACTGGATGGAAAGCGGCGTGGCATGGCGTGATAGACGAGGATAGCTATCCCCAGTGCTGCCCCTTATCATTGCGACGTTTATTTATAGAAGCAGTGGCAGACGTTTTTTGACACAGGGGAGTGACGATATAGGCGGCAATGATTTTCCAGTGCAGGGTCCACGCAAAAAGGACTATATAAAAGCAATATATCAACTATATTGATTTTATATAAATTCTATATAATAACTATATATAGTGATAAATGATGGTTTAGCATCTTGCGCTAAACCTGTTTCTCTCCTTCCAAAAACGGAAGGTGCCTCTTACGGCCGATCAGTTATGGTATTTGACCATCGACCTAAAAATTGCGGCTAATGCTATTTTTGCGTATTTCTGATGGCATGCAGTAAATTTGGTTAACGCGAATATGCCGCGGAACGCTTACACATTCAGATGTTATCCCTGATAGATTCTGGACAACGGAACGAAGTATGTCCCCGTATGGCTATACTAGGAGTCGCTAGGGGAGCGATTCCGCTGAGACCTTTGGGACCCTTTGAACCTGTGAGTTAATGCTCGCGTAGGGAAGCAAGACCGTGTTTACCGGTCTCCTAGCTAACAATGATGAAAGGGAGGCCGATAAATGGCACATGCAAAATTCGATGGATACGCTGCTGACTATGACAGCTGGTTCATGACTAACGAGAACGTTTTCCTCAGCGAGTTGAAGCTGCTCAAGGCTTCGTTGGATTTAACCGACGGGGGACGGATGCTATCAGTTGGTTGCGGATCCGGTTTGTTCGAGAAATCACTGCAAGACGAGTATGGCATCACTGTTTCCGAGGGCATTGAACCGTCTGAGGATATGGCTGCCATTGCGCGCAAACGTGGCATGGATGTGCAGATAGCCACCGCAGAGACGGCGGATCTACCAGAGGAATCATATGACGTGATCTACTTCAATGGATCTTCAAGCTATATTCCCGATTTGAAAGTTGCTTACGGAAACGTGCTCAAGGCGTTGAAGAAAGGTGGCAGCCTCGTCCTGCTCGATGTTCCGAAAGAAAGCGCCTATGGTCTGCTCTATCTACTGGCAGGAAAACTTGACACCTACGATTCCCCGGAAACCGTTGATACGGCGCCTAAATGCCCATACCCGTTGGAACTCGTCCATGCCGCTCTCTGGCATACAACCGAAGAGAAAAGTAAGGTTCTGACCGATGAACTTGGATTGCATGACCTACGTTACAAGCAGACGCTTGTCGCTCATCCCGTTTACACGAACCGCATGGTGGAGGAGCCTATCGATGGCTACTATGCCGGCGGATATGTAGCGATTGTCGCTAAGAAGTGATTCCATACGCCGTTTCGCGGTCGACGCATAGGACATTCGACCGCGAAACGGCGTATAATCCTGTTGCTTGAACGGCGATGAAGGCTGTTGCGTGCTTTGAATCTGACATAAGAAAAATTATCGGCGTCTGATTCTTTACGTCGATTTCAGTATGCCGGCAATTGTTCTTAGATGTTCCCGAACAATCCTGACTAATAGACTTGCGAAGATTGTTCAATTGTTGTCATGCTCTTTTATTCCCGTCTATTCCATTTATCGTTTTCATTGCTATAAATGTTGCTTCACTTCTCCGTGCGACACTTATTGACATATTTCTATATGTTGTAGATAATAAATGTACAACACTTAGAGACGGAGAACGCCATGAGCAGAGGTCTTGGAAAGGTCGAGCGGGAGTTGTTGGATGAACTGGAGCGGACCGGCATGGTAACGGTCGCGCCACGTGAGCTTTCTGCAGCGGAAAAAGAGGCTCGCCGACGAGCCGCACGGAGTCTTGACCGCAAGGGTCTGGCCGCAGTGCGTCAGAACCGCGGCACCAACTTGTTGCTTACCATGCGCAAAGCTGTCGACTGGGATGTCAGACATGGGGAACGTGCCTTGGAGAAGGCGCAGGAGAAAGAGAACGAAGCCCGCAAGGAAGGCTGGAATGCGTGGCGCGCAGTACGCGTGGCAGACCCATCTAGTCGTCTTGACATTACTAAAGAACGGCAGAAGAACGGTCCCGAATTGCGTATTACCGTCAAAAGCATCCGTGGAGGCGTTGACCGAATCGACATGCTCCTCAACGACCTCGAATCTCAGCTTGGTTCAATCTGGCAGTTTAGTCTCCCCACTGAGAACAAGGATGGCAGCGTTACTTTCTGCGCCACCATTGTTGAAAAGCCCAGAGCCTACTGACTAGCCGCATGAATCAATACAAGTATTTAAGTATGCGACCGTTTATGAGACAACACTTAGTACGCTAATCTTTGAATTTGCTCGCTCGAAAAATACTTGACAACCTCAACGTCAATATCATTCCCCATATACTTAAGATTGAAAAATCAAATCATCGAAAAGCAGATCTGACAAGGACCCTGATTATGGAAGATGCAATCGTCGTGCCGCTGAAACCAATCAGTCGTGAACTGAGTGGTCAGATGGATACGGAAACCATGCTGCTCATGCTTTTAAATCAGGATGCCATGCTTATTCAGTACCAGCCATCTTCAACAACACAACATCAATCTTCAAACGGCACCAACCTTGTCGCCCAGTCTGCAGGCTCATTTGCCAAAGCAGTGAGTCTGGCTACTCAGCAAATAGGCCACGTTGCTTCAGATAGTGGACT
The DNA here is from genome assembly GCF_000010425.1 of Bifidobacterium adolescentis ATCC 15703. Taxonomy (NCBI): domain Bacteria; kingdom Bacillati; phylum Actinomycetota; class Actinomycetes; order Bifidobacteriales; family Bifidobacteriaceae; genus Bifidobacterium; species Bifidobacterium adolescentis. Next base: position 1,595,709 of record NC_008618.1, read on the forward strand.
GTATCGAGTGATACTACCGGCTGGGTTCACTGTGAAGGATTTAGTCCCTGCCGTGGGTGGAGGCTTCCGGGGGATCACGCGTGCCACTGGGTCCTCCGCCATTGCGAGTCATGTGCGACTAATTCCCGCAACCGGAGCTGCCGTGGCGGCAGGACCAATGATCGCTACTGTAGCCTTGGCCATGGCGGGTGACATGTTGTCCTCTTATCAAACAAACAAAAAACTTGACGCTATCTATAAATCAGTCAAGTCTCTGCAAGAACGCAGGGACGCAGAAGATCGAGCCATCCTTATCAACGCCGCTCAACAAGCGCGAAAAGTGACGGGATATCTGCTAGATCAAGCGTGTATTCCAAGCATGTCCACGGCACCTTATGCTTTTGGCAAGTTAGAAGAACTCTTCGTGCTTTATGGAGAACGTCTTGATAAGTGGTCGGACATTGCGGAACACTATTCCAAGCAGTCGCATGTTAATAGCTCGGATTTATTGAAAGAGCTCACTAACTCCAGCGAAAATTCTCTATACGATTTCGAGTGTGCAGTAGAACAGACCTACCAGACGTTTGCCCTGCGCGCCAGAATCATCCTTCTGGAAAAAGTTGCCGCGGAACAGAACAATGCGAGTCGTTCACTCGCTCATGTAGAGACTATTTTGCGAAGCGAGTTGGATTCTATTGCCCAACGACAGGAACAACTTGTTCACACCTTGGAAAGCCTTAGTTTTCTTCCGGTAGGAGCGGCAAAATTCCCCGTCGAAATGAGTGGAAAGAAAACGAGTGCCTTGCGTTCTAGCTTCTTTAAGCTGACTTGTGCCTTACATTCACAACCGGCAGCATTACCAGTACTGGATAATTCCGATCACGCCATACTTGAACTTGCTCCCAACAAACAAGGGCTGGAAATTATCAACCCTCAGAAATCGGAATAATCGAAAAAGAAATATTTGCTCATTTTAAGATTACAAATGGGCTGCGGACGTTTTCTTGGAGATGGTCACGCAGCCATTCCTTGGCTTTGACGGTATTGTACCGGACTCATCCAACCGAGCGACCGTTTGATGCGCTCGTGGTTGTACCAGCGGATGTAATCGTCGATCAGGATGAGCACCTCGTCGCGTGTGCGTTTCTCCCAATGCTCGGGATAGACGGATTCCGTCTTCATTCGACCGAAGAACCCCTCCGCGGCGGCGTTGTCCGGGGAACAGCCCTTCGCGCTCATTGACCGCGTCAACCCGAAGCGTTCCATGAGCCCGAGCCATCCGGGCCACCGGTAATGGCATCCACGGTCGGAATGCACCAGGGGACGCGCGTTCCCCGGCAGCGTCGAGGCCGCTTTCTCCAGCATCCGGTTGGCCAGCTCCGCGTTGGGGCTGAAGCCGGCGGTGTATGCGACGATCTTGCCATCGAAGCAGTCGATCATCGGCGAAAGGTACACCTTCCCGTCCCTGGCCTTGATCTCGCTGATGTCCGTCAGCCACTTCTCGTTCGGACGCTCGGCCGTGAAGTCCCGGTCGACGAGATTGGCGGGAGCCGGCGTCGTCTCGCCCTCGTAGGAACTATACCTGCGTCGCTTGGGCACATGCGCCACGAGCCCTTCCTCCGCCATGATCCTGCGGACCACCTTCTCCGATACGCCGGTCTTGAGCACCGCCTTGATCCTGCGGTACCCGTACCTGCCCTTGGAATCGGCGAACGCCCCGGCCACCTCTGCCCTGAGTCCGGCGTACTTGTCAACGCCGAGCCGGGCGTGGTGGTAGTGGTAGCTGCTGGGCGCGATGGCGAGCAAGCATGTCATCGACCTGAGCGAATACGCCGGCCTCAACCGGTCGATCAGCAGCGTCTTCTCCCTGTTCGACAGGCGCCGCAGGTCGGCGCCGGGGTCTTTTTTTACGACCTCCACCACCTCCCGCATCAACGCGTTCTCCAGCTCCAGTTCCTCGACCCTGCGGCGCAAAGCCTCCGCGTCATCATCATCGGCTGCGGACGGCCGGCGACGGGAGTCAGCGGGCTTATTGCCCTGCGCGGAGTTCCTGTTTTTGGGCTGTAACGCGGCCATGCCGCCCTTGCGGTACGCCCTGACCCAGCCATGCACCGCGCCGACGCTCACGCCGAGCTGTTTGGCGGCCTGCTTCTGCTGCATGCCGCCCAGCACCAGCTCGACTGCCCTTCGCCTGGTCTCCAGTGGGATGATGGGTTTGGCCATATGGCCAGCATACCGGGAATCCATCGCCAGCCAACGCTCCAGACACTGCCTGGTCGGATAACCCAGATGCTCCACCACCTGGGCCGTCGTCATCGGCGTGGTGAAATACAACTCCACCGCACGCTCTCGTTCCTCAAGACTGAACATACGAAAATCTTTCCGTTCGGTCTCCAAGAAAACGTCCGCAGCCCCAACTATCTAAGCCAGCATTTACTCAATCTTGAAGGGGTCTCATCTCCCAATGAACTCCGCATTCCAGGAAACTTATTCATATGGGCTACGATGAACAATGCTGATCAGGGAGTCATGTTCATGGATTCCGCCTTCAAGAGGAGATGGGATTTTGAATATGAGACTATCTCCCTGTCACTGAACGAAAAACTCAAAACGTCTCAGATCATCTATAACAACGAAACGCATAGTCTGCTTCAGATTCTATCCTCCGTGAACAATAAGCTTCGGGAAAAACGCCCACCTGTTCCAGAGGATCGTCTTATCGGGCAGTTCTTCCTCCCTGAGGAAGCGTTGCGCAGCGAGGCTGGTATTCGAGGCGCTTTCAAGAAGGTGCTTATTTACCTTTGGGATGATGTGCTACGAAATGATCGAAATGAGTTTTTTGATGCGAACGTGGACTCGTTATCGTATCTGTTTGCCAATTATCAAACCAAGGATGTGTTGGACATCGAGGAGTCGCTTAAAAAGACGCTATCTGAGGAAGCTCAGCCAGAAGACCACAGTGAACCTGACACGAACGAATTTGAGGAAAACGACGGACAAGACGCATGAACCTCTACACGCTCATTGACGGACGCCACTACACTGATGAAGAAACATGGAATCTTCTGGACAGAGTCCGAAAGGTCCAACCTTCCTTAGTTTCCTCTAAGGAAAGGTGGATTTCCATTTCCTTCGTCGGCATAGTAGCCTTCGCCGATTGTGTCATATTTTGTTTCCCTAAAAAACTGTTCGCTTCGCCCTCCAATATTTCTGACGAAGATACTGAACAGTTAATATCACTTGTAACAAAGTCACTTATTCGTTTCAGAGACGATTATCCGCATTCTCCTGAAGACGCAGGCTTCCTATATTCGGCAGATAGGCGAACAAGTACTCCGCTTCTCACCGCCATGGAGTTAATTCAAGATTACGAAGTCAACGGCCCAATCAGGCGTTTCCTAACCCAATATTCCCAAAACCAATCAGGACGTATCGCATGGAATAGAACCATCCAAAGAAGCGATCCCATATTCACGGAATCCTCCGTATTCTATCCATTGCCGGTCATCGCACGTAGAATCGACGACGACGACTCGCCTCTAACCATATTGCACAAAGCTTGTGTACAAGATTGCTACAAACGTTGGGGCTGGTTGATTGACCCAGAGCGATATCACGTCAATTTCCGACAGCACGAACGCGGATGGCTCCCATGCACGCAGGAGACGGCATTGACATTTCTATCAAGGGAAAAATGGACTGTCTTCTCTGACCGAGAAATGCATGTTATTGACCTTCTGATGCAATATATCAGTTCGACCATCCGGAATGATTCTAAAAACGACGTATCGTTCTTCGGAACAAAAACCTATTGGCGCGTCTGGGAAGCCACCTGCAAGCATATTTTCCATGACGATCAGTACATTTACGACAACCTACTTCCGCAACCGCGGTGGAAGCTACCGAATCTCAAGCCAGACACAAGTCAACGTCCAGATGTTCTGTTCGTAACGAACGATACATTATATATCCTAGATGCCAAATACTATGACTATCGGCACAACATGCCCGGCGGTCCAGACATCATCAAACAGTATTATTACGAGGATACTCTCCGATCAGTTCTTTGCAAAAGAAAAGGCAACGACAAGTATTCACGTATCAAAGGAACGACTAACGCTTTCATTTTCCCAGAGGCACCCAAAAATGAAGACACTGTCAAATTCCATTTCATTGCCGACGCATACATTGAACGTCTCCCAGATTGGAGAGCGATACCTGCTTTTGCGCTCGATATAAAGAAAGCGCTCTCCTTGTACGTAAACAATACGAGCACCAATCAGATTGCCCAGTTTTGGTGCGATTTACTTAGTGAGAAAGGCAGTTACTCTTTCTCCAGAGAGCTAATTTCTCCAATTTCCACAACAAAGATTGCTAAAATTGAGGAATCTGTGAATCTCAATACGGGCGAGGAGACTCGATGATTACCGCTGACGATTACAAAGAGACAATTAAAGAGATGCGCAAAGACCACTTTCCATCTCCTTTCGACATCGCCTACAATTCGTTCATGGAACTCGGATTCGACAAGATGGGAAAGTCATACTTCAAGGAACACGCCAGTGACTTCGTAGGTCAAATGCGTACGCAATGTTGGAAGGATTTCCAAGTATGCGAAAAGAAATTCACTGTCAAAGCACTATCATCCCTTATCGATCCCATGTCTTTCAAAGGAATGGAAGCTGTCGATGCGATCAAGAAGTTCGTGTCTGACTACCCGCAGCACATCTACGAATTGACTCTCTCCAACACTCAGTCGCGCAGGTCACGAGCTGGTAAAGAGTTCGAAGCCATTATAGAGATGATGCTAATTGGGGCAAGTATTCCGACCGACTCCCAAGGCAACGTTGGCAAGCAATTTTTTGCCCAGCATCACCTTGGCAAACTGGTGGATTTTGTGACACCGGGGGCAATTCAATACTCGATAGATAAGCAACGTACCGTGCTGATTTCCGCAAAAACTACACTTCGTGAACGCTGGCAAGAGGTTCCTGAAGAAGTAACTAGGACCGGCGCACCTCGAATGTACTTAGCGACGCTCGACAGCGACATAACCGAAAACACCTTGAACGTACTATATGAAAGCAACATAACTATCGTGACCACGAAAGAGAACCGTTCGCACTACACCAATCCACGAGTCATGACCTTCGAAGAAATGATCACTGAAGCGTCCAACATTACCGAAAAATGGGAGGGATACTCCTATACCGACAAGCAACGAAGCGTTGTAGAGCAGTTTCTGCGCAAACAGATAGAGAAGCACAAGAACCATCCTATCGTCTGCGATTATTACAAGGCTCGCTTGGCCGAGTGCCTATAGTCATTGGCGGGGGGATAACGGGATATTCCGTTATCCCCCCGCCAAGCCGCATCATTCCTTGCTAGCATCAAGCACCTTGAGTAGTTGCTTTGCTACGGCATTCACGACAGGTACAGCAACGGAGTTGCCAAACTGTTTGTATGCTTGTGTATCTGAAACGGGGATGATGAACTCTGGAGGGAAACCCTGCAGTCTAGATGCCTCACGCGGTGTCAGTTTACGTGGGTTCTTCCCATCCTGCCTAATGAGAATCTCTGAACCATCTTTGTAGTAGCGTGCACTAATGGTGTTCGCATAGGGACTGTCCTCATCAAATAAGCCGTAGCCGAAGCCCTTACCTGCCTTCTTATTCTCCTGCTTGCGACGTTGATGACCCGCCCACAACGCGTCCGAGATTGTATACTTGTCATCTACGTTTTTTTCAAGGATGTCACCGAGCCTTGTAGGAATACAAGGCGGTTCAGGGTATTTGAAGTCAGCCCAGTTTGGCACCTGTTCTTTGTCGAAACCGACGATATAGATTCGCTCCCTGTTCTGCGGCACTCCGAAGTCCTTCGCCGCTAGAACCTTTGCGTTTACCGCATAGCCGAGGCCCTCAAGAATGGACTTGATAGTTCTGAACGTGTTCCCATGGTCATGACCGACAAGGTTCTTCACATTCTCCAGCAAGAACGCCTTGGGCCTCTTTTCCTTTAGAATTCGAGCAATCTCAAAAAACATAGTTCCTCGAGCGTCCTCGAATCCTTTCTTAAGGCCTGCCTGAGAGAAGGCTTGACAGGGAAAACCGCCAACGAGAATGTCGTGGTCAGGAATATCGCTCGCAGCAATCTGCGTAATATCGCCAGCTGGATATTCTCCAAAATTGGCATGATACGTTTTAGCACTGAATTTATTAATCTCAGATGAGAAGACAACCTTCACTCTGCCTGTCTCTTGGAACCCAAGCCTAGTACCGCCAATTCCGGCAAATAAGTCGATACTCCTATAGTCCGCCTCGTCAGGATTCTTAAATGGCGCATTCTCAGGGAATTCCATGATCTGTCTGAATTCTGGTTCAGTCGGTTTTGATTCGCCATTCTCCCAGCGGCGAATAGTACGGTCACCGTTCTTAGAAAGGCCTATTGCGTCAGCAAGTTCCTTCTGAGTCATATGCAACCGCTCACGTTTATCCTTAATCTGCTGTCCGTAATCAGTGTCGACCATCTCGTACTCCCGGTTATTTATAGGTCAATCTGTCCTCTTATTGACACAATAAAAGCATACATCGTCGACTTTAGAATCAGGTCACATCACATACCGAATCAAAATTACTTATCCGACGTATTCAGGCACCGATAAATTGTGGACCGTCCCACACCCATCATCGTGGCGATCTGGTCTACCGTCACCGTCCTGGATTCGTATAGGCGCCGCACCTCCCTGACCTGCTTCTCGTCGAGTTTGGCGGGCCGTCCACCCTTCCTTCCGCGGGCGCGAGCGGCCTCAAGTCCGGCGCGCGTTCGCTCGCGAATCAGGTCGCGTTCGAACTGTGCCAATGATCCGAAGATGTTGAACACGAGCGTGCCTCCAGGAGTGTTCGTGTCGATCGACTCGGTCAGGGATCTGAACTGTACTCCCCTCTCGTCGAACGTGGTCATCAGGTCAACTAGGTTCTGCATGCTCCTGCCGAGCCGATCCAGCTTCCACACTACGACAGTATCGCCCTCGCGCAGGAGGTCGAGCATATGGTCGAGCTCGGGACGGTGGGCCTTCGCGCCGGAGGCCACTTCGGTGAAGATCCGGTCGCAGCCGGCTTTCTCGAGTGCGTCCTTCTGCAGATTGGTGGTCTGGTCGTTGGTGCTGACCCTCGCGTATCCGTAAATCATGCTCGCCATGCGTCCGACCATACCACTACCCGTCAATGGCATTGAGTTCCGGAACATTGATTACGGGACGGGTTTCGGAACACCAATCGCCGGAGTGTCGTGGACATGGCGGCCGGTCCGTCCTCCGTTCCGGAAACATCCGTTTTCGAAATGGTCCAAGACGCATTCCGATGGTCCTAGTCGGATTCACCAAGTGTTGCATGTTGCATTCGGTACAACATTTAAGAATTCACAGGACCACACTCATCCAACAACGAACCGATTTCGCGACATGGCGACATGACAACAGATAACGCCCAGACACCGCGCGACCGGTCTCATTCCCATCACCCGGCCACGTCAAACCGTCGTCGTTCCACGAAGACAGCCGGACCCGCAACCCTTCGTCGGACTCCACGTCCACCTGGCAAGGAGCCAGCCGGTTCCATAATCCTCATCATCAAGACGCTAGACTGTCTTACAAACCGGAAAATCATACCGTCCGGCGGCAATCGGGAATGGAAAGGCGATGGCAATGACGCGCATCGAAGACGGAATCCAGGATACGGAACCGATCCGGTTCCTCGAACTATTGGGACTCGACGAAGAGGACCTAGCCGGCTATAGCATTCGTCTGAATGGCAGCAACCCGGAATGGGGCAAATGGAGTGATCTTCCCGACGCCTACTATTCCTCCTATGATGACCTGATGAAGTGGATTTTCACGAAGAAATGGCCAGATAAGGATAAGGCAACAGCGCAGATTCACACACGTAAAGTCCTCCAGTTCATTCAGCTCAAGCCAGAGAATCCCCACCCCACACAATGGCTGTTCGTCGGAGCCTACGACGTCCTCGACGAGTACACGGAGAACGACGGCAAGATTCTATACCGTTACAATGAGATCCCGGAATACGCCTCGCTAAAGGCCAGGGCGGTAGTGTACTACAAAAGAGATCCGGGTTACACGGGAGTCGTCTTTAACCTGTCCAACAATGAAGAACGACGCCGGGATTTTCTCAAGACGATGACCCTTGAGAAAATCGCTCAATCCCCCGTATCCGCGTTACCGTTCTCTGGATACGAGAACGTTCGGTTGACGCACCGGCAGCTCGTGGCGGCCGTGAACAACGAGGAATGGCGGGCGGCCCTCGGCAGCGTCCAGGCGGTCTATCTGCAGACCGATAGACGAACGGGATGGCATTACGTGGGGTCCGCCTACTCACGGAAAGGAGCCTCGCACGGTCTGCTGTCGCGTTGGAAGGAATACGCGTCCGGAGACCACTCCGGGGGAAACAAGCAGCTCAGAAACCTCGGCGCCGGATACATCGAGAAGAACTTCCAGTACTCGATCCTGGAGATCTTCGACATGAACAAGTCACCCAAAGAGATCATCGACCGCGAACACTGGTGGATGGACACCCTCGGATCCGTCCGTAGAAACAACGACGAAGTACCCCACGGATACAATTCCGTCGCCGAACGAGAGAACTCCGACCAACACGAATGATCCTGTGGGTAGCTCCTACCGGCTGAGGCTCGCGGTGCCGGCCGTGACCTCGCCGAGGGTGGGAAGCGGCACGCTCGCCGAAATAGGCGACCGTGTTCTTCGAATCGTCATGTTCGAGGTCCTTCCCGCACCACGGCCCGTATTTATCGCCCGCGGCGCATCCAAGGGATTCCTGTCTAAATTCCGACATATCCGAAATGATTACGGACTGTCAATCTGAAAAAGCAAAGCCCATCCCCTGGTCGAGAAACCTTCGAACGAATACGGATATCCGTTTCCAAGACGCGCAAGGACACGTTCCGCCGGACATCATTTCGGTTCGCTAAGCGTTTTATGTAACGCTGGTGCAAACACTTAAGAATTCGGCCGCCATCCGCGTGGAGATGCATTCCATCCTCCGTCCGGCTTGGAATACGCATCAAGTCATTCCATTGTGGCTAGACATCCAGCGAATCGGGTCAGACCGAGTTCGCGCAGGCGTCCAGCACGCCCCTCCCCGCCGGTCCGCCATAACCCGGCTATTTTCTCGAGTTGAAACGCACTTGGCCGACAGGGCCACTCGGGAAAGGCAAGGAATGACGAAACCGGCGTCGATACAGCAACGTATCAGGAGACGCTTGACACGTTAAGGGAGATGCGACCTTACGGGAACAGCAGTGCTGCGTTTTCGGCGTATGCCAGCCGCGAGCATCGGCCGCCGGACGGACATGTTCTTCCAGATCGAGGGCTATACCCGTTTTCTATTGAATCCGCCAAATCAAACGAAAGGGCGCACGTTTCAAAACGTGCGCCCTTTCATGTAATGGATGGAGAGGAAACGGCTTCTATCTGGCCATGACCCCCTTTCTCGCGATTGATCCTAGCCAATCCAAGGATGGCTTCGGATGGCGTTCGAAGGTGTCCCTGTCCCAGGAGGCCAGGCCGAACGTCGGAGCGAACGAGCCCCACTCGTAGTTGTCGAGCAGGGACCAGTGGAGGTATCCCCTCACGTCGATACCGTCGTCCATCGCGTCGTGCATGCCGGCTATGGCGTCGAAGGTGTAATCGATTCTCCGGCGGTCATCGGCAGTGGCGATGCCATTTTCGGTGACGATTATCGGCGTGCGTTTGGCGACGTTCCAAGTATGGCGGATGGCGATGCCCAGCGCCGGCGGGAAGTACTCCCAGCCGGTGAGGGTGCGTTCCGCGTCCTCGGGGACTGGCACGGGGCCATCCTTGCCGATGAAGGTCCTCAGATAGGCCTGCACCCCAATGAAGTCATCCCCGGCCGCGGCCTCGGTGAAGTAGTCCTCGCGCGGGTACTGGTATTCCTCCATCTCCCGTTCGCATCCGGGCATGGCGTGGAACGCCTGGCAGGCGATGGTCCACCCGGACTTGATACGCGGGTTCTCGGATAGTATTTCCCTGGCTTTCCTGTGCGCTTTGACGAGCGTGGCGGAGATGTCCGGATCGGGCGCGGGCAGCGAGGCGGCCACGAAGTCGCTGCCTTCGGTTCCGCCACGGGTCAGCGCGACCATGTTCGGCTCGTTAATGGTGCAGACCCAGGTGACGTCGTGGAGGATCGGCATCACGTACCGCACGTACCGGGCGAAGTAGTCGACGGCATCGGCGTTGAGCCATCCGCCCTTGGTGGCGAGCCACAGCGGCAGTGTCATGTGGTTCAGCGTGACCATGGGCTCGACGCCGTTCTCGTGGCACGCGTCGATCATTTGGCGGTAGTGCAGCAGCTGCGCTTTGGAGAAGCAGCCCTCCGCGGGCTCGATGCGGGCCCATTCGATGGAGAAGCGGTACATGCCCAATCCGGCGTCGGCGAGCATTCTGATGTCCTCGCCGTAGCGGTGGTAGCTGTCGGCCGCGTCTCCCGACGGTTCGCTGAGATCCGTGCGTTCGGCATGCTCCCTGGCCCACCAGTCGCTCGCGACGTTGTTCCCTTCAATCTGGTGCGCGGCCGTGGACGCGCCCCAGATGAATTCCGGCGGGAACTCGTATTGTTCTTTCATGACATGTCTTTCTATTTGATGCCCGTTCCGGCGACGCCCTGGATGAAGTAGCGCTGCAGGAATACGAACAGGAGGAGGATCGGGGTGACCACCAGTACCGCTCCGGCGAGCAGGACGCTGTAGTTCGTGGCGTTCTGGCCGGTGGAGTAGAGGGACAGTGCCACGGGCAGCGTGTACTTCTCCTCGGTCTGGGCCGCGACCAACGGCCACAGGAAGTTGTTCCAGGAGGACAGGAACGTGAGGATGGACAGCGTCGCCAGCGGCGGCCCGCACTGGGGCAGGACGATCTGGAAGAATATGCGCAGCTCACCGGCGCCGTCGACCCTCGCGGCCTCCATCAGCGCGTCGGGGATTCCGGAGATGAACTGTCTCATCAGGAAGACTCCGATGGGCTGGCACAGGAACGGCAGGATGAGCGCCGCGTAGGAGTTCGCGAGTCCCATGTTCGAGATGATCACGAACAGGGGGACGAACGTGGCCACGCTCGGAACCATGAGCGTCACCATGACGGCGCCGAACAAGATGTTCTTGCCGGCGAAGTCCATCTTCGCCAGGGCGTATCCGACCATGGAGCAGAACACCATGTTCCCGAGGACGGTGATCACGGCGACGACCATGCTGTTGGTGAAGTAGGTGCCGAAGTTCAGCTCCCCGAACCATTTCGCGAAGTTTGCGAGCGAGGCGTGCTCGGGTAGGAGCTTCGGCGGTTTGGCGAGGATCTCCCTCTGGGTCTTCAACGAGCCCAGCGCCATCCACAGGAACGGGAAGATCCAGAAGACTCCGATCACCGCGAGGACGCAGTAGGAGAGTCCACGCCCCTTGACGAATCGGCGCCAGAGCGACTGCTTGTTGCTTTGCGGCCTCGAGGCCGCGACTGTCGTGGCTGTCATCTCAATCCTCCTTGAGAATGCGGAACTGGAGCACGCTGACCAGCGCGATGATGATGAACAGCACCCAGCTGGCTGCGGAGGCGATGCCGTACTGTCCGAAACCGAACTTCTGGTACACGTAGTACGCGGCGGAGAGCGTCGAATCGAGCGGTCCTCCCTGGGTCATCACGAAGGATTCCTCGAAGAACTGCAGGTAGGCGACGGAAAGAAGCACGGCACCCAGCAGCAGCGTGGGCTTGAGCAGCGGGAGCGTGATGCTACGAAAGGTGCGCCATTTGCCTGCGCCGTCGATGGCCGCAGCCTCCTTCAATTCCTCGGGGATGGCCTGCAGGCCGGCGAGGAAGATGATCATCAGCGTTCCCATGTTGCGCCAGATGGTCATGGCCATCAGCGCGGGCAGGGCGTAGCGGGTGTCGTGCAGCCAGTCCGGCCCGGCGATACCGAAGACGGCCAGGAGCGAGTTGAGCAGGCCGTCCTTCTGGAGGATGTACCTCCACACGACGGAGACCGCGACCACGCTGGCGACAACCGGCGCGTAGAACACGGCCCTGAAGAACGCGTTGAGGTGCTTGGATCCCTTGTTGAGGGCCACCGCGAATGCGAGGGCGATCGCCATGGTGATCGGCAGGCCGACAAGCACGAAGATTCCGGTGACGCCCAACGCGTGCAGGAAACGGTGGTCGTGGAACAGGGTGATGTACTGGTCCAGTCCGACGAAGTTGACGTTGAACGGGGTGCGAAGGTCCTTGGAGGTGATGTCGGTGAAGGACATCGCCATCGAGGACAGGAGGGGAATCAGCATGAATACGCAGAACACGACTGCGAAAGGCAAGGCAAATCCCCATGCGAGAATCGTACGGCGGCGGCGGAGGACGTTGCCCGAGCCCTCCGTCTTTGTCTTTCTTGTCCCGAGGCTCATGGGATCAGTTTCCCGTTCCGATGGAGTCGGCTTCGGACTGCAGGTTCTTCAAGCCCTCGTCAACGGAGACCTGTCCCTTGTTTATCTGCTCGAGGATGCGGTCGGCAGCGGAGGACACCTGCGCCCAGGTGGACAGCGCCGGCGGAGCCATGGTGTTCTTCAGCTGGTCGCCGAATGCCGAAAGCTTGTCGTTGCCGGAGAGCGCGTCATCGTCCCATGCCTTCTGGGAAGCGGGCAGATCGGAGGACTTCTTGTACCATTCGGCCTGCACCTCGGGTTTGCTGACCCACTGGATGAACTTCCACGCGGACTGCTTGTTCTTGGAATCCTTGAACGTCACAAGGTCGCTGCCTCCGACGAAGGACGTGGCGGGCCCCGAGGATTCGTCCATCGACGGCAGGACGACGGTGGCGTACTTGGATTCGAATCCGTCGCCGCCCAATTCGTTGATCTGGCTGACGGCGGTCGGCCCCTGCAGCATCATCGGAGTGTCACCGGACACGAAGTTCGCGATGTCGGCACCGGAGCTTACGTCGGCGTTGACGTTCGCGACGCCGTCCTTGTAGAGACTGGTGGTAAAGTTCAGTCCCTTCTTTATGCCAGTATCTTCGAAAGTCCATTTCGTCTGTTCCTTGTTAGTCAAGGACGCCCCGGCCGAGTAGGAGAACGGCAAAGTTCCGAGGAACGCGTCAGTGCCAGATGGGTTGAGGTTCATGCCGTATTTGACCCCATCGACCTTCTGCATGTCCTTAGCCATCTGCTTAAGCTCATTCCAAGTCTTCGGAGCTTTGTTCCAACCAGCCATCTCGGCGATGTCGGTACGGTAGTACAGCACTCTGGTGTCGATGTACCAAGGCACGCCGAGCTGTTTCCCGTCAACCTGGCCAGTAGCCCTAGACCCGTCGGAGAAGTCGGACATGTCGAGGTTGTCAGGCACGGTGGAGAACGAGTTGGAGAAATCGGCCATCCAGGTGGTGCCCATCTGCGCAAGGTCGGGACCGTTGCCCGCGGCGATGGCGGTCTGGAGTTTGTCGTGCGCTGAGGACCATGGGATCGCGGTGACCTTGACCTTGACGTCGGGGTTCTCCTTTTCGAATCCCTTGACGAAATCACCCAGCAGGTCGCCCTCGTTGCCCATGGCCCAGATGGTCAGGTCGCCGGTGGCCTTGCTTGAATCGATGGTCTTGACCGCATCGGAATCGGAATCCGCGTTGTTCGCGGACCGTCCGCACGCGGACATACCGGCAATCATCGCCACACTGGCCATGCCGGCCACGACCGCTTTGAAAAATGGCTTCCTCATTGAAATCTCCTTTGATTCATATCAATCTAACCGCTTAGATTGATATTACAATTTAAGCGCTTAGATTTGAGGAAGTCAAGGCGACACGCCCATATGATTTATGCGCTTAGATTTTTTGATTGCATCCGCAGCTGCCGCGCACAATGAGGCGAACCGGGAGTACTCGTCTTTCAGCCTTCTCCCAAGGCTCCCCGTTCCTGGAAAGCAGCATGCGAGCCGCCTCGCGCCCCATGTCCTCCATGGGCTGGCGGACGGTCGTCAGCTGCGGTTCCATCAGCCGTCCGGCGAGGATTCCGTCGAATCCGGTGACGATGACGTCGTCGGGAACCCGGACACCGGCCTCCTCGAGGAGTCTGATCACGCCGAAGGCGGTCTGGTCCGTGCCGCAGACCAAGGCCTGCGGCAGTCTGCCGGATCCTATCGCCTCGCACAAACCCACCATGTATTCATCGGACGTGGCGAAAGAGTCATCCAACAGAGCCCCTTTGGAGTCTAGCCCGCGTTCCTCGAGGTATTTTTTAAACGCGTCATAGCGCGAGACGACGTCATCAGCGTCGGTACCCCTCGCGCACGCTCCACCATTGACACCACCGACGAATGCCATATCGTTGATATGGTGGACTTCGACAAGATGGTCGACAATCTGTCTCATGCCCGATGCGTTATCGCATTGCAGGTATGCGGCAGGCAGTTTTTCATCGCCCACACCCACCATTACAAGCGGAATGGTCTTCGCCAACATGGAAAGAGGAAGCGCATCGTTATATCCACTTGGCATCAGCGCCAGACCATCAACGCGACCGGCGATATCCGTTACAGATCTATGATCATCCCTTTCCGAGGCGGCTCCCATAAGTATTCCCTTGCCGCTCTTCCAGCATTCGAGTTCGAAGCCGCGGAGCACCTCATCAACGTATAACGGATATACAAGAACGTTGGGTTCGTCACCGTCCAGAGGCTCGTCGATGGATCTGGGGGAAACATCAGGCCAATCATCCTCAAGGTTGCTTCCCTGAGGTCTTTCCAGCAGCATATCGAACGCGTACATGCCCAACGTGCCCGTCCTGCCTTTGGCAAGGCTACGTGCGTTGCCGCTGGGAACGTAGCCAAGCTCCTCGGCGACCCTGAGGACCTTGGCCTTGGTATCATCCTTCACTTTGTCGGGATGCCTGAAGGCGAAGGAGACCGTCGCGGTAGACACACCCGCCTTCTCTGCAACGTCATACACCGTAACTCTTGCCATAAGACCAGTCTAAGCGCTTTGATGCATGGGACACACACGAGGTCCCAAAACCATAGTTTTTCCGGTCTTCTAGCAGGAATCCGCGGCGCCGAAGAGAAAAAACCAGGAGTGGAAAGGATTTCCATGCCCCTGCGGGAGACCTGGGAATCAGATGGAAATCAAGGATGGAAAGACGGGGTCCCCGGAAGCCAAGCCCCACGGGAGTCCCGGAAGGAAGAAGGAAATACGGGAAATAAAAAAGCCCTTCCGGGAACCCGCATGGGGTCAGCCGGAAGAACCGGGAGGAGGAACAAAAGATTCGGGGATAAAAAATGGGGTTCCCGGAGCAGGATGCTCGACGGGAACCCCCAACGTTTGAAGCGGCGGCGTGCTACTCTCCCACACCCTCTCGAGTGCAGTACCATCGCCGCGCCTGGCCTTAGCTACCGGGTTCGGAATGGGACCGGGCGTCTCACCAGGGCTATGACCACCGCAAAACCGCGATCACGGAACGACAACCAAAACAAGGCAACCATTCCGGCCATTCAATTATCATGTGGCGGTTTGGGAACCGGCTAGCGGACGCGAGGCAAACACCTATCGTTGTATCGTTCAGTGACCATCCCAACGCATATTGCCGTCCAGGACGATCCAGCACAGGAAAGACGCGGAACCAACCCCGCAAAAGGATCGGAATGTTATGTCGCCGTCGCCCGTTAGTACCGGTCGGCTCCACCCCTCACGGGGCTTCCACCTCCGGCCTATCAAACACGTGTTCAACATGCGGGCTACAACGGTTCAAGACCGTACGGAATCCTAATCTTGGAGCAGGCTTCCCGCTTAGATGCTTTCAGCGGTTATCCCTCCCGAACGTAGCCAACCGGCCGTGCCGCTGGCGCGACAACCGGCATACCAGAGGTTCGTCCACCCAGGTCCTCTCGTACTATGGGCAGGCCTCCTCAGGATTCCAACGAGCGCAGAGGATAGAGACCAAACTGTCTCACGACGTTCTGAACCCAGCTCGCGTGCCGCTTTAATCGGCGAACAGCCGAACCCTTGGGACCTGCTCCAGCCCCAGGATGCGACGAGCCGACATCGAGGTGCCAAACCATCCCGTCGATATGGACTCTTGGGAATGATCAGCCTGTTATCCCCGGGGTACCTTTTATCCGTTGAGCGATGCCGCGCCCGTGCGCCGGCACCGGATCACTATCTCCGACTTTCGTCCCTGCTCGGACCGTCGTCCTCGCAGTCAAGCCCGCTTGTGCGATTACACTCGACACCCGATTGCCAACCGGGCTGAGCGGACCTTTGAGCGCCTCCGTTACTCTTTGGGAGGCAACCGCCCCAGTTGAACTACCCGCCAGGCACTGTCCCTGACAAGGATGACTTGTCGAGGTTAGACGTCAAACGAGAACAGAGCGGTATTTCACCTTGCGGCTCCGCGATGGCTGGCGCCACCGTTTCAAAGCCTCCCGCCTATGCTACACAATCCGCGCCTAACGCCAATACCAAGGTATAGTAAAGGTCCCGGGGTCTTTTCGTCCTTCTGCGCTTAACGAGCATCTTTACTCGTACTGCAATTTCGCCGAGCTCCTGGTCGAGACAGTGGGGAAGTCGTTACGCCATTCGTGCAGGTCGGAACTTACCCGACAAGGAATTTCGCTACCTTAGGATGGTTATAGTTACCACCGCCGTTTACCGGGGCTTGAATTCACCGCTTCGTCCCCGAAGGGATTGACGGATCCTCTTAACCTTCCGGCACCGGGCAGGCGTCAGTGCATATACAGCGGCTTTCGCCTTCGCATGCACCTGTGTTTTTGGTAAACAGTCGCTACCCCCTGGTCTGTGCCACCCACCAAAGCTCCGGACGCAAGGTCCTTCACCCCAGTGGGTCTCCCTTATAACCGAAGGCACGGGAGTGATTTGCCGAGTTCCTTGACCAGGATTCGCTCGATCGCCTTGGTATTCTCTACCTGACCACCAGTGTCGGTTTGGGGTACGGGCGGCCATGGCCCTCACGCCGAGGCTTTTCTCGACGGCCTGGACAACCGGATATCGAACCATAACGGCTCCCATCATCACACCTCGCCATGCATGCCATGCGGATTTGCCTACATGACTGGCTGCGTGCTTGACCACGGAAAACCACCTCCGCGGCCGGCTCCCATTCCGTGTCACCCCTGCGCTGACCTACTGCGGCTACGCTCCCAACACCACGCGACGGAACCAACCCGAAGGAAGGAACCACCACGAGGCGGAGGTTAGTACTCACCGTCTCGGTTTTGCCGGTCCATGGTCGGTACGGGAATATCCACCCGTTCATCCATTCGACTACGCCTGTCGGCCTCGCCTTAGGACCCGACTCACCCGGGGACGACGAACGTGGCCCCGGAACCCTTGGTCATCCAGCGGACGGGATCCTCACCCGTCTCTCGCTACTCATGTCTGCATTCTCACTCCCACGAAGTCCACGGCACGGTTACCCGGCCGCTTCGCCCCTCGCAGGACGCTCTCCTACCCAGCAACCATGAAGATTGCTGCCGCGTCTTCGGTGGTGTGCTTGAGCCCCGCTACATTGTCGGCGCGGAACCACTAGACCAGTGAGCTGTTACGCACTCTTTCAGGATGGCTGCTTCTGGGCCAACCTCCTGGCTGTCTATGCGACTCCACATCCTTTCCCACTTAGCACACGCTTCGGGACCTTAGACGACGGTCTGGGCTGTCTCCCTCTCGACGACGGAGCTTATCCCCCGCCGACTCACTGCCGGAATACACGTCAACGGTATTCGGAGTTCGGCTGCTGTTGGTACCCAACAAGGGCCCGCAAGCATCCGGTAGCTCTACCCCCGCGACGCAATCAACCGACGCTGCACCTAAATGCATTTCGGAGAGAACCAGCTATCACGGAATTTGATTGGCCTTTCACCCCTAGCCCCAGGTCATCCCCCCGGTTTTCAACCCAGGTGGGTTCGGTCCTCCACGCGGTCTTACCCGCGCTTCAACCTGCCCAGGGCTAGATCATCCCGCTTCGGGTCCAGGACAAGCGACTGAAAACGCCCTATTCGGACTCGCTTTCGCTACGCATACGCCACACGGCTTATGCTCGCCACCCGCCACTGACTCGCAGACTCATTTTTCGATAGGCACGCCGTCACCCCACAAGGAGGCTCCGACGGTTTGTGGGCGCACGGTTTCAGGAACTGTTTCACTCCCCTCCCGGGGTGCTTTTCACCTTTCCCTCACGGTACTGGTACGCTATCGGTCAGACAGGTATGCTTAGACTTACCCAACGGTCTGGGCTGATTCACGCGGGATTCCACGAGGCCCGCGCTACTTGGGACAACACGATCGGAAGACGGCTCACGTCCAGGTACGGGGCTGGCACCCTCTACGGCCAGGCCTTCAAGCCTGTTCCCCTGGCAAGCCGTTTTATGACTCCCGCCCGGTCCGTCGGAACCGGGACACGTGATCCCACAACACCGGCAACGCAACCCCCGACGGGTATCACGCGCAACCGGTTTGGTCTGATCCGCTTTCGCTCGCCACTACTCACGGAGTATCCCTTCCTGCAGGTACTGAGATGTTTCACTTCCCTGCGTACCCCCCGCCCATAGGCGGTGCCGGCCCATGACGGCCGGCGGGTTCCCCCATTCGGAGACCCTAGGATCAAAGCCATGTTGGAGGCTCCCCTAGGATTATCGCATCCTCAAACGTCCTTCATCGGTACTGTCTGCCAAGGCATCCACCATACGCCCTCGCAAGCGGCACAACAGCAAAACAAATTGTCATTGCCCCACCCGCGGGTTTCCTGATAGCAAGATCGCCAGACGACAAATCTTAACACTAAAATGATCACAAAACGATCGATCTCGAAACCAAACTCAATTGAAGAGTTTGGCGAAATCGCGATAAGCAAAAAGAAACGTTCTTTCAGTTTCTCTTGCTCGCGTCCACTATCCAGTTCTCAAACCACCACGCGCCACACGATCCGACCAGCCACCCAGGACCGGCCACCACGCATGGGCATCGAACCGCGCCACAGAAAACCTGTGGGGTGGCGGTCCGGGAGCCCAAAAGCATACCCATACCACTCCCGGACATCCCGACGGGACATCCAAGCCCATGATCTCTTCCACACCAGCATCCCCATGCGAGACCGTGGAACCATTCCACGAGCACGGGGCTCACACCGGACACGGAACCGTGTCCTGAAATTCTCCGTAGAAAGGAGGTGATCCAGCCGCACCTTCCGGTACGGCTACCTTGTTACGACTTAGTCCCAATCACGAGTCTCACCTTAGACGGCTCCCCCCAAAAAAGGTTGGGCCACCGGCTTCGGGTGCTACCCACTTTCATGACTTGACGGGCGGTGTGTACAAGGCCCGGGAACGCATTCACCGCGGCGTTGCTGATCCGCGATTACTAGCGACTCCGCCTTCATGGAGTCGGGTTGCAGACTCCAATCCGAACTGAGACCGGTTTTAAGGGATCCGCTCCACCTCGCGGTGTCGCATCCCGTTGTACCGGCCATTGTAGCATGCGTGAAGCCCTGGACGTAAGGGGCATGATGATCTGACGTCATCCCCACCTTCCTCCGAGTTGACCCCGGCGGTCCCCCGTGAGTTCCCACCACGACGTGCTGGCAACACAGGGCGAGGGTTGCGCTCGTTGCGGGGCTTAACCCAACATCTCACGACACGAGCTGACGACGACCATGCACCACCTGTGAACCCGCCCCGAAGGGAAACCGTATCTCTACGGCTGTCGGGAACATGTCAAGCCCAGGTAAGGTTCTTCGCGTTGCATCGAATTAATCCGCATGCTCCGCCGCTTGTGCGGGCCCCCGTCAATTTCTTTGAGTTTTAGCCTTGCGGCCGTACTCCCCAGGCGGGATGCTTAACGCGTTGGCTCCGACACGGAGACCGTGGAATGGTCCCCACATCCAGCATCCACCGTTTACGGCGTGGACTACCAGGGTATCTAATCCTG
Organism: Bifidobacterium adolescentis ATCC 15703; assembly: GCF_000010425.1. Lineage (NCBI taxonomy): Bacteria > Bacillati > Actinomycetota > Actinomycetes > Bifidobacteriales > Bifidobacteriaceae > Bifidobacterium > Bifidobacterium adolescentis. The sequence continues at coordinate 1,615,691 of NC_008618.1, forward strand.
TTCGCTCCCCACGCTTTCGCTCCTCAGCGTCAGTGACGGCCCAGAGACCTGCCTTCGCCATTGGTGTTCTTCCCGATATCTACACATTCCACCGTTACACCGGGAATTCCAGTCTCCCCTACCGCACTCAAGCCCGCCCGTACCCGGCGCGGATCCACCGTTAAGCGATGGACTTTCACACCCGGACGCGACGAACCGCCTACGAGCCCTTTACGCCCAATAATTCCGGATAACGCTTGCACCCTACGTATTACCGCGGCTGCTGGCACGTAGTTAGCCGGTGCTTATTCGAAAGGTACACTCACCCCGAAGGGCTTGCTCCCAGTCAAAAGCGGTTTACAACCCGAAGGCCGTCATCCCGCACGCGGCGTCGCTGCATCAGGCTTGCGCCCATTGTGCAATATTCCCCACTGCTGCCTCCCGTAGGAGTCTGGGCCGTATCTCAGTCCCAATGTGGCCGGTCGCCCTCTCAGGCCGGCTACCCGTCGAAGCCATGGTGGGCCGTTACCCCGCCATCAAGCTGATAGGACGCGACCCCATCCCATACCGATAGAATCTTTCCCAGAAGGACATGCATCCAACTGGAGCATCCGGCATTACCACCCGTTTCCAGGAGCTATTCCGGTGTATGGGGCAGGTCGGTCACGCATTACTCACCCGTTCGCCACTCTCACGGCCGGAGCAAGCTCCAGCCGATCCCGTTCGACTTGCATGTGTTAAGCACGCCGCCAGCGTTCATCCTGAGCCAGAATCGAACCCTCCACAAAAAAACTTATGCGGAAAGCCAACACGTGACTCTCATCTAAGAAAATTGACGATCGCCTTATAAGGAAAGGCGCATCGCACAAAAACCTCACCGTCCTTCAAGGCCTCCCGGCCACTCGCAAGGAGCGGACGATGAACTGGCAATCATTGACTATAAAGAAGTAGTACAAATACGCTCTTGAGTTCTCAAACCACCACCACTCACCCACCTCGCAATCCGGAGTGAACCGGACCACTCGCTGAGCGGCAGCAAGAGATAAACTTACAGCACGATCGCGATCCGCGCAACCCGGGCCGCATGAACAACGCGTGAACCGTTGGAAATCCAACGTTCCATCGGCGTGTCGAAACTTGACAAACCGAGAGGCAAATACCTACCGACGGCGTCCACAGTGTTTGCCGCCGATGCCAAATTTGCCATCCACGCCCCACGGACCACGACCTTCGGCACGAAGCACACCCAAGTGATGTTTCATGGCGACCAACATGATGTGCGTATCTTCCAAACCGAGGTGACGTTCCGACTTGCTCTCGTCAAGCGCACCCTGGCGTTTGGCGTACGCGTCCAACGTGTTGTTGCCGTATGGGTGCTCATCGTCGGGAATCGACCCCTCATCCCAACGGCGGCTCATCGGCAACGTGTCGATGATCGTGATTTTGCCGGCACGATAGCTTTCCGCATATCCGGCCACGTTCAGCATGAAGAAGCTATGTTCGAATCGTGCGTTGTGCGCCACGTAAGGCTGCTGCTCCAATCGCTGCAGCAATCCGATCTGCGCCGCCGGCCACTCATCGAACAAGCGGAACGAGGAAGCGGCTTCGGCAACGGAACGCGTGCGCACGTCGATACCGGTCAAGTCGAGAATCAGCGGATTGCCAAGCGCAGCGTTTTCAGCGGGGACGCCGAAAGCCAACCGCGACTGGCCGTAAGCGTCGCCCGCCTCGTAATAGCCTTGCTCGTATTGGTAGCCAGCCGGAGCGTCCGCAGGCCGTGGGGAAATCATGTTCATGTATTCGAATCCGACGTCGATGATGTACACGCGCGCCGGATCCGTGCCCGTGGTTTCGATGTCGATGCCCATGACGTTGTCCACGTCACGACCGGGCAGGTAAGCGTCACGCCAATCGGACTTGCGGTATTCGGACAGGCGGCTGGTCTGCTTTTGATCGACGGCGTTTTCCTGCGTGCCATTCGCCGAACCGGTCGAACCAGAACCGTAATCGAACAATGTGGAACCGCCAGGACTGGTGACGCCACCCAGATTCGCGCGAGACACGGAATGGTCGCTGGCGTGCTTCTGCCTTTTCTCCGCGGCGCGACGGGCCGCACGAGCGTTGACGATGTCTGCGGTGCAATCCTGGATATCATCCAGCACCACTCCCCCGGCAGCTGCGGATGACCCCGATTGCAGCACCGGGACCGTCACCCGCTCACGTCGTTCTTCGGTAATCGTCCACAGTCCCATGGCAACGCCGATTTGGCGCAACACCGCGATCTCGTCGCACAACCGACGGTTCGCATAGGCGAGCGCGCGTGGCAGACGGTACGAGGTGATGAGTCGGTCGAAATCCGTCATGAAAGTGCTGTTGCACTGCGCGATGACAGGTTCGAGCCGGTCGCGAATCGCAAGATCATCTTTCAGCAGGTCATGCAGCTGCTGCGCGAACGGTCGGGCAGACGGCTGCGATGTCGAGGACGATTCTGACGTAACATTGCCGGCCGACGCGGTACGAAGCGCCGACAGCAAATCGATATGCTGCTGCGCGGCGACGCCGATGCCGTGCCGTAAGTCGAGGGACGCTATCCACTGCCAGTCGATCGGCTGTTCGTCGGCGTCTTTCGGCATCGATGCCGACCATTGCCCGATGTCCTGTTTCGCATCGTCAAGCCAGGGTTGATTCGTCGTCGATTCGCTCATACCTGCACATCGTAGCCGATGTCCACCTTCAATTCGCGGAATTCGCTGGCGAATCCAATCTGTCGATGATTCGTAGCGGCCCGCAAAATACGGGAAGCGTCTCTCAGGCGTTTGCTTGAGAGACGCTTCCACTTGTTCTGACACACGGCTATCCGGCTATTCAGTCATTCGGCTTTTCGCTTTTCGTCCGCGCGAAACCATGACCGTAATCCGCGCGATTTGAGGCTACTATTCGGTTACAGTTCGAAGCCGAGTTCGGCCGCCGCTTCGGTCGGTACCGGATCCTCGCACCAGAAATCCTCAAGGTTCTCATTGGTGGTCAGGCTTCGGATTTCGGCCTGGTCGATGTACAGTTCACCGCTCAAATGGTCGGTTTCATGCTGGAAGATGCGGGCCGGCCAGCCGTGCAGATGTTCCTCATGCTTGTTGCCGTCCTCATCCTGCCAACGGGCGGTGATGTCAAGCCAACGCTTGCGTACGGCCTGGTAACCGTCGAAGCTCAGGCAGCCTTCGTAGAAGCTGCGGGTTTCGGTGCCGATCGGTTCGTAGCTGGGGTTGATGATGGCGTGGAAGGGGAATTCCGCGGCTTCGCGCGGATCGCCATCGTCGCCTTCGCATACGTGGTCTTCGACGACGGCCAAAGCCAGACCGAGACCGATCTGGGTGGCTGCGAGGCCCACGCCCGGCGCTTCCAGCATGGTGGTGCGCATGGTGTCGATGAGCTTGTCAAGCGTTTTGCGGCTCAACTGGCCGTCATAGGCGATGGTCTGCTGGCGTAATACCGGTTCGCCGGCCTGCACGATCGGCATGATTTTCTCTTTGCCGCCGGTTTTGATGAGCTTTTCGACCTCGCGGTTGAGTTCGAGGTCCACTTTCGAGTTGTGTCCGAACATGGGGCATATCTCCTTGCGGGCTCTTACAGGGTGAGTTCGTCGGCGACGACCTTGGCGAGGCGATCGCACACTTCGTCTGCCTGCTGCTGGGTTTCGGCTTCGGCCATGACGCGCACGAGCGGCTCGGTGCCGGACGGACGCAGCAGCACGCGGCCGGTGTCGCCCAGCAGCTTCTCTTCGCGTTCCACCGCGGCCTGCACCTTGGCGTTGGTCTTGGCGGCCATCTTGTCCACGTTCGGCACGTTGATGAGCGTCTGCGGCAGCTGCGGGAAGTCGGCGGCCAGTTCCTTCAGGCTCTTACCGGATTTGACGACCTCGTTGCACAGGGTGAGCGCGGTCAGGGTGCCGTCGCCGGTGGTGGCGAATTCGCGGTTGATCACGTGGCCGGACTGCTCGCCGCCGAGCGAATAATCGCCTCGCAGCATCTCTTCAAGCACGTAACGGTCGCCCACGTTGGTCTGCACGGTCTTGATGCCCATGGAACGCAGGGCCAACTTCAGACCGAGGTTGCTCATCACCGTCACGACGAGGGTGTCATGGTTGAGCTTGCCCGCGTTCTTCTTGGCGCGCGCCAGAATGCCCATGATCTGATCGCCGTTGACCATGTTGCCGTCCTCATCCACGGCAAGGCAACGGTCGGCATCGCCATCGAAGGCAACGCCCATGACGGCGCCGGAGGCCTTGACCATGGCCTGCAGCTGCTCAGGATGGGTGGAGCCGGCGTTCTTGTTGATGTTGTAGCCGTCCGGCGACGCGTTGATGACGGTCACGTCGGCGCCGGCGCGGCGCAAGGCTTCCGGAGCGACCACGGACGTGGCGCCGTTCGCGCAATCGGCCACGATCTTCAGGCCCTTCAGCGGCGTCGGCTGCGACTTGTCCGGACCGACCGGCGCGATGGCGGAAACCAGATGGTCGATGTACAGGTTGGTTGCGGTGGCGGTGTCATGGCTGACACGACCCACGCCGGCGCCGGTAGGACGATCCCAATCCTGGCCGAGCACCGCTTCGATCTCGTCTTCCTTGGTGTCGGGCAGCTTGAAGCCGCCGCGGGCGAAGAACTTGATGCCGTTGTCGGGCATCGGATTGTGGGATGCGGAGATCACCGCGCCCATTTCCACGTTGAGCACGGACGTCAGGTATGCGACGCCCGGCGTCGGGATGATGCCGGCGTCGATCACGTCGAAGCCGCCGGCGGACATGCCAGCGGACAATGCGGCGGCGAGGAAATCGCCGGAAACTCGTGTATCACGACCGACCAGCGCACGGCGACGGCTTTCGAATTCGCTCCGCTCGTCATCGCCCAGCACGCGCACCGCGGCGTCACCCAAATCAAGCGCCAGCTGTGCCGTCAAATCCCTATTCGCCAATCCTCGAACGCCGTCGGTTCCGAACATACGTGGCATGAGTCTCAAATCCTCGCTATCTGCAAACGATATTTCCGTGACCTATCGTACTCAACCGTGCCGCCGAAACCAGCAGGTGACGACGCAATCGCATAACACTTCACAATTCAAAGCATTTCACGGCGCGCAATGCCCTTTTCGTGTCGCACGACTTTGATTTCAAGGCGGAAAATCAAGTCGTGCGACAACACTTGATAAAGAAATACCCCCTAACTATCATTTTCCGTTGAAAATCAGCGAAAAATAAGAGTTAGAGGTTATGAAAGCCAGCACGCTTGTCGCACAACTTTGAAAAATGCCTCCAAAATCAAATTCGTGCGACAGCCTTCGACGCAAAATGCCCCCTAATCCTTATTTTCAAGCGAAAACCGGGGATTAGGGGGCATAAATGCCGATATACCCGTCGCATGACTTTGAAAATCGCACCCAAAATCAAAGTCGTGCGACGACATGACGGACTCTAAGCATGAACACTCCGGTCGTTCCGGTTTCCAGACGGAATCATTCCGACTCTTAAACGGAATCATGCCGGCTTGGAGTGTGCGGAACGTTCAGATCGTTCGAATCGCCCCACATACTCCAAGCGCCATCAGAAAAGCGCTATCAGAGCGCGGCGTTGAAGTCGCGTACTTTCAGCGTGCGGTGAGAAGCCTCGACGTTGCCACGCACAATGCGCTGCAAGGCGTTGTCCGCGTCCTTATGGGAGGCGAGCCAGGCGTCACCCAGCTCCACGAGCTTCGCCGGATCGGCATAGCCCGGATACAGGCCTTCGAGCAGCGCTTCAGCCATGTGGAAGGTCTTGTGCTCCCAAATCCAGTCGGCGACCTCGAAATACTTCTCGGCGTACGGTTCGGCCAAATCGGCGCGCGGGGTGGCCGCAAAGCCACCGGCCACAGCCTCGAGCTGCATGTTGGTCAGCTCGTCGTTGTGCAGGGCCTCGTTCCAAGCCCATGCCTTCGCTTCGGCGGTACCGGCCACGGCGCGTGCGCCATAGGCGAACTCACGGTTCTCAGTGGTTTCGCGCTTGGCCAGTTCGGCGTCGATTCCCGCCTGGTCGATCGCGTTGACGGTGCTCAGCGCGTTGATGATGGTCCAGCGGAAGTTGTTGTCGATTTCCAGACCGTCGAATGCCACGGAACCGTCGAGCAGGCCCTTCGCGTTGGCGACGAACGCCTCGTCGCCCGGCTCGCCGTAGCCCAGGTAGGCGGTGACGAGCTGGAACTGTTCGTCGGAGCCGGCCTTGGCCCAACCCGCCAGCTTGAACAGTTCGGCGGCCACGTGCTTCACGATCTCGGCACGCTCTGCCGGAGCGGTGTAATGCCATGCGGTGGTGCTGACCTGTGCCAGCGCGTAACGGAAGGTGGTGGACTCGTGTTCGGTGGCGAGCGCGGCCAGCGAGGTGTCGATGAACTGTCGTGCCGGCAGTTCGCCGTCGCGGGTCATGTCCCACAGGGCGAGCCAGAGCACGGAACGGGCGAGCGCATCGTCGAAGCGGTACAGGTTGCTTGTCGCGAATGCGAGGCTCTTGTCGTCGAAACGCAGCTTCGTGTAGGTCAAGTCGTCGTCGTTCACCAGGATCAGCGACGGACGTGCCTTGCCGGCGGCAGCATCGACGACCGTCAGTTCGCCGTCGACGTCCAGTTCGAAACGGTCGGTGCGCACGATCTTACCGGTTTCCGGATCCTCGTTGTAGAAGCCGACGGCGAGACGGTGGGCGCGCAGCACGGGATGCTCGGCCGGAGCGGTCTGGCGCAGGGCGAGACGCTTGATGGTGCCGTCCTCGTTCTCTTCGACTTCGGTGGCGATGGTGTTGATGCCGGATTCCTCAAGCCACTGGGCGCTCCACGCCTTCAGGTCGCGGCCGGAAGTGAGTTCCAGTTCGGCGAGCAGGTCGGCGAGGGTGGCGTTGGAGTAGGCGTGCTTGTTGAGGTAGTTGTTGATGCCCTTGAAGAACTTCTCACGGCCCACGTAGTACACGAGCTGCTTCAGCACGGAGGCGCCCTTGGCGTAGGTGATGCCGTCGAAGTTGACGTAGGTGTCGTTGAGGTCGTTGATCGGGGCGACGATCGGGTGGGTGGTGCTCAGCTGGTCCTGACGCAGCGCCCAGCTCTTTTCGCCGGAGCTGAAGGTTGCCCAGGCGTCCTTCCATTCGGTGGCTTCGGCGGTGGCGAGGGTGGACGTGAACTCGGCGAAGGATTCGTTGAGCCACAGGTCGTTCCACCACTTCATGGTCACGTAGTCGCCGAACCACATGTGGGCGAGCTCGTGCAGCACGGTGACCACACGGCGTTCCGCGTAGGCGTCGGTGACCTTGGATTCGAACACGTACTGGTCGCGGATGGTGACCATGCCGATGTTCTCCATGGCGCCGGCGTTGTACTCCGGCACGTAGATCTGGTCGAACTTGGCGTACGGGTACGGCACGCCCCAGGTCTTGGCGTAGAAGGCGAAGCCCTTCTTGGTGATGTCGAACAGGTAGTCGACGTCCTTGCTGAAGGCCTTGGCGAGCGCCTGGCGGCAGTACATGGCCATCGGCACGGTGCGGCCGTCCTCATTGGCGTATTCGGTGTGCCATTCGGCGTACGGTCCAGCGCAGATGGCGGTGAGGTAGGAGCTCATGGTCGGGGTTGGTTCGAACACCCACAGCTTGGTGGTTTCGGCGGCGTGATCGCCGAGCGTGCCTTCCTCGGTGACGGTTTCGTTGTCGGTCACGGAGGAGGTGGGCATGTTGGACGTGACGATCCAGGATTTGGCTGCGAGCACGGAGAAGTCGAACACGGCCTTCAGGTCGGGCTGGTCGAACACGGCGTAGACGCGACGGGCGTCCGGCACTTCGAACTGGGTGTACAGGTAGACGTTGCCGTCGGACGGGTCGACGCTGCGGTGCAGGCCTTCGCCGGTGTTGGAGTACTGGCACATCGCCTTGACGGTGACCTCGTTGTGCTCCTTGAGGCCCTTCAGCTCGATGCGGCTGTCCGCGTATGCTTCGGTCGGGTCGAGGGTTTCGCCGTTGAGGGTGATCTCGCTGACTTCGTTGGCGATGAGGTCAAGGAAGCTTGACTCCCCCGGCTTCGCGTCGAAGGTGATGGTGGTTTCGGAGCCGAAATCCTTGGCTCCGCGGGTCAGGTCAAGCTTGACCGTGTAATGGATTGGCGCGGCGATGATGCTTTTGCGTTCTTCCGCTTCGATTCGGGTGAGGTTTGCTCCTGGCATGTCACTCCTTCTTTCTGGTAACAGAAGGCGGCGCGATCAGTTGTGCCGATCACGTCGCCTTGATTCAATTTATGGTAAATTTACGGCTTATTTCGCGGCGTTCAGTCCCATCGCGTCATCCACGTCCTGCGCGATGTCGGCGACGACGGGGACGATCATCGGCTTGCGGTGCAGCTGTCGTGCCACCCAGCCGCCGAGCGTGCGTCGCATGATCTGCTGCAGCTTGTAGGTGTCGCGCGTGCCCTGCATCATCGCGTCCTGCAGCTGCTCGACGATCTGGTGACGGACCTTGTCGAACTCGCTTTCGTCTTCCGCGACCGCGTTGAGGTAGATCTTCGGACCGGTGATGACATCCGCGGTCTCGGTGTCGACGACCACGAAGCTGGACACGAAGCCTTCGGTGCCGAGGATGCGGCGCTTCTCGAGTTCTTCGTCGGTCAGTTCGCCGACGGAATCGCCATCGACGTAGACGTAGCCGCACGGCACGGAGCCGACGACCGCGGCCTGGCCGTGGTACAGGTCGACGACGTCGCCGTCTTCGGCCAGCACGACGTTCTGCGGATCGACGCCGGTCTTGACGGCGATCATGCCGTTGGCCACCAAGTGGCGGTTTTCGCCGTGGATAGGCATGGCGCACTTCGGCTTGACGATGTTGTACATGTACAGCAGTTCGCCTTCGTTGCAGTGGCCGGAGACGTGCACGGCGGCGTTGTCTCGGTTGACCACGCGGGCTCCGAGCTGCACGAGCTTGTTGATGACCTTGTAGACGCCATGCTCGTTGCCTGGGATCAGGGAGCTGGCGAGGATCACCGTGTCGAACTCGTTGATGGTGATGTCACGATGGTTGCCGTCGGCGATGCGGCCGAGCGCGGCCATCGGCTCGCCTTGGGAGCCGGTGCACATGTAGACGAGCTTGTCGTCCTGCACGTCATGGGCCTGCTTCAGGTCGATGACAGTGTCCTCGGGCAGACGCAGGTAGCCCAAATCTGCTGCGATGGACATGTTGCGGACCATGGAACGTCCGACGAACACGACCTTGCGGCCGTACTTGTGGGCCGCGTCGACGACCTGCTGCACGCGGTGCACGTGGCTGGAGAAGCTGGCCACGATGATCTTGCGAGTGGCCTGTGCGAACGCCTGGTCGAGCGCCGGACCGATGGAGGTCTCCGGCTTGACGAAGCCCGGGACCTCGGCGTTGGTGGAGTCCATCATCAGGAGGTCCACGCCCTTTTCGCCGAGCTTGCCGAATTCCACCAGATCGGTGATGCGGTGGTCGAGCGGCAGCTGGTCGAGCTTGATGTCGCCGGTGTCGATGAGAGAGCCGGCGGGGGTCTGCACGAACACGGCGAGCGCGTCCGGAATGGAGTGCGTGACGTTCACGAATTCCAGGTTGAACGGGCCGACCTTGAGCTTGTCGCGTCCCTTGACCTCGACGAGCGTCGGGTTGATGCGGTGTTCCTTGCACTTGGCCTCAACGAAGGCGAGGGTGAGCTTGGAGCCGATCAGCGGAATGTCCGGGCGGAGCTTGAGCAGGTACGGCACGCCACCGATGTGGTCTTCGTGGCCGTGGGTGAGCACGAGCGCCTCGACCTTGTCGAGACGGTCCTTGATGTAGTGGAAGTCAGGCAGGATGAGGTCCACGCCCGGCTGCTCCTCTTCCGGGAAGAGCACGCCGCAGTCGATGAGCAGGATATGTCCATTGTATTCGACCACGTTCATGTTGCGGCCGATCTCACCCAGACCGCCGAGCGGCACGATGCGCATGGAGCCCTTGCGGTACTTCGGCGGGGCGATCAGCACCTCGTCCTGCTGCGGCGCGGTGGATTGCGGCGCGGAATGCGACGGGCGACGGTTCGAACCGTTGCCGCCACGGAATCCACGGGAGCCGCCGTTGCGCGAGCCACCGTTGCCACGGCTGCGGGTGGAGGACTTGGCCTTCTTGGTGGCGGTCTTCTCGGACTTCGCGGCCTTGGTGGTCTTGGATGCCTTGACTGCGGTTTCAGTGCGCTTGGCAGCCTTGCTGCCGCGCTTGTGTGTTGTTGTCTTTGTGGTTTCTTCTGTAGCCATTTCCTAGTTGGATTTCTATTACTAATTGTCTCCGCCTATGCGGAAACGAGGAATTTGGGTGCCTGTCGGCGTTCATGCGCGACAGGCCAGTCGCATCATGCGATTCGGTTCACAGCAGTCCCGCGGCGCGCATGCCCTTTTCCGCGCGCACGAGTTCCGCTTCGCCCGGACCGACGTTCGGCAGGCGCATTTCGGTGGAGTCGAGGATTCCACGCACCTTCAGCGAGGCCTTGGCCATCACGGCCTGGAAGCCATTGCCGTTCATCGCTTCGACGAGCGGCGCCAGCTGCACGGAGATGCGCTGCGCTTCGTGGATATCGCCACGGTCGAACGCGTTGGCGAGGTCACGCATCGGACCGGCGGCCGCGTGTGCGATCACAGAGATGATGCCGACGGCGCCGACGGACAGGAACGGCAGGAACAGGCCGTCATCGCCCGAATACCAGGTCAGACCGGTCTCCATACGCTTGCGCACCGCGCCTGCGATGTCGCCGGTGGCGTCCTTGACGGCCTGGACGTGGTCGAGCTCGGCCATACGACGGTAGGTTTCCAGCTGGATGTGCAGTCCGGTACGGCTCGGCACATCGTAGACGATGATCGGCTTGTCCGCGGAATCGTTGACCGCCTTGTAGTGGCGGAACACGCCCTCCTGCGACGGACGGGAGTAATACGGGGCGACCACGAGCACCGCGTCGGCGCCCGCCTCCTGGGTCTGCTCCACCATGCGCACGGTGTGCGCGGTGTCATTGGAACCGGCGCCGGAAATGACCGGCACGTCCACGACCTCCTTGACGGCCTGAACCAGCTCGACCTTCTCCTCCATATGGGTGGTCGGCGATTCGCCGGTGGTGCCGTTGACCACAAGACCGTCGGCACCATCCGCCACGAGCTGCCTCGCCAGCTGTTGCGCGGCTTCGAAATCTACGGCTCCGTCGGCCTTCATGGGGGTGACCATGGCCGGAAGGATACGTCCGAAGGGAGCAGGATCGAGCAGATGCATTGTACCGTCGTCAGTCTTAGGGCTTGTCATACGGCTAACGGTACTTCCCTCTGCGGACGCTTTCGATTTCATGAGACGCGAAAAGTCACATTTTGGAAGGCCTGCCGACGACGACCGCGACGACGCACTGCAGGAAAGCGACGAACGTGAACACCATCAGCGGCACATGATGGCCGCCGGTGGTCTGGACCAGCACGCCGAACATAAGCGGGCCGAGCGAGGCGATCAGATAGCCGAACGACTGCGCGACGCCCGACAGCACCACGGTTTCGGCGCTGTCATGCCCGCGCAGCGCGATCAGTGCGAGCGCCACCACCAGGGACGCGCCCTGCGCGCAACCACCGACGAACGCCCATACCGGCATGAGATGCGGCAACAGCAGCATGCCAAGGCCGGCGATCAGCATGGGAGCGCTGGCGGTGAGCGCCGCGCAGACCTGGTTGCCGCGCACGTTCATGAGCTTAGGAATGACCAAGCCGGAAAGGATGCCGATGCCTTGGAAGATGAACAGATGCACGCCGGCGGTGGAGGCATCGTAGCCGATGGATGCGGAGATGGACGGCATCCAATTGGACATGGTGTAGAAAGCGGACGATTGCAGCCCCATGAAGGCCGTCACGTACCACGTCATCGGACGGCGCAGCACGCGGGCGAACACGCCATGCGACGATTGCGCGGAACATGCCGGTCGCTGTGCGGAATGCGGGTTTTGTGCGTTGGCCGTCGTGCTGCGATCGCCAATATCATCGATATCGCCAGTATCGCTGGTTTCGATGGTGCCGCCGGCGGAAGCGATAACGACTTTGCGATTGTGCAGGATACGCAACGCCCACAGCGCGGCGACAACCAGCGGAGGCACACTCCAGAAGGCGAGTGACGCACGCCAACCGCCCCACATCTGCGCAAGCGGCGCGGACAGCAAACCTGCGGTGGCGCTGCCGGCGGTGATGCAGCCGGAATAGACGCCGGTCGCCATCGCGACATGGCCGGCGTAGTCACGTTTCGCGATTACCGGAACCAGAACGTTGCCGACGGCGATGGCGGAAGCGAACACCACCGTGCCCAGCCAGATGCCAACGCCGCCGCCGAACGAGCGGATGGCGTCGCCCGCCGCGATGCACAGCAGGGCCAGCAGAATCGACATGTCGATGCCGATGCGGCGTGCAAGGAACGTGACCAGCGGGCTGACCACGGCGAAGGCGATCAGCGGAATCGCCGTCAATACGCCCTGCACGCCCTCACCCCACGCAAGGTCGGTTCCCATTTGGGCGAGGACCGGCCCGACGGCGGCGATGGCGGGCCGCAGATTCAGCGATACGAGGAAAATCAAAGCCACCCACAATCCGGTGGAGGACCGGTCGTACGCCAGCATGTTTCGTTTTGAATTCATTCCGTTCCCATTCCCGCTTCCACTTCCGTTTACCGCCGTTCCAACGGGACGTGCCACGCCTAGATTTTCCCTATCAATCTTCAAGCTCATTGAGCGCATCGAAGCAATCGTTGATGCCTTCGATACGCGCGTGCACCTCGTCTTCGGTATCGACGAGGCATTTTCCGACTTCGTCCACCATCAGGGCGATCAGGGCGAACGCCGCGGTGAAGCTCGTCAGCACGTGGGAGCTCAGCACCACTTTGAAGAAGGCGACGTTACGGCCGATGACGGCGTTGCGCGCCGAAATGTCGCCAATCACCACCACGGTCAGGCCGCGCTCAAGCATCACGTCGATGAGCCGTGAGAAGAAGGGAAGACGCCGGCCCACGCCGATGATGACGATTACGTCGCCTGCCGCATAATCAACCAGATCTTCGGCTATGGACTGGCCTGGATTCGGCAGAATATCAACGTTTCCGCGTAGCCGCATCAGCTGTTCGCGCATGTGCAGCGCCACGGGATAGCTGCTGTGGTACCCGACCACCGCCACATGCGGGGCCGTGGCCATGGCTTGGCATGCGGATGACAGTTGCGCGCGGTCGATGCCTTCAAACGTGCGTTTCAGGCTTTCCTCGTCACGGCGCAGATGGTCGGCGACCAAATCGTCGCACTGGGTGTGCCGTGAAAGCTCCGGAGAGCCAGGACGATGGACGCGACGCACGTCACGTCTGAATTCGCCCGCGTTCGCATAGCCGAGCTTGCGGTACAGGCGGCTGAGCGTCGGCTGCGAGATGCCGCTCAACTGCGACAATTCCACGGAATTGCAGACCAGCACGTCGGTCAGATGACCCAGAATGAACTGCGCGGCCTCACGTTCCGTCGCAGTCAGCGAATCGAAGGATTCCCGGATGCGCGCCACCAAGCCGAGGTCCGCGGCAGCATTGCCTTCCTCGTCCATGGCGTCCTTCGAAGCCCCCATATTGTCTGAAAGCATAATTCCAGAAGTCACGCTCATCGCCCTTCCCTGCAGTACATTCTCACGCGGCGCATCCGTTCTCCTGACGATGCTACCCCTTGCTTTCCGGGTTTCACCAGGTTTGGCCGCCGACAACTGTCACGACGAATGAAGAATTTCAGATGCCGTAAGCACTGAAATGCATCCATCACAGGCAGTGGCGGCGCCTCTTGGCAACGCGACCCACCATCAGGAGATGACCGACCATGGCAAAAACAGATTACCCCACACAATCAACATCGCATATCGGGCGGATTCGGCATAGAAGAAACGGTGCCAAACCAGCGAAATGGGCGACTAACGCGGCAACAAAATCCCCGACTGTTGCGAACACTGTTGAACCGGCATCGCGCCCGGCCGAATGCGAGGCGAACGCGGTGCGCAAGATCGTACGGCTGGTGGCACGCACCGGCTGCCGCACGCATATTCTGCACGTGTCCAGCGGTCTGAGCGTGGACGTGCTGCGGCGGGCGAAGGCCGAAGGACTGCCGGTCAGCGCGGAGACCTGTCCGCATTACCTCACGTTGGATTGCGACCATATTCCCGACAACGCCACCGCGTTCAAATGCTGTCCGCCGATTCGTGATCTGCATGAGCAGGACGCGCTATGGGCGGGGCTTGCCGACGGCACGTTGGATGGTGTCGTCACCGATCATTCCCCGGCCAGCGCGGATATGAAAGCCGGCACGCTCGCCACCGCGTGGGGTGGCGTTTCCAGTCTGCAGGTCGGATTCCGCGCGGTGTTGACGGGTGCGATGCGGCGCGGCTTGAGTTTGACCGACGTCGTGCGGTGGATGTCGTGCAACACCGCACGGCTTGTGGGACTTGACGATCGTGGCGATATAACGCCGGTATTGCGGGCCGATTTGGCGATTATTCGCCCGTACGAACGGTTTGTTGTGGATGCTACCGCTTTGGAAAGCCGCAATCCGATCTGCGCCTGCGATGGCATGACGCTTAACGGCGTCGTCACGCGCACGTTTGTAGCGGGGCGGGACGCGCTCTCCGGAGTGCGGGAGGGGAATCTTATCGTTCGTCCGTGAATCGGAATCCATAAATCAACCATTCAACAAAAATCCCCAACCCGCCGATGGCCGGATGTCATTCGATGTCGGCAGATTGGGGACGGACGAGAATCAGGTCTCAGCCCAGGTAGGCGGCCGGGTTCTGGGCGAACTTGTCGGCGCAACCGGGGTTGCAGAAGTAGTAGGTGACGCCGCCGTATTCGCGGGTTGCGGCCGCGGTGGCCGGATCGACGCTCATGCCGCAAACCGGGTCCTTCGCAACGTTCGCCGCGGAATCGCCCATATTCGAAGCCATGCCGTGGCCGTCATGACCGCCGCAGCAGTGTCCGGCGCCCATCGTGCCCATGTTCTCGGCTTCCTTCTTGGCCTTGTGATCGCTGAACAGTCCCATGATCGTTCCTTTCCGACTGTGCTGGTTGCCATTATTTTTGCTCGGATCGGGCTTGCGTACCCGATACGTCTTGTTTTTCGCCGCCTCCGCGTCCGGATCGAACAGGCGCAGCCGGCTTGCGTTCGTCACCACGCACAACGACGAGAACGCCATCGCGGCGCCGGCGATCATCGGATTCAGCAGCGTTCCGGTGAACGGATACAGCACGCCGGCCGCGATCGCGATGCCGATGCTGTTGTAGCCGAGTGCGAAGCCGAGGTTCTGCGCGATGTTGCGCATGGCGGCATGCGTCAGGTCGAGCGCGTGCACGAGCCCCATGAGCGATCCGCCCATCAGTGTCACATCCGCGGATTGGACGGCCACGTCGGTGCCGGTGCCGATGGCGAATCCGACGTTGGCTCGGGCGAGGGCGGGCGCGTCGTTGATGCCGTCGCCGACCATCGCCACCGTATAGCCTTGCGATTGGAGTTTTGCGATTTCGTCGGCCTTGCGTTCCGGCCGCACGCCGGCGATCACATGACGTTCGTCGATACCGACCTGGCTTGCGATGGCGCGTGCGGTGGTCGGATTGTCTCCCGTGAGCATGACGGCTTCGACGCCACGTTTGCGGAGCAGTTCGATGGCTTGGCGCGAGTCGGCTTTCGGCACGTCGGCGACGGCGACGATGCCGGCGAGATGGCCGTCGATGGCCGCTAGGATCGGCGTTTTGCCTTGCTGCGACAGGAGTTCCATGTCGGCGATGATGGCGTCGAGGTTCGTATCGTGGATGGTCTCGGAGGCAATTTCGGAGGTATCGGACGTAACGTCGGGCATGTCGACGTCAAGGTCGTCGATCAGGTCGGTGTTGCCGACGGCGACGGTGTGCGGCAGACCGCGGAAGGTGACACGCGCGGTGACGCCACGGCCGGCAATCGCCTGAAAATCGGTGGTTTGCGCGGCATCCGCGGCATCGACATGTTCCGCGGCGGTCGCGACGATCGCGACAGCGAGCGGATGCTCGGAATCACGTTCGGCGGCGGCGACGATCGTCAGGAAATCATCGGCCTGCCGACGCCACTTGCCGAACGGCAGCACGTCGGTGAGGGTGGGTTTGCCGGCGGTGATCGTGCCGGTCTTATCCAATACAACGGCATTGACTTTGCCGCATGTTTCCAACGCTTCGGCGGAACGGACCAGCACCCCCATGCGAGCCGCGCGACCGGTCGAGACCGTCACCGACAGGGGCGTCGCCAGTCCGAGCGCGCACGGGCAGGCGATCAGCAGCACCGATACCGCGGCGACCAGCGCGTGCGTGACACGCGGTTCGGGGCCGAACGCAAACCACAGCGCGCACGACCATACGGCGACGAGCACCACGGCCGGCACGAAAACGCCGGAGATACGGTCCGCCAATCGTTGCACGGGGGCTTTCGAGCTTTGTGCGGCGGTCACCATGTCGATGATCTGCGCGAGCACGGTGTCTTTGCCGACTTTCGTGGCGCGGTAGCGCAGCGAGCCGCCGCCGTTGATGGTGGCGCCCGTCACTTCGCTGCCTTCGGTTTTGGCGACCGGCATGGCTTCGCCGGTGATCATCGATTCGCCCACGGTGGAGGTGCCGGATATGACGATGCCGTCGACCGGCAGCTGCTCGCCGGGACGGATGGCGATGACATCGCCGACGCGCACGTCATCGATGGCGATGCTGGTTTCCTTGCCGTCTCGCACCACGCGGGCGGTTTTCGGTTGCAGACCCGCCAATGCGCGCATGGCTTCACCGGTGCCTTTGCGGGCGCGCGCTTCGAGCAGCTGGCCGACAAGCATAAGCGTGACGACCACACCGACCGCTTCGAAATACGGTTCGCGCGCGTTCTCGGGCAGGACGTTCGGTGCGAAGGTGACCACGCAGGAGTAGGCGAATGCGGCCAGCGCACCAAGGCTGACGAGCGCGTTCATCTCCGGCGAGCGGTGGGCTATCGCGGCGAAACCGCTGCGGAAAATCGGCAATGCCGCATAGCCGACAATCGGCAGCATCAGCAGGAATTGCAGCCAGTTCGGCATCGGATACAGCATGAGCATGGTGGAGCCGAACACGGGAATCGTGCAGACGGCGGCCACGACGAGACGGGCGACGAGGGCGCGGATGTCCGTTTCGCCGGAATCGGGCGTTTGGGCGTTTTTTTGCGCGGTCTGTGCGTCTGTTTCATCAGAATCGGACGTGTGGCCACCGCCCGTAGTCGAGTGCATGTCTGAATTGCCAGAATCGGGCATGCTGGTATTGGCAGCGGTAGTTGCGATACCGGCGGTAGCGTCAGCACCGGCGCCTGCGTGCCTGCCCGGCAGCACACGCAACATGCCATGCAGCATGTTCATGCCGCATGCGAAGGGATACTCACCCGGCTCATCGGGGTGCAACGTCAGCGTGGTCGTGCGGAAGGCGGGCAGCGCAAGATCGACCCCGAAATCGGAAAAAACGACGTGCGACGAACATTCGCCGTCTTCCTTGCGATCGAAGATCAGCCGCAACGGCATGCCCGCTTCGGCTTCGATGACGGCTGGGTTATACCCGCCTTTGACTTCGACGACCGCTTCCTGCACGCCGTCGCGCAACGGCGCACGATACGCTTTGCGCGGTGCGAAGAAGAACCACAGCACGCCCGCCGTGACGAGCAGCGCCATAATAAGCGCGATTGCGATGTGCATATTCCAGCCGCCTTCCGTCCGTAATTGGCTTTCGATTTCGGCAAACACCATCACAATATACCCCTATAGGGTATATTGGCAAGAAGGACGAGCAAACTTCAGCCGTAGATAAAATTTTCAGCGCAGCGAGGAGGACGATATGAACGCCACACAACATGGGTACGCAAGCGACCAGAAGAGGATCATCGCACGATTGAATCGCATCGAAGGGCAGGTGCGCGGCATTCGGCAGATGACGGAAAACGGCGAATACTGCATCGACATTCTGACGCAGATTTCCGCAGCGGACAGCGCGCTGAAGTCGGTGGCGCTACTGCTGCTCGACGACCATCTGCACCATTGCGTCGCCAAAGCCGCGGCGGAGGGCGGTACCGTCGCCGACGAAAAGCTGGCGGAAGTCAGCGCCGCCATCGCACGCCTTGCCAAATAATCGGAACAGATACGCCATAAAAAAACTGCCGACGGAAGACACATGCACCCATCGGCAGTTTGAAAAAAGAATTACGATTACAGGTCGAGGAAGTGGTCGAGGCCGACGGTCAGACCCGGGTAGGTTCCGGTGGAGACCTTGCGCACGGCCAGCAGCACGCCCGGCATGAAGGAGATGCGGTCGAAGCTGTCGGCGCGGATGGTCAGCTGTTCGCCGGAGTTGCCGAACAGCACCTCCTCGTGGGCGTTGAGGCCGCGAAGACGCACAGCGTGCACGTGGATGCCGTCCACCACCTGGCCTCGGGAACCGCCGTCGGTTTCGGTGGCGTCCGGAACCGGGCCGAGACCGGCCGCCTTGCGCGCTTCGGCGATGCCCTGCGCGGTATGGAAAGCGGTGCCGGACGGAGCGTCCACCTTGGTCGGGTGGTGCAGTTCGATGACTTCCGCGGATTCGAAATACGGCGCCGCGACCTTTGCGAAATGGTCGGCGAGCACCGCGGAAATGGCGAAGTTCGGCGCGATGAACACGCTCTGGCCCTCACGCGGAGCCGCGGCGAGCGTGGCACGCACCTGGTCGAGCTTCTCTTCGGTCCAGCCGGTGGTGCCGACCACCACGTCGACGCCCTGCTTGACGAGGGCGAGCACATTGCCCAGCGACACGCTCGGCACGGTGAATTCCACCACGACGTCGGTGTTTTCGGGGGTAATTGCGGCCAGGTCGTCGCCTGCGTCGAGCGCGAGCGCGAGTTCGGTGTCGGCGGCGGCATTGACGGCGTCGACCACGTGCGAGCCCATGCGGCCTTTGGCACCGACTACGGAAACCTTGATCATTGCAGCTCCTTGATGTTTTCGCGGACGCGCATGTTGCGCATGTCGTACGTTTGCCGTGCGCATGTGTTCGAAATCGCGTGTCCGCGTCCATAACGTGTTCCACTTATGAATCTAAAGAGACGCTTCGACGCGAAGGCAGGCGGCTATGACGCTTGACGATCGAACGTCGGTCAGCCGCGGCGACGCGCCAGCAGCCAGCCAATCAGCGCGAACGGAATCGAACAGCCCACGAACACGGCGGGCAGGCTCAATCCCACGCTTGGATTGAAATGGTCGAGCACGATGCCGGTGATCATGGAGCCGAACGACGCACCCATCGTGCCGGCGGTGCTCACCCAGGACAGGCCTTCGGTGAGCGATTCCTCGGGCACGGTCTCCTTGACGAGGAGGTTGCCGGAGGCGAACACCGGCGAAATGGTCAGGCCGGTGAGGATCTCCACCAGTCCCATCACGATCAGGTTGCCCTGGCACAGGTGGATCACCACGAAGCCGACGGTCATCAACGCGAGGAACATGATCATGTGACGCCAACGGGAGCCTTTGAGCTCGCGCGAGCCGAAGACCAGCGCGCCCATGCAGGAGCCGACGGCCAGCATGGCCAGCTGCACGCCGAGCACGGAGTCGAGGTGCAGCGATTTCATGACGGCGGTCATGGACGTGTCGAACGCGGTGAACGCCATGTTGAACACGATGAACACGGCGAGGAGCGGCAGCACGCCCGCATAGGTGAGCACATTGCGCTTGTTGCGGTCGCGGCCGTCCGTCTTGAGCCGGTCGAGGTCGAAACGATTCGCGGAAGCAGCGGTACCAGCAGTACCGTTCGCAGCGGCACCAGCGGCCGCCAATCGCACGTCCGCATCGTCGGCATCGGCCGCGACGACCGTGATTTCGCGCAATACCGGCGGTTGCGTGTCGCGCAGCGCGAAGAACACGGCACCGCCGACCGCGCAGGCGATGGTCGGCACGAACAGCTGCGATACGGGGTGCACGGACGCGGCCAGGAACGCCGCCAGAATCGGTCCGAAGATGAATACGATTTCGTCGATGGCGGATTCGAGCGCGTACGCGGTGTTGAGCAGCTCCCCCTTGCCGGCGCGGTCGAGCACATACGCCCAACGGGTACGTACGAGCGCGCCGAACGCGAACTGCGTCATACCCATGACCACGGCCAGTACGAACAGCAGCGGAATCGGCACGCGCATCAGTGCGGCGAACGCGAAGCCCAGCATGACGATGACCTGCACCGTCAATACCACCGGACCGACCTTGCGTTGGCCGAACCGGTCGAACAGGCGCGCGTACAACGGTGTGACGGCTGCGGTGGCGAGCACGTATGCGGCGCTCATCACGCCGGCGATCGTCCAATTGTCGTACATGTGGTTGAGTGCGAGCACGATGCCGAGTCCCATCATGGACATCGGCAGTCGTGCGACGGCACCGGACGCGCAGAACGCTTTCGTTCCAGGTATGGAGAACAGCCGCGCATACGGCGATGCGGTGTCCGGTGATGTATTCGGGCTGACGGTTGCGTCATTCGCAGCCATGATCGAAACTCCTTAACTGTTGTTGCGTCCGGCATGTGCGCCCGCCCACACATGCTGCACGAGGGTAGCGGCGTTCCTCCACAACGCTGCCTGCATAGCGGTTTCTCCCGCAGGCAGGCCGGAAAGCGCCGCTCCCCCGCTTTCTTCGGTCAAGGAGCCATTGCGCACCGGCACTAGTCGTTGTCGGATTGCTGCGGAATTCCGTAGCTCAACTCGGCAAGGATCTCTTCTTCTGTTTTGTCGGGGGCATCCAGCTCCCGGTCGGCCTCGTGAGGCTCACTCACATAGTAGAGACAGGCGTCGATTGCATCCAACGGCACCCCTTCCATCGCCGCGAGCAGCAGGCGGTACAGGTCGAGCTGTGCGAGTTTCTCTTTGATTTCGTCCGGTTTGCGTGGTTTTACGCCGGTTTTCCAATCGACCACGGTGTAGCGTTTCGTCTCGTCCGTTTCGTCGAGACCGCCGAAGAACACCGCGTCGAGTTTGCCGTTGACGATGGTGCCGAGCTGGGGCATGTCGACGACGAGCTGGCGTTCCGCCCATGCTGGACGTCGTTTTGCCCACGGCGAAGCGACGAGACGACGCTGCCAAGCGGCCAGTTTCCGTTCGTCTCGCAATTGGGCGTCCTGCGATTGCACGCCGCCGTTGTCCGCGTCGACTTGCGTATCACCTATCAATGCGATCAGTTCCGCACGCGACTGCGCGGCCATACCGGCAGCACCTTCCGTACCGCCGATGCCGTCGACGTCCGCATCCGCCATGATGAAACGCTCAGCCCATGCGTGGAACCGCGTGCCGAGCTGTGCCGCCGGCGAGGCGACGTGCGGAATCGGACGGACCAGACCACGCCAGTAGGCGCGGGAGTCACGCTCGCCCATGGAACCGGCGCGCGCTTGCAGCGAGGTGACGTTTTGGCGGCCGGCAGCAAGGATACGTTCGCCTTTGGCACGCACGGCCTCGTCGAAGGCGTCCTGCGATTCGCCTGCGTCAGCCGCGTCCGGTTCCGGCATGAGATGTTCGTCGGCGACGAGCAGTTTGGCGAGACGCAGCAGTGAGTTTCCGGTTTCCGGCGATGGCGTGGCGGATTCATCGGCAACGTCGCCCTGCGTTCCCGTGGATTCAGCGATATTCGGTTCGTTGGATTCGACGGCACGTACCTGTTCGGCCGCGGCACGCAGCTTGTCGGCGACATCGGCGCTCAGATCGCACGGCCAAGGCAAAGTATGGTCGTCCGAGACCGGTTCGAGCGGCGTGTTCCACGCATCGCCCACCACGGCATTCTCGAAATCGCGGGCGTGTTCGCCTACGAAATAGCCGTCGGGCAGGTCAAGTCCCAGCGTGTGCGGGGAGCCGTCCACATCGTCGGACAGGTTGTCCGGTTCGCGTACCGCGGTGACGATTCCGTTCATCGAATCGCGCGTCTCCAGCCAGAAATTCGACGGCGCGGCGCTTTTCTTTCCCTCCGCCAGGCGGGAGTCGCGGCTCGTCTCGTTGCATCCGCTGTATACGAGCAGCGCCTCGTAGCGGGCGCGCGTCAACGCCACGTAGGCGAGACGGCGTTCGTCGGCGTGCAGTCGGCGGCCGTATTCCTCCTGTTGCGTCAGGTACAGGCTTGCCGGATCCATTCCTTCCATATCGTCGACGGCCATGGTTCGCAAGGTGCCGAACACCTCGTCGTCGATCACTTCCGCATCGTCCAATCCGTCGAGCGATTCCACGGGATTGCCCCCGATGGGCGCGTCGTGCGGGAATCGTGGCAGGATATCCGCGTCGGCGCGCACCGGAACCGGCACCGCGGACGGGTCTTCCAGCCAAGTGTGGGCTTTTTCGAAGTATTCCGGCGGCTCCCATACGCCGTCGCGCCGACCGCCCGGATGGTCTTCGTCCGTTTTGACGCTCAGGTGGTCGCCTTGACTGGACGGGAAGGTGCCGTCGCGCATGCCGACCACGGCCACGGCGTCCCATTCCAGGCCTTTCGACTGGTGCACGGTCATGAGCACCACATCGACGGGGGTATCTGGTGCGGTGGCGTTGTCGTCGGACGCGTCACGCAGCGAATCCACCCACGAGATGAACGCGCGCAGGCTTGGCGTGCCCTGCGCGGCGATTTCCTGCAAGTAGGTGTCCACCAGAGACAGCATCGCGTCGAGTGACGAAGCGGCATGCGATGTGGCACGATTGCCGGCATCCGGATGCCGCATCCGTTCGGCGAGCAGCAGGTCGATGTCCAGTCCGAGCGCGGTGATGGCCGTGCGTACCACTTCCGGCAACGGATGGCCGGCCGTGCGCTGCACCTGTTGGATGACGCGACCGGCGTGGATGACGCTCGCGGCTCCCGTACGGCTCAATACGCCGTCGACGAGGTGCCGCAGATCGCCGCGCAGCAGCACGTCGATCAGGAAGACGGCGTTGGGCACTTGGTCGCGGTAGGCGCGCACGGTGGCGCGGATGTCGGCGTCGGACGGATTCGCATCCGCCTCCACGATGCCGGCCGACACGAGCGCGCGGTAGCGTTGCGCGGTGTTGAGCCGTTCGGCGATGCCGGCGAGCGCCTGCAGATCGTCGGCGGACAGGCCGAATCGTGGCGTGGCGAGCAGCCGCATGAGCGCGGCGCTGTCGGTGTGGTCGCATACGACGTGCAGCAGGGCGAGGATGTCTTTGATTTCGGGACGTTCCAGGAGTGCGGCCTGGCCGACGACGAGTGTGGTGAGGCCGGCTTGTTCCAGTGCGTCCTCGTAGGCTGGCATCTGCGTTTTGGAGCGGAACAGGAGCGCCACGTGCGGACGGTTGTCTTTGGCTCCGTCGGCGAGCTCGTTTTCGGTTGGCATGTGCAGTGCGATCGCTTGTTTGGCGAAGCGTACGATGGCGTCGATTTCCTGGCCGAATGTGGCGTAGCCGAGCACGCCGAGCGTACCTTCGGGAGCATTGTCGATGTTGGCGAGCGGGGGCACGTCCACTTCGCGCATAAGCGAGCTGCCGCGACGTCTGGCGGGCAGGCGCAATGGTTTCGTCAGATTGTTGGCCGCTTCGAGCACCATGCGCGAGTTACGTCGGGTGACGGTCAGCGTGTAGGGCTTGTCGGTGGCGTCGTGGCCGAAGTCGTGTTGCAGCATGCGGAATGCGCCTGGGCTGGCTCCTCGCCATGCGTAGATCGATTGGAAGGGGTCGCCGACGGCGTTCACCGCGCTGCGATGGGTGGAATCGGCGTGGAACAGTGCGGTCAGGAGGGCCGCCTGCGTGGTGGAGGTGTCTTGGTATTCGTCGAGCAGCACGTGCGTGTAGCGTTTGCGGTAGGTGGCTCCGATGGAGGGGAATCGGGTGACGAGTTGGAATGCGGCGATGGTGAAGTCGCTGAATTCGGCCATGTTGAGGGCGCGTTTTTCGGCGTGGTAGTCGGCCACGAGGTCGAGTAGCAGGTCGCGTTTGCGGGCCGTGCCGGCCAATTGCGCGGTCTTGTAGACGCAGAGTTGGTGGCATTGGGCGCGGTATTCGCGCATGCGGGTTTCGAAGGCGGTGTCGGATTCCTTTTTCTTCTGTTTCGGAGCCTTGCCCACTTTCGGCTCGTCATCGGGAACGTCCTCGTCTTCAAGCGCTTTGGCCACTTGCGCCACGAACGCCTTATCCCATGCGCGCACGCGTTCCACGGCTTCGTCGAAGCTGGTGCAGTCGCTGCCGATCATGGCTCCTGCGATGGCGTTGGATAGGGTGAACACGTTGCCGGCGATGGTGGAGAATTTGCCGAGTTCGTCGCCGCCTTGGTCGAAGGCCATGAGCTGGTCCATGTGCTTGTCGAGCACGGTGTGGATGAGCTGCAGCGCTCCGGCTTCGCTCAATGGCTGCGTGTTTTGGTCGAAGCCGACGAGCAGGCCGTATTGGCGCACGATGGTTTGGAAGAACGCGTCATAGGTGGAGACTTCCGGTTTGAGGAAGGCGACGCGTGTACCGCGTCCGGCTTGGTTGCGTGTCACGGCAGCGGAGACGCGCGAAAGCAGTTCGGAGGCGGCTTTGCGCGTGAAGGTCAGGCCCAGAATCTTCTCGGGACTGATGCCCTGGTCGATGAGGGTGATGATGCGGCGGGTCATGGTGTAGGTTTTGCCGGAGCCGGCGCCCGCCACCACGACCACGTCCTCGTATGAGGGGGCTTGGATGACGGCGGCCTGTTCCGGACTGTCGGTGAATTTCGGCGTGGCGGCCGGCACAGTGCCCATCGCATCGCCCTTTGCGGCGGCCCCGTTCGTTGACATGCTTCCGTTCATACCGTTACTCCCGTTCATGCCACGGTCCTTTCGAATACGGTGTTCTGCTCGCCTTGGCAGGCCGGGCAGACCCCACTGCCGTACGTTCTGCAGTATCCGACGTGTTCCACGGTCGGACGCGCGGTGATGCGGGTGGCCCGGCTCGCCGCGGCCGCATAGAAGACGCGGGAGATCATGGTCAGCGACCATACCGTCATCTTCGACCGCGATTCCAGAAGTTGCTTCCAATGTTCTTCGCTGACCTGCGCCGGCCGTTCGACGTCGTCGAGGCCGCTGGTGAAGACGCTGGCCATTTTGGGCACGTATTTGCGGGGTATGAAATCGCCCGCGTTGATGCTTCCGCCGGCGAACAGCGCCTGCTGGTGGTACGCTTCGTCGCCTTGCCCTTTGCGTGGCGCGGGGGCCGCGTATTCCATGACGTGGAACAGGGCGCTTTGGGTGATGTCCGGCATGGTTGCGATCGCCTGCGCGCCGCGTTTTCCGCCGTGTTCCGGGAATGCGAGGCCCAGCTGGTAGCAGACGAGCTGCAGGTCGCTGAACAGGGAGCGTCCGTTCGGCACTTTGCCGGTTTTGTAGTCGATCAGCCGTACCTGTTCGCGGCCGTCGGCGGTACGGCGGTGTTCAAGACGGTCGATTCTGCCCGACAGGCGTACGGTGAGCCGGTCGCTCATGCCGGTTTCCGGCCAGCCGCCGACGAGCGCGCCCATGATGGCGATGAGTTCGTCGCGGGAGATCGGAGCGTTGCCGTCGATGGCGTTGTAGGCGTCGAGGATGTCATCGAAGTCGAATCGCGCGGCGAACTGCCGTTCCGCTTCGGCATGGTCCAACGTTCCCACGGTGATGTTTTCGGTGTTGTTCGACGGGTATCCCGTACGGTTCGACTTGACGAAATATGTGGCGATGTTGCGCAATGCGACCGACGCCTTCGCGTCCTTGCCGAGCGCCTTGTACCGTTCCTCGGGGTCGTCGATGGCGTTGAGGTCGCCACGTAGGGTCTTGTATCGGCCGATCATCCATTGGGTGATTTCGTCGATGTTGTCCTCGTCGCTTACTGCGGTGTGGTTTTGGGGCAGGTCGAGGCCGGCTTCGGTGGCCTGTTGCGCGACGGTGTGGATGAGCGAGCCGAAGCTGGTGGCCGCGCTGCCCATGCGTGGGCCGGCGAAACGGTTCTCCAGCATCCAGCACACCGGGCACGCCCACAAACTGTCCACGGCGGATGGAGAAAGGGTGACCACGTCGGATTGGCCGTCTGTTTTTTCGATGGATTCCGGTTGTTCGATAAGCTTCGCCTTGTCGGCATGCTCCGTTTTTCCGTCAGATTCCATCTTGCCGTCGATTTCCGTCATATCGTCGGCTCCCGCATGTCCCGTAAGGAACGCCCAATTGTCGGGATTCGCGGCGGCGATGCCATGCGATGCCAACAACGCCAAGGCTTGCGCGGCATCGCGCGCTTGGGGGGAATCGGCCGGCGCATGGGCCAGCACGCTTCGCGCGGCGGCGACCAGGCCACGCGGGTCGGCCTCCAGTCCCGCGTATTCGCCGGCCTCGCCGACCGCCGTGTACACGCGTGTTTCCGCATCGGCATCCCGGTCGCGGTCGAACCATTCCGGCAGGTAGCCGTAGAGGAAGTCGGACGGCACATGGTCTTCGTTGAGGACCGCGCTTACCGTCACGCGCTCATCGGCGCGGGTGAGCGCCACAAGGAGGCTTTTCTGTTCGGAGGCGAGCACCGCGGCGAGCTGCGCGTTTTCGCGGCCTGCGGAGGTGACGATGTCGTCGGACAGTCGTCCATGCAGCATGATGTCGGCGAGTTCCTCCCCGCCGAACAGGGTGTTGCGCGGTGAGAGGTTCGGCCATTGGCCTTGTTGGAACGCAGGCATGAATACTAGTTTCCAATGTTTTCCGGCAGCTCCGGCGGGCGTGGTGAGCGTCACGGCCTGATCGATCGGCGCGGTGTGCGCCAGGGAGTCGGCTTCGATGGCGAGCGCGCGGACCTGTTCGATGAACGCGTCGATGGTGTGCGCTGCCGTCACGCCGTTCGATTCGCCGCCGGACGCGTAGCTGAACAGGCGCATCGCGGTGTCGAGCCGGTCGTTGGCCGCGCGGCCTTCGGCGTTGTTGCGCAACGCCGTTTTCTGCCAGATTTCGGCTTTGCCGAACGCCTGCCATGCACAGTCGAGCATGTATTGCGGTTCGTGGGATGTCAGGCGTGCCTCCGACCGCAGGGTATCGTCGAGCGCTTTCCACAGGCGTGCGAAGGCTTGCGCTTGGGGGTCTTTGCGGCCCAGTACGGAGGCGATCGCGTCGAGCACGCGGTCGGTGTCGCCTTCCAATAGCAGGATGTACAGCGCGTTCATGCCGAAGGATGGTTCGTCCGCGTCCTCAGCGGCACGCTCTCCCGTCATCAGCCGGTCGTCGGTGTCGATTGCCGGCAGGCCCATGTCGGCAGCGTTTTCCGCGTCCGACGCCGATGCCGCCGCGCGTGCGGTGTGGAAGGCTTCGACGTAATCGTTCCAATCGTCGATCAGCTGTGGCAGCAGCGCGCGTCCGGACGTGTCGGACGTGGTCGGATCGGCTGTATCGTCATGCAAAACCGTGGCCAGCGAGCCGAGCGCGTTCATCGCCGATTCGACCACGCACAGCCGAGCCGGACGTTCGCCGGGGGTGGTGATCAGCGGCGAGTTCATGATTGATGCGACGCGTGAGCGCACGTATGCGCCGGCCGTGTCGAGGTTCATGGACGAGGTGGCGATGCCTTGCCGTTTCAGTTCGGCCAGTTCGATCATGGAGAACAGGCCCTGCACGAACGGTTCGTCCTTGAGGGGGCGGGTCACGCTCGAATAGCGTACGGGCACGCCGTCGGCGCGTAGCCGTTCGCCGAACGTGCGCACGGTGGCGTTGTCGTGGGCGATCACGGCCATGTCGTTCCAGTCGCGGCCGTGTTCGAGATGTTCGGTTTTGATTTTCCACACCACGTCGTCGAGTTCTTCGACGGTGGAACGGTACATCGCGGCTTCAAGACTGCCGTCGTGCGTCTCCGGTATGGCGATGGCCGGCATTTTGCCGGGGCGGTTCGCCAGCGCGTCGTCGGTCGATTCCGTGCTGGCGATGGTCAGGCTCACGCGGCTCGTCACCGCGGCCAGGTCCGTGCCTTCGGCCATATGGGACGGTTCCAGCCGTACCAGTCGCGCGCCCAATCGCGATTGCGCCATGTTGAACAGATATTCAGGGTACGATCCGCGGAACGTCTGCACCGCCTCGTCGGGGTTGCCGACGAGCAGCAGACGCACGCCACGGTTGCGCAATGCGGTGAGAAAGTCGAAGCCGGCGAGTGTGGCGTCCTGGAAATCGTCGACGATGACGAGTTTCGGCAGGTCGGACGTTTCGGCTTCGTTCACGGCGGCCGCGGCGTCGATCATGAGCTGCGAGGCGTCGAGACGGTATTGGTCCGGATATGCCTCGTTGATGGCCTGGTTGTATTCGGCGCGCAGCGCGAAGGCGAGCCGCCATTGCACGCGCAGTCGTTCGCGTCGTTCGTCGAGCGTGCCGTGCTCGTCGGCAGCGCGGGAAATCAGCGCGTCTTCGAGTTCCGGTTTCGCGCCGATCTCGTTCATGCGGGCAAGCATGTCGCGCAGCTGGTTGGCGAAGGCGTCGGTGGCGTCGTCCACCACCATGCCCGACCAGTCGGCGACCACGAAGTAGGTGCGCAATAGCGCGCAGGTGGAGCATTCGTCGCCGTGCTCGGCATGTTCGGCATGCCTGGCGAGCACACGGCGGATGACCACGTCCTGTTCGGCCCCGTTGAGCAGTTTCGGCAGGGGTTGTCCGGCATGCGATCGCACGGCGGTCATGATGCGGAACGCGACGGCTGGCAGGGTGGTGACGGGGCGCGCCTGCGAGATCGCGGACAGTTCGCGGATCACGGTGTCGCCGAGCCGGTCGGCCACCTGTCTGCCGGAGACCGTCATCACGGCGTACGCGTCGCCATGCCGCTTCATCGCGGCGACCAGCATGTCCAGCGCGAACCGGGTCTTGCCGCTGCGGGGTGCCCCCGCAACCAATGTCACGTCATCGAGATCGTCCACATCCATCATGTCTCCCCAGCTTAGCCGAACGGTCCGTCCTGCACTCATATATCACCGGACAAAACGGCCGGACAACGCAGCCGGACAAACACAACAGACGCCCCAAAAAAGCGGTCAGCCAGAAGGGACAAAAACCTGCGAACAATCCGCGATGCGGAATGCGGCTACTGCAGGGAGGCCCACACCGTGGAGGAGATGTCGCGGATCTGAGCCTGCGCGGCCGAGGAATCGGGCACGTCGGAACTCATGACGGCAATCACGTACGGATGTTCGCCGTAGACGATCGCGGAATCGTTCTCCACGCCCGGAGCCTCACCGGTTTTGTTCGCGCACGCCACGCCTTGCGGCAGTCCGGCCGGGATTTTGGCGCGGCGGGTCTGCCTGGACATGATGTCGGTCATGCGTTTGCTGTAGCCGGCGGACACCAGCTGCCCACGGTAGGCGGCGGCGAGGAATCGCCCCTGATCCGCCACGGACGTCTGCTTGGTGGAATAATTGGACAGATCGCCCATCCGGCTGTTCAAATGCGATTCGTTGAACCCGTATTGCGCGGCCACCGAGTTGACCACGCCGAATCCGGCGTTGATGTTTCCGGAGCCGAGCCGCTCCACCAGCGCGTTGGTGGCCTCGTTCGAACTGACTGTGATCATCTGTTCCAGCAACCCGTCCAGCGAGGCGTCTTCGGCGAGCGTGCCCTCCGACACCTTCTGGAAGACGGCGAGCATGACCATGAGTTTGACGACACTTGCCGAATACGATTGGTGGCTGTTGACCACGGCTGTGGCCCCGCTGTCGAGGTCTTCGACGTACACCTGCCAGGAACCTTGGTATTGCGCGGTTTTTCCGGATAATTGCGATTGCAGCGCGGCCAGCAGCGTCTGCCGTTCGGCCGTCTGCGTCTTGCGTTCGTCTGCTTTCGGGGTCTGCTTGCGATCGAGCGCGGTATGCTCCGCCGCCGTTTCGCCACGCGTGGCCGGCTTGGTCGGTTCGTTCGGTTCGGCCGATTTGGCGGAGCCGTCCGCCCCTTTGACGGCGGGGGTCTCAGTCTTCGCCACGGCCGCAGCGGAAGAGGCCGCGCCATGGCGTCGCGCTCCCGCAATTGCAATGGCGCAGCCGGCGAGCGCCACGGCGACCACGCAAACGGCTGCGATCACCGCGACGGTGATTCGGCGGCGCCCGTCAAACGCGGCCCTGGATTGTTCCGAAGCCCATCGGGGGTAATTGGAGTGACGTCCCATATCGGCGGCTTAATTCCTGAGCATAGTGTTCCACACCTTGTCCAGCATGCGCGATGCGAGCTGGGCGGCCACGGCTCTGCCCTGGTTCTGCGTCATAACCGCCACGGAGACCTTCTTCTTGCCGTTGGAGATCACCATGAAGTAGTTGTAGGAGTCTTTGATGCCTTGGCCGCGGTGCGCGTGAACGGTCGCGCCGGACGGAATGACCACGCCTTCGGAGGCGATGTCGTAGTTCATGAGGCCGTCGTCTCCGTTCTCCGCCATCTCATTCAGCATGCGGGCCGCGTCATCGGGCGACGCGTAGTTCTCGTAGCCGTTCTGCGACGCTTTGACGTCTCCGTAGTCGCGTTCGAACCGCGTGCGGTAGTACTTGTTGTCGCTGAGCCATTCGTTGAGGTCGCTTTCGCCACCGACCGCATCGATCAGCCCGTTGGCCGATCCGTTGTTCATGCCGGTCAGCGAATCGGCGTACGCGTCGGGCCTATCACCGTAGGTGTCACGATAGTCGAGCCATGCCGGCAGGTACAGACCGGCGGCGACGAACGACAGGCTCGCGTTGCGCGACGAATAGCTGCGCAGTCCGTCTTCGTTCATGACCGAAACGCCCACATCGATGGTGGAGTAGCCGTCGACGATGGAATCGGTCGAGCTTTTGTCCAGTATGCGATTGGACCGCCGGTCCCGTTCCTTCGAAGCGTCGGTTTTGCCGGATTTGCCTGGCTTGTCCGATTCATCCGACTCGCCAGCCTTGCTTGATTTGCCGGATCCGCCGGTTTTATCCGACTTGTCCGACTCGCCCGATTTGTCCGACGATTTGCCGTCCGCCTTCTTGGCTTTCTTCTTCGGCTTCGTCGTTTCCTGCGATTGCGTGGCCGGCTGGACCCCGTTCGAATTCGACGTGTTCAGATACCAGACGGTTCCGCCAATGAGAATGGCGATGACCACGATGGCCGCCACGATGATCATCCCAACGCCGCCCGATTTGCCTTGCTTCGCAGGTGGCGGCAATGGGCCGTTCGGCACGGTCGGCGGCACAGCGGGCGACACGGTCGGCGATACGACCGGAGGAACGACCGGTCCGGGTTGCGGCGTCAACACGCTGGAGGGTGCGCCGTCGACCATGGTGCCGTCAGCGTTGCCATCCACCATGGTTCCGTCCGCGGGACGGCCGCCGGCCTGCGTCTGCAATGTCAGACCGCAGTTAGTGCAGAATCGTGCGTTCTGATCGTTGTGAACGCCGCAGGATGGACAAAACATATGCCTTCCCCCTCTTTCCCCAATGCTTCTCTTCCGGTATTTCAACAGCCGACGGGGACAGGCACCGCACGCCCGGCGTCTACCCTTTGGAACCTCCGCGGCACACGGGCAAACCCCCATATAATATAGCAAGGCAGAGCGCGGTGCATTATGCCTGTCCCAATGCGAGCCGGCAGACGCCCATCGCACACAGAGGAAAGAGGAAGCATGGAAGCCTCAAGGAGCATTCCCCCTCAGATTCCCGGCTACACACTGATCAAACGGCTGGGCTCCGGTTCCGAAGCCGACGTGTACCTGTACCAGCAGCTTTCCCCGGCCCGTCAGGTGGCCATCAAAATCAGCAAGAACACGCTCGACCCACGTGCCGCGGTCCGCTTCCGTTCCGAAGCGAATTTCATGGGGCAGATCTCCACACACCCCTACATTCTTTCCGTCTATGAGAACGGCGTGACCGTCAACGGGCGCGGCTACACCGTGTTCGAATACGCTCCGGGCGGCAATTACAAGACGTTCCTCGAGCATGGCCGTCTCACCGCCGACCAGATGCTCACCGTCGGTATCGATCTGGCGAGCGCGCTGTTCACCGCGCATCGCAAAGGCATCATCCATCGAGACATCAAGCCCAGCAATATTCTCATCAACGCGCACAATATGCCCATGCTCGCCGATTTCGGCATCGCCGGGACCGTCTATGGGCGTCCGGGTGTCGGCTTCACCATCGCGTGGGCCGCGCCGGAGGTGCTTGCCCAAGGCGGTGGCGGCAATGAATCGTCCGATATCTATTCGCTTGGCGCCACGCTGTTCGCCATGCTGATCGGCCAATCGCCGTACGAGTATTTCTATGCCGATGTGCTGGGCGATTCCCAACGGCAGGTGCGGGCCGAACGGCTCAAGTCCGTCATTCTCAACAATCCGCTGCCCAAACTCAACCGTTCCGACGTGCCGGCCGAAGTGGAATGGGTGTTGCGTAAGGCTTTGAGCCGTGCGCCCGAGGATCGTTACTATTCCGCGTTGGAGTTCGCGCGCGACATGCAGCGCGTGCAACAGGCCTTGTATGGCCGTGCCGTGCAGACCACCGTCGAGGGTGTGCCGGATTATCCGCAGAACATGTACGCGCAGACTTCCACATTCGACCAGTCCGCCCCGGTTGCGAAGCAGCATGCCCGGTGGGTGAAGCCGTTGGCCGTCACGGTTGCTGCGGCGGCCGCCGTGGTCGTGATGGCGTTGGCGTTCGTCACCGTCGTCATGCCGAATATGGATGCGGCTTCCGACAACAGCAAGGTGCAGGTGCAGAACCATGGCGCCCAGAACCATGCCGAGGACGATCCCGATTCGGCGATCACGTCGGGCAGTGTGCCGAGCGTGCAGGATCTTACGGGCGAATACACCGCCGACAGCAAAGTGCGGTTCACGTGGGTCAATCCTTCGCCGAAGGATGGCGATTCGTACGCGTGGTCGCTGGTCGGCGATTCGGGAACCGACCCGAACGCGCAGGGCACCACCACGGAGTCGACGAGTATCGAAATCGATCCGGCCGACGGCGCGCAGACGTGCGTGCAGGTGAGTCTGGTTCGCGCGGACCGGCAGATGTCCGAGAATCCCATGATCGCGTGCGCGGCCAAGCCGTGAGTTTGCGGCCGGATGCGGGTGACATGAACCGATACGAACCAATACAGCCCGGCATGCATGCGGGCAAACAGGTAGGCGCATGCGGTTGGATGCGCGGTCAAGCAAAGTTTGGGCACAATCAGGGAAGAGCCAGTCGATGAGCAAGCATAGGAACGCCGAGAACCAGTCGGCGCAATCGTACGAACGGCAGTTGCGATTCGGGTCGATGCTGCGCAAGCTGCTGCCTTCCGGCAGTCGCCGGTGGATCACGCCGATCGTCATGCTGCTGCTGTTGCTGGGCATCGTCGCCGGGGCCGTCATCGTCAGTTCGGTGACGCAACGTCACGTGCAGCTCGACGATGGCACCGTGTGGGTCACTTCGCTCAAAGACCGCAAGGCCGCCCGTTTCAACGTGCGCAACCGGGACGCCGATGCGGGCGTCGCCTCCACTGCGGCCCGGTTCGACGTGGCCCAGCATGATGGCTCCACCGTGATCTCCGAAGGTACGAAGGCCAGCAACATCGAGGCCTCCACCGTCAGCGAAAGCGGCAACACCACCATCAAATCGGATATGCGGACCGTCGTCGGAGGCAACACCGCGGCGTTCATCAACGTCAAGACGGGCAATGTGTGGGTCGGGTCAGCAGATGATGTGAAATCCATGAATCCGACCACCGATTCGCCGAAGATGAAGCTGGGGTCGGGTGGCCGTATCGCGGTGACGCATGACGGTGTCGTCTACGGCTATCGCGCGTCCGACGGCGCGGTGCTCAGTGTCGACGGACCTCAGGGAACGCCCGGCAAGGATGCGACGATCAAGGGCGCCACGAATGTCGAATCGTTCACCGTGGTCGGCAAGACGCCGGTCGTAGCCGGTGCCGGCAAGGTGTTCTGGCCGAAGGGCAGCGCGGATATCGGCCTGCAGGGTCAGGCGACGTTGCAGGCGCCGTCCACGGATGGCAGGCAGACTGGCTGGGTGGCGGTTTCCACGCCGCGGGGCATCGCCATGGTCGATTTGGGTAGTAAAAAGGTCACGCAGCTGCCGAATGCCGGCAAGGGCGATGCCGCGCAGCCGGTGTCCACCAATGGCTGCGTGTTCGCCGCGTGGGCGCAGAAGGCCAACAATTACATCAGGGTGTGCGCGGCGAACGACAAGGACGCACAGTTTTCCTCGTTGGAAGATGTCAATCCCACCTCGCAGCTCGTGTTCCGCACCAACCATCGTCTGGTGGTGCTCAACGACGTGGTCAACGGCAATGTGTGGAATCCGCAGGAGTCCACCAAGGTCATCAAAATCCAGTGGAACAAGGTGGAGACCAAGCAGTCGAAGCAACAGCAGCAGAACAACGACAGCGCCAACAACCAGCATAATTTCAGCAAGAACTGTTCGGCGCAGTCGGGGCAGATCAAGGCCGTGGACGATTCGTTCGGCGCGCGCGTGGGATCGCAGCAGATTCTCGACGTGTTGCGCAACGACGAGCAGACCGACTGTTCCGTGCTGCGCATCACGTCGGTGAGCGCTCCGGATGGCGCGAACATCACCGTCTCCCCCGTCTATGACGGCCGGTATCTGCAGCTCGACGCCTCCGGTGCCGCCGCGGGCAACGTGTCCTTCAGCTATGAGATTTCCG
This sequence comes from Bifidobacterium adolescentis ATCC 15703, assembly GCF_000010425.1. Lineage (NCBI taxonomy): Bacteria > Bacillati > Actinomycetota > Actinomycetes > Bifidobacteriales > Bifidobacteriaceae > Bifidobacterium > Bifidobacterium adolescentis. Next base: position 1,650,312 of record NC_008618.1, read on the forward strand.
ACGGGCGCGGGCAGACGTCCAGCGCCACCGTGTCGCTCACGCTGGCCGGCGGCGACGACCATGCGCCGCTGCAGAGCGACACTCCGCCGGAAATCGACGTGGAGCAGGGTGCTTCGTACACCGCGAACGCGTTGGGCAGCTTCTCCGACCCCGACGGCGATCCGCTGACCTTGGTGTCGGCATCGCCGCAGAACACCGATCAGGTGACGGTGTCCACGCGAGCCGACGGACAATTGGTCTTCAACGCCGGTTCGATGTCGTCCGGCAGGGCGGGCATCGAGGTCACGGTGTCCGACGGCCAGCAGACCGGCATCGGCATGATCTACTTCTCCGTGAAGCCGGCGAACACGCTGGGCGCGGTCATCGACCCCGTGGTCAAACAGACCACGCCCGACACCCGCACCACCATCGCGCTCAAACCGTACGTGCACGGCACGTCCGTCGAACCGGCCGAATTGACCGCGGTGGAGACGCCGTCCGGCGCGGCCACCACCATGAACGCCACCGACATGTCGATCACGTTCACCGCCTCCAATCCCGGCACCTACTATGTGCCGTACACCATCACGCAGGGTTCCATTCCGTCGACCGGTCTGGCTCGTGTGGAGGTGCAGGCGGTGGCCGGAGACGCCGCCAAGCCGATCGCGGCGAACGATGTGGCGCTGCTAGGCGCGGACAATACCGCGATTGTGGAGCCGCTTGCCAACGACGTCGACCCGATGGGCGGCGTGCTGTCGGTGACCAGCGTCACCGCGGACGCGCAAAGCGGCATCAAAACCGGTGTGGTGAGCAACAAGCGCGTCTATATCACCGCGCGTCAGGTGCCGACCGAGCCGGTGCGGATCTCCTACACCGTGGCCAACGCGGCCGGATCGTCGACCGGCGTCATCGTCCTGCAGCCGCCGGCGCTGACCACGTCGAATTCCGTGCCAAAGGCCGAGAACATCACCACACAGGTGCGCACCGAAGGCATCGTGTCCGTGGACGTGCTCGACCATGTCACGTATTCCGACGGCACCACGGTGAGCCTGCAGAACGACTTGCAGTATGACAAGAACACGTTCAAGGGTCTGGTGTTCGTGTCCGGCGACACCGTGCGCTATCAGGCCACCAGACAAACCGGCTCCTTCCCCGTCACCTACACGGTGAAGGACAATCTCGGCAACGCGGCCTCGGCCACCATCACCATCAACGTGCATCAGAAGGACGCGTCCAACAAGGCGGCTCCGACACCGTCCGACGTCGAGGCGCAGGTGGCGGCCGGGCAGAAGGTGCAGATTCCGATCACGCTCACCGGCATCGACGCTGACGGCGATGACGTGCAGCTGCTCGGCTTGGGCAACAAAGCGCCGAAACTGGGCCGTATCAGCGAGATGGGCGCCACGTATCTGGTGTATGAGGCGTATGCCGATTCGTCCGGAACGGACACGTTCTCCTACGCCGTGGAGGATTGGACCGGTCAGAGGGCCACCGCGCAGGTGCGTGTGGGCGTGTTCAAATCCGGAGCCGATTCGGGTGTGTACGCGCGCGACGACGAGATCACGCTGCGTCCGAACACCGCGGCCACCGTGCCGGTGGCGCAGAACGACATTTCCGGGGACAATACTGATCTGACCGTGGCCAAGGACGTGGAATCGCAAGGCATCGGCGGCATTCAGGTCGTTGACAACATGCTGTCGTTCACCACGCCGAAGCAGGCGGGCACGTATTACGTGGTCTACACCGTCAAGGACAAGGCTGGCCTGTCCGATTCGGCGACGTTGACGGTGAATGTCGACGAGAACGCCGCCATCGACCCGCCGACCGCGTACGATTACCGTGTTCCGGCCGCCGCCACGATCGACAAGAAATCCGTGGACGTGGACGTTTCGCAGTGGATTGCCAATCCGTCCGGCACCGCCGACGAGCTTCAGGTGGGCGTGGATCCTTCCGCGACCGACCATGCGCATGTCAAGGGCGGCAAGGATTCCACCATCATCACCGTTGATCTGACCGATGAGGCGCGCGCGGTGCCGTACACCGTCACGAACACGACGTACGGCATCACGTCCACCGCGTTCATCCAAGTGCCCGCATATGGCGTGTTTCCGCCGGTTCTGCGTCCGAAGGCGCCGGCGTTGAAGGTCAATGCGCGTGAGACCATCACCATCAACATCGCCGACTACGTGCGTGTGGGCGCGGGCAAGACCGCGTATGTGGACGGCGCCGATTCGGTGAGCGCCACGAAGGCCGCGGACGGCGACCTGTACGTCAACGACCAGACGTTGAGGTTCACCGCGCCGAAGGATTACGCGGGTCCCGCGTCCATCACCTTCACCGCGGTGGACGGCAAGCGAGACAAGAACGACAAGGTGAAGATCGTCAATTCGGCGGTGCTCACGCTTCCGATCACGGTGATCGGACGTGAGGTTCCGCCGCCGACGTTCTCGTCCTCCACCGTCGATGTGGTGGCCGGCGAGAAGGCCACTACCATCGATCTGACGGCGCTGACCCATTCGACGTCGGGCCTGTACGAGGATGAGAAGCAGTACTCGTATTCCGGCGGCGTGAATTCCGGCAGTGTGGATGCCAGAGTGTCTCCCTCCGGCACGTTGACCGTGTCCGCGGACAAGACGGCCACGCCGGGCACCACGGTGAGCGTGCCCGTCTCGATCAAATATGCGAAGGGTACGGTGAGCGCCGGTATGACCGTGCGCGTCACCGCGTCCAACAGGCCGCTCGCCCGCGTCACCGAGAAGACCGTGAAAATCAAGGCCGGTTCCAGCGAGCAGGTGAATCTGCTGTCCGACGCGTACAATCCGTTCCCCGACACTCCGCTGACGGTGACCGGATGCACATCCGACGGCGCGTCGAAGCTGACGGTGGATTGCCCGTCCAACGGCGTGGTGTCCATCAGGGCGGCTTCCGACATCGGCGCGAGCACCAACAAGGTGGTCGTCACCGTGCGCGACGCCACCAAAACAAAGGAACGTGAGGTGACCGGCACCATCAGCGTTTCGGTGATGGACAAGCCTGATGCGCCGCTGCTTTCCGCGGTGTCCGGCGACCCGCAGGATGGCGCCGTGAATCTGAGCTGGACGGCCGGTTCGGCCAACGGCAGCCCGATCACCGAATACAAGGTGATGTGGGGCGGAGACGCGTCCGGCGAGCGCTCGTGCGGGCAGAAGACCTCCTGTCTCATCGACGGGTTGAAGAACGGCAAGACCTACTCGTTCAAGGTGCAGGCCAGGAACGAGGTCGGCTGGTCCAAGGATTCCAACGCCGTCGAGGGCACGCCGGACAAGCTGCCTGATGCGCCGACGGATGTGACGGCCAGTGTGAAGGGCAACACGGTGAGCGTCACGTGGAAGGCTCCGGACGGCAATTTCTCGTCGGTGAACAATTACGAGGTGACTTTGTCCGGCAGGAACGCACCGTCCAAGCAGACGACAAATTCCACCGGAATCGATTTTGTTTTCGATAACAACGCGATTTTCGACGGCGACTCGTACACGGCTACGGTACGCGCCCACAACAAGGTGAATTGGAGCCAACCGTCCAAGGCGTCCGACGCTGTCAAGCCGTGGGGCAAGCCCGATGCGCCGAAGATCTCCGTGACGAACGACGACACCACGGGAACCGTCACCGTCGAATCCGTGGGCAACACCCACAACGCGGGATGCAAGGCCGTCGAGATTTCCGGAGATGTCAGCGCAAGCATCGACGGATGTTCCGGATCCTACGATTTCAAGATTCCGGATCATGATCTCAACACCAGGGAATACACCATCAAGGCGGCGGTGGTCGGCAAGGAGAAAACGACCAGTGACGATTCGACCGTACGTTTCACACCGAAATACGCGGTGAAGGCGCCCGAATCGGTCAGCGTCAAGGGGCATGACGACGTGTGCGTAGTCAGTTGGAAGGAGAACGGCCACGCCGACGGGTTCACGGTGAGCGCGGACGGACTCGGCTCCTACCATGCCGGCGCTTCCGAACGATCGCACGATTTCCCGCTCAAGGAATGGCAGTCCTGTTCCTCGGGCTCCGTCACGCAGCATTTCAATGGCGCGGCAAGCACCTCCAAGTCCGGCAGGGCCGATCCGGCATACGTCCGCAAGGTGAAGGCCGCCGTCAAGGCGCCGATGCTGACGTGGGACGCCAATGATCCGAACATCATCAAGGTCAGCGGCGGATCGGTGAACATGTACGGCCAGCCCGGCAAAACCGTGATCACCTTCACCGCGGACGGCAAATCCTATGACGTCGCCTGGGCATTGGGCTCCGACAAACTGAACGTCAAGGATGTGCTGCCGACCGGAGCCGATTACGCGTGGAAGGCGAAGGTGGTGGGCACCGACACCGCGCTCAACAACGAGGACAATGGCGGCACACTGCTGGACCATGACAGGTACAAGACTCCCACGCCGAAACCCGAACCGTCGGAACCTTCAGAACCATCAAAACCGTCGGAACCATCGGATTCTGACGCGTCCACGGAAGGCGAAGCGGCCACGCGGAATGACCGGCCTGTGGCATCCTCCATCGCCCTGTCCACCGTCGACGGCGCATCCAAGCCTTGGATCCGCGGCCTGGCCTACTACGCCAGATGGTGAAACGGACGATCACAGCAATCGCAAACACAACGAACCATCCACACGAGCAACACAACAAGCAAGGAGCAACCCATGAGCAACGATTTCGATGACGCCACCCAGCTGGGTTCCATCGGCCATAATCCAAGCGTTCCCAGCCAACCCGGCCAGCAGCAGCCGGCGTTCCACACGCCGAATCTGCCGGAGCAGCCGCAAGCCGATGAGGATCCGGAGGGCACGCTGCTGAGCGCGCACGGCACCACCCAACCGGCGTTGCCGCAACAGTCCGCCCCGGCAACGCCGAACCAGCCGCGGTTCCGTCAGCCGATGCCGCAGAACCTTCGCCAACCGGCCGCCAATCCGGCAGTCGCAATGCCCGCGCAGCAGCCCGTCCAGCCAACCCAACCCGTCCAGCCCAGCCAGCCTGTACAGCCCGTCAAACAATCCCAGCCGGTCATCGACACGTCCATGATGACCGCACCCAGCAAAGACATCACCGAATTCCATGAGAAGTTCGCCAAGCTCGTAGACAACGTCTCCCAGGTCGTGGTCGGCAAGGAAGCACCCATCCGCCAATGCGCCACAGCCATGGTGGTCGGCGGGCACATCCTGCTCGAAGACAACCCGGGCACCGGCAAAACCCAGCTGGCGCGAGGCCTTGCCAACTCCATCGACATGTCGTTCAAACGTATCCAGTTCACCCCGGACCTGCTGCCGTCCGACGTGGTCGGCGTCACCTACTACGACCAGAAGCGCGGCGAATTCGAATACCGCGAAGGCCCGATCTTCGCGTCCATCGTGCTCGCCGACGAAATCAACCGCGCCTCACCGAAAACACAGTCCGCACTGCTCGAAGTCATGGAAGAGCAGAAGGTCACCGTCGACGGCGTCACCCACCCGGTGCCGCAGCCGTTCATGGTCATCGCCACCCAGAACCCGATCGAACAGCTCGGCACCTACAAGCTGCCGGAAGCGCAGATGGACCGTTTCCTCATCAAAACCACCATCGGCTATCCAAGCCACGACGTGAGCGTCAACATCCTGAAACAGGTCAACGTCACCGACCGCGCCGCCACCGTGCATCCGGTGCTCACCGGCGAAGACGTGCTGCGCATGCGCAACATCAGCGAAACCGTGCATCTCGACGACGCGATCCTCGAATACATCGTGCGACTGGTGGAAGCCACCCGCCACAACGAACGCATCCAAGTCGGCTCCTCCATGCGAGGCGCGCTCGCCTTGACCCGCTGCGCGCGCGTATGGGCCGCCTCCGACAACCGCGGCTACGTAGTGCCCGACGACGTCAAAAACCTCGCCGTACCCGTGCTCGCGCACCGCATCACCCTCACCGCCGAAGCCACCTTCGCCGGAAACACCCCCGAACAGATGATCGGCCAGATCCTCGAAGACGTGCCGGCCCCAACCCTGGGCGCCAACGCCTGAAACACAATCCACCCCGGCATACGCACCACACAATCCGAAAGGTCAAGGAATGCGGCATTCGCACACAGTGCAGCGCAGACGGACCATCCAACGATCCCTACGCCGCCTCAAACATCGCATCAAGCGACTGGCCACCTCATACGTGTCGCCGCTTGGCTGGGCGGTGACGGCGCTCGCCGTCGCCTCGCTGGTGGCGTTCGTCCTGCTGGGATGGCATGAGCTGCTGGCCATGGCGGTGGTGTTCGCGGTCATGCTGGCCGCGGCGGTCATGCTTTCCCTTGGCAACACCTCGTTCCAAGCCACCATCGACGTGTCCAGCAGACGCGTCACGGTGTCAGACACGGTGAAAGTCGACGTCTGCGTGGACAATCCGGGCCGCACCCCCACCACGTCGGCGCGCGGCGACCTGCCCATCGGAGACAACCACGAACGGTTCGCCATTCCCATGCTCGCCGCAGGCCAGTCACGCCAGACGACTGTGGAATTCACCGCCGTCAGCCGTGCGGTGCTGCCCATCGGCCCGCTATCCATCCGCAAAGGCGACCCGTTCGGTCTGATCCGCCACGAAAAGAAACTCGTGGACCAGATCAACGTGTTCATTCATCCGCAGACCGTGCTGCTCAGCACCCTGAACGCCGGCATTCCACGCGATTTGGAAGGTCAGCCAAGCGGCGAAATCGTCGACGACGACCTCGACTTCTACGGCCTGCGCGAATACGAGCCCGGCGATGACGTGCGCAACGTGCATTGGCTCAGCTCCGCGAAAACCGGATCGCTTATGATCCGCCAATACGAAGCCACCCGCCGTACCGACACCGCTCTGACCATCAGCGTGAACCCGGATGATTACATCGATTCCCAGGAATTCGAACTGGCCGTATCCGTCCACGCCTCCATCGGCGTGCAATGCCTGCAGCAGAACCGGCCAGTCACCGCGCATGCCGGTTCCACGCACGCCATTCCGCGCAACGCCACGGAATTTCTCGATGGCTGCAGCGGCATCGACCCTGACATCGACGACAATCCCAACCTCGCGCAAACCACTCTCGAACATGCCCCCGACGCATCCTTCTACTTCTTCACCGTCGGCAGGCTCAAAACCATCGACGACATCAAACACATGGTCCTCGCACTCCCCCGCTCCGCAACCTGCGTGGTGCTTCAAGCCGCAACCGGCCAACCGCGCGCCATCAAACGCTACTCCGACTTCACCTTGGCAACCGTGGGAGACCTCAACGACCTCCCCATGATCATGGGGGTGCTGGCATGAGCACCACATTCACCAACACCGACAATTTCACCGGCAACCTCACCGGCACAGGCACCAACTCCGCCAACACCAACACTGGCATGGCGACCGGCACAGGCACCGGCTCATGGGCGGACTCCACCCACTCCGTCATCTGGATGTCCCGCAGCGGCAAGTCCCCAGCCATGCCCAACACCAACCAGCCACACGCCGCGCAATACGCAAGCCTCACGGTCGCCGCCCTGCTGACCATCGCCGCAGCCAGCAACCTCATCGACGTATACGGCTCCGCCCTGTCTTGGACGAGCGCCGCAATCCCCGCCACCATCATCGGCTCGCTCGTGGCGCTTGCCGGTCTCGTTCCCGCGTTGCGCCTGTGGTGGCAGATGCTGTTCATGGCGTGTGCGCAGCTGGTGGTCGGCCCGGTCATCTTCCTGAATGGCACCACCATCGCCCATGTCATTCCCACACTGCGCACGTTGACGCAAGGGTGGATGCGGATGCTCGGCTCGTTCAAATACCTGCTGGCCATCGACCCGCCGACCGGCACCGGCGACGGCTCGCTGCTCGCCGTGTGGACGATCTGCCTGTGGGCCGCGCTGCTGGCCGGTATTTTCGCGGTTGCGGAGGATGGCCGGCTTACGATGGTCGCGGTCGTTCCCGTCGTGGCGAATCTTGCGATCTGCGCGCTGCTTGGCACGTCGAGCGGTTTCTACCGTATGGCGATCGGCACGATTATGGCGGTCGTGCTGGTGGTTTGGGTCAGCGCGCGTTGGAAACTGTTGGAATTGGGCCGTTGGCTCAGTTCCGTAGTCATCGTGCTGCTGGCTTCGGCTGTGGCGATCGGCGGATGCTTGGTGGTCGGGCAAAACCGCACCATTCTGCGCGACCATTATGATCCGCCGCTGAGCCCGTACGATTACACCAGCCCGTTGAGCGGCATGCGTTCGTATATCAAGAACCATAAGGACGATGTGCTGCTGACCGTCGACGATCTGCCGGCCGGTTCCACGGTGCGTTTGGCGGTTATGGACCGTTTCGACGGCAATGTGTGGAACCTGTCCGATTCCACCATGGCTTCGGATTCCTCCAACTACCATCGTGTGGGCGATTCCATTGCAAACAACGCCACCGGCAAGCGGTTCACCGCGAAATTCACGGTCGATGACGGTTTGAGCGACTATTGGCTGCCGATGGCCGGCGCGGCTTCCAGCGTGAAGTTCGCCACATCGTCGGACGCCGATTCGTTCTACTACAACACCGACACTATGTCGGCGATCTACCCTTCGCGCACCTCTCCGGGATTGTCCTATACGGAAACCGGCGTCATTCCACGGACGCCGACGAATAAGGAGATCGCCAAGGCGAATGCTTCCTCCATCAGCCAGCCCAAGGCGGAGGATGTGCCCGATTGCGTGGATAAGCTGGCCACCGCGATTGCGGGCGGCCAGTCCAAGGGCGGCGAGGCCGCGCAGTCTCTTGCCGACAAGCTCAGGGAATCCGGCTGGTTCTCCCATGGTTTGAATGGCGATTACCCGTCCAGGGCCGGTCACGGCAACTATCGCATCGACCAGCTGCTCGCCGGCAGTGCGATGGTCGGAGACAGCGAGCAATACGCTTCCGCGATGGCGCTTATGGCCCGCAGTCTCGGCTTGCCGAGCCGCGTGGTGCTGGGCTTCCTGCCGAAGAACGACGAGGGCGAGATCAGCGACAGCCGCACCGAGAAGCATGGCAAAACCACCACCACGAAATTCACCGGCAACGATGTGACCGCTTGGGTGGAGATCAAGCTGGACGGTTACGGATGGGTGGCGTTCTACCCGACACCGAAGGAAACGAAGGTTCCCGACGAGAACCAGAATCTCACTCCGCCCAATCCGCAGACCTTGGTGCGTCAGCCTCCGGTGCCGCTTACCGATCCGCTGCGTGACGACAACCAAGCCAAGGGCAAAACGTCGCTTGGCGGCAGCATGGCCGACGAGACGCCGACGAGCCTGTTCTGGCAGCGTTTCGGCAGAATCGTCAGAAAAGTCGCCATCTACGGCAGCCCTCTGTGGACGGTGCTCATCGTCTGCGGCCTGCTGCTCGCCATCAAGGCGATCGCCCTGGCTCGGGCGCGCAGGCATGGCAGCGCATCGCAACGCGTCGCTGCCGGATGGCAGGCGGTCGCGGCGCTTGCCCGGCAAAGCGGCCTTGACGTCCAAGGCACCAGAAACGAGCAGGCGCAGGCCATCGCCGAACAGATGGGCTTCGAAGCCGATACACTGCTCGCGCTGGGCAGGGAGGCTGATTACGCGGCCTTCTCCGGAGGCGATGTCACGCAGGAGCATGCGGAACGCTACTGGCATGACATCGCCGAAGAACGAAAGTTCATGCTCGGCTCGCTGCCGACGTTCCGCAGGTGGCGGGCGAAACTATCGCTTGCGGACGTGTTCCACTTCCGGAAAATCCGCTTGCGGAAAATCGGTGTGAAAGGGCGGGACTCATGAACGTCAAACATATTGAGGTCGGCCTGAACAGCAATATCGGCTTGCGTAGGAAAGACAACCAGGACAGCGCCTGCGCAGGCAACGGCGTGTATGTGGTGTGCGACGGCATGGGTGGCGGCAAGGGCGGCAAGCAGGCCAGTTCCGATGTTGCGGAACGGTTCGCGCGTTTGGCCGAACTGCCGACGCGCGATCTTGACGCGATTGAAGAAACGCTGATCCTTGCCCAGCAGGAGGTGCTCCGTCTGGGTGAGCAGCTCGGCGGCGTTGCGGGCACTACCATCAGCGGCGTGCTGCTGCCGACGCGTGTCGGCGATGACGCGATATGTTCCGACGAACGGTGTTACATCGTCAATGTGGGCGATTCCCGCACGTACCATATGCGCGCCGACGGCAATGGCGCGTGGCTGGCGGATTCGCTGACGTGCATCACCCGCGACCATTCGGAACGGCAGAACGCCATCGATTCGGGGCAGATGCTGCCCGATGAGGCGAGCCGTTGCATTCCGCGCAACATCATCACGCAATGTGTCGGCGCGCCTGCCGGCATCCAGCCTGACTGGTACGCCGCGCATGCGGACGGACGGTTCATCATCTGTTCCGATGGGCTGCATGCGCAGATCGGCCGTGAGCAGCTTGCCGAGATCGCGGCGGCGTACGCCGACCCGCAGATGGCCGCGGACATGTTGGTACGCGCCGCGCTGAACGCCGGTGGCCGCGACAACATCACCGTCATCGTGGTGGATATGCGTTCCGATATGCCGTGCGACAAGGATTGGAACGTCAGCAAGATCGGCGATGACGAGGATATCGACGATGTGCTGGACGGTACGTTGCAAACGTTACGAGTCATTCAATAAGATGGTTACAGACCACGAGACAAGGAGATCATGATGGTCGATTTCGATGCCGCGGTGGCGGCCGTGCAGGATCCGAACGCCGATCCCATGTTCCTGGCGAAAATCGCGTACGAGAATCCGGAATTCGGTGCGAATGTCGTTGCCAATCCGCGAGCGTACCCGGGTCTGAAGCGTTGGGTCGCCGAATTCGGCGATGAGCGCGCCCGCCAGCAGCTGGTGGCGATGGGCTGGCCGGTTCCGCAAAATGGCGTGCAGCCGCATCTGATTGCCGAACCGACGGCCCAGCCAATGGCCGAACCGGTTGCCGAACAGGTCCAACCGGAACAGCAGTATCAGCCGGCAGTGGCGGAACAGTTCCAGCAGGAGCAGCAGTATCAGCCGGAACAGCCGGTGAACCAGCAATACGGTCAGGACGCTGCCTATGCGGCGTCCAACGAGGCTTCGACCGAGTATGTCGACCCATACATGAATCCCGCCGATTTGTCCGAAGTGGCCGATTATTCATCGAGCCAGCCGCAGAACAAGCCGGAACAGCAGTATGCCGAACAGCAGTATGCCGCGGCCCAGGAATCGCCGGCAGACGCGGGGTTCACCGCGGAACTGGCCATGACCACCACCGATCAGATGCTGATGGCCCGTATCGCCAGCGAAGCGTCGGAGCTTCGTCCGTGTCTTGCGCGCAATCCGTACATCTATCCGGAATTGCTTGCCTGGCTTGGCCAGTTGAACGATTCGGCCATCAACGCGGCCATTCGTCTGCGCCAGCAGTGAGCTAACGCCGATTATCAGACCATTTGAAACATAAGGGGTTGTCGCGGGAATCTCCGTGACAACCCCTTATCGTCTTACCGCTAACCGTCCGCGCCGACGCTGCCAACACAAATCGTCAACGCAGTCCGTCAGCGTAATCGTGTCTTCACTGACAAACGCCCTCACTGTTTGCGGAATTGGAAGAACTGGTCGCCGATACGCACCGTGCATGGCGCCTCCAGCTGCATCGGCTTGTGTTCCACTTTGGTTTCGACATCGTCTTGGATGATGTACGTGCCGTTGAGCGAACCGTAATCCTCTATCCACAGCGTGCCATCCTGGTCGAAGCTGATCGCCGCATGGTTGCGTGAGATTGTGCGCGTCGGATCCTCCAGCTTGACCGATTTGGCGCCGGCGGGCACTTCGGCCGAAGGCTTGCGACCAAGGAGCACGCCCATATCCACGATCACCTGCTGTCCGGTCTGCTCGTTGTCCAGCACGTACGTGTGCTTCGGCTGCTTCATGGTGAAGGCTTCGGAAAGCACGGTGCCGTCCCAGTCGATATCGTCCTCGTCCGAAACGGCAGCGTCGCCCTTCGCAACGGAAACATCCTGCATATCGTGGTCGTCCGATTCGTTCTGTGCGGCGAGCCGTTCGCGTGTTTCCAAGGAATCGGCGGCATTGTCGACGGGTTCGGCTGTGGGTTGCGCCATCACCGTGACGTCATCGTCATACCACCCTGGTTCGGGCGGCGGCGGGTAAGGTAGAAAACTCATATTCCCATTGTAGAAAGGTGACGTCCATGCCGTCTGACGATACTCATTCTGCAATACGATGCTCGCATATTCCATCTCAAAATAGTCCTATGCCGAGTATGGCGCGGATATGCAGGAAAGCGTCAGCAAGAAGAAGGACATTGTGGATCAGATGGCCGATCTGAATCTCAACGATATCGAGTATGGGTCCGCCGATTACGAAAAGCTTCAGGATCTTCATTCGAAGATGTCCGACATCGATTCGCCGACCCTGGATCAGTCCGATTTGCAAAAGGCCGCGAAGGAGGCCGATCTCAGCGGTTCGTTGAAGGATCTGGAAACCACGCTTTCGGAGAAGATCAAGTAACGTCAAAAGACGACTGCGAAACCCTCCCCCGCGATTAATCCACAACCTCGCAATCCCACGACATATAGATATAGCGAAAGGCGGAACCGACCGGTATTGGTCGGTTCCGCCTTTCGCTATGTCAGATGATTCGTCTGTCGACTATCGTGAGGGGAATCTCACAGGGTGTCGCCCAGATCGGTCTGGCCGCCGTTGTCGTCCAGGAAGTCATCCGGGTTGAAGTCATCGCCCAGCTTCAGGTCGCCGAAGTCGATGTTGGAGAAGTCCACATCGGACAGGTCGGTGTCGCCGAAGGAGCTGTCGGTGCCTTCGCCGCCCAAACCGAAGTTCGGGTAGATGGTGTCGCGGATGGCCTTGTCGGGCTCCACCGTGGCATTGCGGTAACGGGCGAGGCCGGTACCTGCCGGGATAAGCTTACCGATGATGACGTTCTCCTTGAGGCCCTTCAGGTCATCGACCTTCTGGTTCAGGGCGGCTTCGGTGAGCACGCGGGTGGTCTCCTGGAAGGAGGCCGCGGACAGCCAGGAATCGGTGGCCAGCGAAGCCTTGGTGATGCCCATCAGCTCCGGACGGCCGGCGGCCGGCTTGCCACCGTTCTTCACGGCTTCCATGTTGGCGGCCTTGAAGCGTGCCTTGTCCACGAGTTCGCCCGGCAGCAGGTCGGTGTCGCCGGAGTCGATCACAGTGATGCGACGCAGCATCTGGTGCACGATGACCTCGATGTGCTTGTCGTGGATATCCACGCCCTGGGAGCGGTACACGGTGTGCACTTCCTCCACGATGTTCACCTGTGCGGCGCGCGGGCCGAGGATGCGCAGGATCTTCTTCGGGTCGACGGAGCCTTCGATGAGCTGGGTGCCGGCTTCGACATGGTCGCCGTCCTTGACCAGCATCGGCGCACGACGGGTCACCGGGTAGACGATCGGCTCGACGGAGTCGTCGTCCGGCTTCAGGGTGACCTGACGGCCGCGCTCGGTGTCTTCCACCTTGACCACGCCGGCGAACTCCGCGATCGGAGCCTCGCCCTTCGGGGTACGGGCTTCGAAAAGCTCGGTGACACGCGGAAGACCCTGGGTGATATCGGAAGCGGAAGCGACGCCGCCGGAGTGGAAGGAACGCAGCGTCAGCTGGGTACCAGGCTCACCGATGGACTGTGCTGCCACGATGCCGACGGCCTCGCCGACGTCCACCAGCTTGTTGGTGGCCAGGGACCAGCCGTAGCACTTGGCGCACACGCCACGCTTGGATTCGCAGGTCAGCACGGAACGGGCCTTGACCTCTTCCACACCGTGGGCAACGAGATCGTTGAGCACGTCCATGGACAGGGCGTCGCCGGCCTTATACAGCACGGTCTCGCCGTCGGCCGGGTCGATGACGTCGGCCGCGAGCAGACGGGAGTACGGGCCACCGTCGGCGGCCTTGACCAGGTGCAGGTTGCCTTCGGCATCGCGTTCGCCGACCTTCATGGTCAGGCCGCGCTTGGTGCCGCAGTCCTCCTCGCGCACGATCACGTCCTGGGAGACGTCCACCAGACGACGGGTCAGGTAGCCAGACTCTGCGGTACGCAGTGCGGTATCGGCCAGACCCTTACGCGCGCCGTGCTGGGAGATGAAGTATTCCAGCACGGACAGGCCCTTACGGTAGTTGGACTTGACCGGTCGAGGAATGATCTCGCCCTTCGGGTTTGCCACCAAGCCTCGCATACCTGCGATCTGGTTGATCTGCATCATGTTTCCTCGTGCACCGGACTGCACGATGATGGCCAGGTTGTTCTTGGAATCGAAGTGTTCCTCAACCGCCTCGGAGACCTCGCTGGTGCACTTGGTCCACAGGTCGACCAGTTCCTGACGACGCTCCTCTTCGGTGAGCATACCGATTTCGTAGTTCTCGTTAACCTTGTCGGCTTCGCCTTCGTACTTTTCGATGTACTCGTCCAGTTCCGGCGGCTGGATAACGTCGGAGAACGCGAAGGACACGCCGGACCACGGTGCGCGGGTGAAGCCCAGATCCTTCAGGGCGTCCAGTGTCGCGGCCACCTGAGCGGTGGAGTAACGGGTCGCGATGTCGTCGACGATCTTGCTCAGACGCTTCTTCGGCGCCTGCTCGTTGACGAACGGGTAGTCGACCGGCAAGGTGCCGTTGAACAGGATACGGCCGTAGGAGGTGGCGAACAGGACGGAGCCGTCATGGAAACGCTCCTCCTTGACCACGTCCGGGCTGCCCGGTTCCGGATCGACGACCTTGACCTCGCCCGGCTCCCAGTCCTTCGGCAGCACGAAGTCCTGCGGAAGGCGGATGAGCACCTTGGCCTGCATGTCGATCTCGTGCTTGTCGAGCGCCATTTCGGCCTCTTCCAGCGAGGAGAACACGCGGCCCTGGCCCTTGGCGCCGTCGATGACGGTGGTCAGGTAGTACAGACCGAGGATCATGTCCTGGCTCGGCATGGTCACGGTGTGGCCGTCTGCCGGCTTCAGGATGTTGTCGGAAGCCATCATCAGGGAACGGGCCTCAGCCTGGGCTTCGGCGGACAGCGGCAGGTGGACTGCCATCTGATCGCCATCGAAGTCGGCGTTGAATGCGGCGCAGGCAAGCGGCGGCAGGTGGATGGCCTTGCCTTCCACCAGGATCGGCTCGAATGCCTGGATGCCCAGACGGTGCAGCGTAGGTGCACGGTTCAGGAGCACCGGATGCTCGGAGATGACCTCTTCGAGCACGCCCCATACTTCGGAGTCGGCGCGGTCCACGAGGCGCTTGGCGCTCTTCATGTTCTGCGCGAAGCCCTGGTCCACGAGGCGCTTGATGACGAACGGCTTGAACAGCTCGAGGGCCATCGGCTTCGGCAGACCGCACTGGTGCATGCGCAGGGACGGGCCGACCACGATCACGGAACGGCCAGAGTAATCCACACGCTTACCGAGCAGGTTCTGACGGAAACGGCCCTGCTTGCCCTTGAGCATGTCGCTCAGGGACTTGAGCGGACGGTTCGAAGCGCCGGTGACCGGACGGCCACGACGGCCGTTGTCGAACAGGGAGTCGACGGCTTCCTGGAGCATGCGCTTCTCGTTGTTGAGCATGATCTCCGGGGCGCCGAGCTCGATGAGACGCTTCAGACGGTTGTTACGGTTGATCACACGACGGTAGAGGTCGTTGAGGTCGGAGGTGGCGAAGCGGCCACCGTCGAGCTGCACCATCGGGCGCAGGTCCGGCGGGATGACCGGGATCACGTCGAGCACCATGGCCTCCGGCTTGTTGCCGGTGGTCAGGAACGCGTTGACGACCTTCAGACGCTTCAGAGCGCGGGCCTTGCGCTGGCCGGTGCCCGTGTCGATCTCTTCGCGCAGCTGCTTGGAGGCTGCCTCGAGGTCGAAGTCCTGCAGACGCTTCTTGATGGCTTCGGCGCCCATGCAGCCTTCGAAGTAATCGCCGTAGCGGTCTTCCATCTCACGCCACAGGTCGACGTCGCCTTCCATGTCTCCCGGCTTCAGGGTCTTGAAGCGGTCGAACACGGCGCTCAGACGCTGGATCTGCTCGTCGTAGCGGGTACGGATGGCGGCCATTTCACGCTCGGCGCTGTTGCGTAGCTTGGCGCGTGCGGAGCCCTTGGCTTCGCCTTCGGCTTCGAGCTCGGCCAAATCGGCTTCGACCTTCTTGGCGCGCTCCTCGATTTCGGCGTTGCGGCGCTTC
The DNA here is from genome assembly GCF_000010425.1 of Bifidobacterium adolescentis ATCC 15703. Lineage (NCBI taxonomy): Bacteria > Bacillati > Actinomycetota > Actinomycetes > Bifidobacteriales > Bifidobacteriaceae > Bifidobacterium > Bifidobacterium adolescentis. The sequence goes on from NC_008618.1 coordinate 1,666,480, forward strand.
TCGAGGTTGGCGATCTCGTTGTCGAACTCCTGCTGCAGGTCCGGCAGGTCCTGATGACGCTGCTCTTCGTCCACCTTGGTGACCATGTAGGCCGCGAAATAGATGACCTTCTCGAGATCCTTCGGAGCGATGTCCAGCAGGTAGCCCAAACGGGACGGCACACCCTTGAAGAACCAGATGTGGGTCACCGGAGCGGCAAGCTCGATATGGCCCATGCGCTCACGACGCACACGGCTCTTGGTGACTTCCACGCCACAACGCTCGCAGACGATGCCCTTAAAACGCACGCGCTTGTACTTACCGCAGGCGCATTCCCAGTCGCGGGTAGGTCCGAAGATCTGCTCGCCGAACAGGCCGTCTTTCTCCGGCTTCAGGGTACGGTAGTTGATGGTCTCCGGCTTCTTGACCTCGCCGTAGCTCCAGTTGCGGATGTCGTCGGCGGTGGCCAGTCCGATCCTCAGTTTGTCAAATTCGTTGACGTCCAGCACTCTATTGTCCTGTCTATCGATTCTTAATGCTTATCACGTTGTTCGGGGACCGACCGCGGCGCACGCTGTGTCATGCAGCGCGGCCGGTCCTTTCGATCACTGGAATTCGGGTTCCTCGGCAACCTGATCTTCCTTGGCGGCAGCGTCAGGACGCGCACCAATGTTGAAGCCCAGATCATCGGAGGATGTGGACGGATCGTCGTCCTCTTCCTTCATGTCGATAGCCACGCCGTCGGCGTTGAGCACTTCGACATTCAGGGACAGGGACTGCATTTCCTTAAGCAGCACCTTGAAGGACTCCGGGATGCCTGCCGGCGGCAGGTTCTCGCCCTTCACGATGGCGCCGTAGACGCGCACGCGGCCGTCGACGTCATCGGACTTGGTGGTCATCATTTCGTGCAGCGTGTAGGCGGCACCGTAGGCCTCGAGGGCCCACACTTCCATCTCGCCGAAGCGCTGGCCACCGAACTGAGCCTTGCCGCCCAGCGGCTGCTGGGTGATCATGGAGTACGGGCCGGTGGAGCGGGCGTGGATCTTGTCGTCGACCAGGTGGTGCAGCTTCAGCATGTACATGTAGCCCACGGAGATCGGCTTCGGGAACGGTTCGCCGGTACGGCCGTCGAACAGGGTCGCCTTGCCGTCGGGGCCGACGAGCTTGTTGCCGTCGCGGTCCGGAAGGGTGCAGCTGAGCAGGCCCTTGATGGTTTCCGGACGGACGCCGTCGAACACCGGGGTGGCCACCGGAGTGCCCGGAGCGCCCTTTTCGGCGCCCTGCGGCACGTACTTCTTCCAAGCGGCCTCGGCATCCGGATCCAGGGAGATGTCCCAGCCAGCGTGCGCGATCCAGCCGAGGTGCAGTTCCAGCACCTGGCCAAGGTTCATTCGAGAAGGCACGCCCAGCGGGTTCAGCATGATGTCCACCGGAGTACCGTCGGCGAGGAACGGCATGTCCTCTTCCGGCAGGATGCGGGAGATGACGCCCTTGTTGCCGTGACGGCCGGAGAGCTTGTCGCCCTGGGTGATCTTACGGTGCTGTGCGATGTAGACGCGAATCATCTGGTTCACGCCGTTCGGCAGTTCGTCGCCGTCTTCCTCGGCGTCCTCGCGGGTGATTTCCTTGACCGCGATGACGGTGCCGGTCTCGCCGTGAGGCACGCGCAGCGAGGTGTCACGCACTTCGCGGCTCTTCTCACCGAAGATGGCGCGCAGCAGGCGCTCTTCCGGAGTCAGCTCGGTCTCGCCCTTCGGGGTGACCTTGCCGACCAGGATGTCGCCGGCTTCGACTTCGGCGCCGATGCGGATGATGCCACGCTCGTCGAGGTTGGCCACCGCGTCCTCGCCGACGTTCGGCAGGTCGCGGGTGATCTCTTCGGCGCCCAGCTTGGTTTCACGGGCATCGATCTCGTACTCCTCGATGTGGATGGAGCTCAGGGTGTCGTCCTGCACAAGGCGCTGGGAGATGATCACAGCATCCTCGTAGTTGTAGCCGTTCCACGGCATGAAGGCGATGAGCAGGTTCTTGCCCAGTGCCATCTCGCCCTTCTGGGTTGCCGGACCATCGGCCAGCACGGTGCCGGCTTCCACGCGTTCACCGTCGTGGATGAGCGGGACCTGGTTGTAGCAGGTGGTCTGGTTGGAACGCTGGAATTTGGCCAGCTTGTAGGAGCTGGTGGTGCCATCGTCGTTCATGGTACGGATGATGTCGGCGGACACGTAGGTCACCACGCCCGGCTTCTCGGCCAGGATGACGTCGCCGGAATCGACGGCGGCGCGCCATTCGGCGCCGGTGCCCACGAGCGGACGCTCGGATTCGATCAGCGGCACGGCCTGACGCTGCATGTTGGTGCCCATCAGCGCTCGGTGGCCCTCATCGTGCTCCAGGAACGGAATCAGGGAGGCGCCGACGGAAACCATCTGACGCGGGGAGACGTCCATGTAATCGACGGAGCTGACCGGCACATCGACCGCTTCCTCTTCGCCGACTCGGGCAAGAGCCTGCTTCTTGACGAAGTTGCCGTTCTCGTCGAGCTCCTGGTTGGCCTGGGCGATGACGTGCTCGGCATCGCGGTCAGCGGTCATGTACTCGACTTCATCGGTGACGTGGCCGTTGACGACCTTGCGGTACGGGGTCTCGATGAAACCGAACGGGTTGATGCGACCGAAGGTTGCCAGGGAGCCGATCAGACCGATGTTCGGGCCTTCAGGAGACTCGATCGGGCACATACGGCCGAAATGGGACGGGTGCACGTCTCGCACTTCCATGGAGGCGCGGTCGCGGGACAGGCCACCGGGGCCCAGAGCGGACAGACGACGCTTGTTGGTCACGCCAGCCAGCGGGTTGTTCTGATCCATGAACTGGGACAGCTGGGAGGTTCCGAAGAACTCCTTGATGGTGGCGTTCACCGGACGGATGTTGATCAGGGACTGCGGGGTGATGGCCTCGGGATCCTGGGTGGTCATACGTTCGCGGACCACACGCTCCATACGGCTCAGACCGGTGCGCAGCTGGTTCTGGATCAGCTCGCCGACCTGGCGGATACGACGGTTGCCGAAGTGGTCGATATCGTCGACGTCCACGCGCAGGTCAACGTCCTGGCCGTCGCGCTTGCCCGGGAACTTGGTCTCGCCCGCATGCAGGGTGACCAAGTACTTGATGGTGGCGATGATGTCCTCGCGGGACAGGCTGCGGTCGTTGACGTCCTTTTCCAGACCAAGCTTGCGGTTGATCTTGTAACGGCCGACGCGGGCCAGATCGTAACGCTTGGTGTTGAAGTAGAAGGAGTCCAGCAGGTTCTTGCCGGCTTCCGGAGTCGGGGTGTCGGCCGGACGGATCTTGCGGTACAGGTCGGTCAGGGCCTCGTCCTGGGTCTGCACGGTCTCCTTGGCGAGAGCGTCCATGACCAGCGGGTAGTCCTTGAAGGCGTCGGCAATTTCATCCTTGGTCATGCCGATGGCCATGAGGAACACGATGGCGGACTGCTTGCGCTTACGGTCCACGCGCACGCCGAGGACGTCGCGCTTGTCGATCTCGAACTCGAGCCATGCGCCACGGCTCGGGATGATCTTCGCGCCGAAGACTTCCTTATCGGAGGTACGGTCCTGGGAACGGTCGAAGTACACGCCCGGGGAACGCACGAGCTGGGACACGATCACTCGCTCGGTACCACCGATGATGAAGGTGCCGTGCGGGGTCTGCAGCGGGAAATCGCCCATGAACACGGTCTGGGACTTGATTTCGCCGGTGTCGCCGTTCTCGAATTCGGCGTTCACGTACAGCGGCGCGGAGTAGGTGTAATCCTTCTCCTTGCATTCCTGCACGGTGTGGCGCGGTTCTTCGAAGTACGGATCGGAGAAGGTCAGGCTCATGGTCTGAGCGAAGTTCTCGATCGGGGAGATCTCCTGGAAGACCTCGTCAAGACCGGAGGTGTGGGGCACGGTGTTGGTGCCGTTCTCCAGATCCTCCTGGACTCGCTTCTGCCAGCGCTCGTTGCCGATGAGCCAGTCAAAGCTGTCAGTCTGTACACCCAACAGGTAGGGTACATCAATGGGCTCGCGGATGGAGCCGAAATTCACACGGTCCGACGCCTTGTGCAGATCAATATCATGCTGGTCGGCGCGTGCGATGATGGTGGTGGTGTTCGTCGTAGCCTCAGCCAATGGACGTTCCTTATCGCTCGCTAATCGTATCGATATGTTTCCCCGGAAGCGCTCTCATTGGCCACCATATGCCTAGTACGCGGGCGCTTCTTCCTTGTCAGCGTGCCCGCTATATGACACGCATCTACGCAAAGTCATAAGAATAGCATAACCTGTAGATTTTATTCCACTGTGATGCCGACCGGCTCCGACTTGGTTTTCGCATGTCCTTTGACCGACAGTTGGGCCGAATACACGCCACGGTCCACGTTCGGCAGGTCCGCCGCGTCGGCGCATTCGCTGCCGGAACGCACGCCCGGCCAAGTGATCGTCTGCTTGACCTCGTCGCCCTTGGCTATCAGCCGGTAATCCGTGTCCACGGGGCATACGTTCGATTTCCAGACCACGTCCTTGCCCGACTTGATCGTCAGCACCATGCCCGCCTGGGACACGTCGATCAGACAGCCAGCCTTGCCGGAACCGTTGTATTTCACGGAAGCGGTGAAGTCCATCGTGCCGCCCACACCGAAGCTCGATGCGGCCGGAGTAAGCGACAGCGCGACGTTGGATGCGTCGCAATCGGGGACGCTGCTTTTCTGCTGTTGGGTCGGCGACGGCACCTCCTTGCGGGAGATCGCGTAAACATCGGCATGGTGGATTTCGCGGTTGACAGCGACGACGCCCTGCGTCAGCGAATACAGGCAGAATACGATGAAGCTCAGCACCAGCACCGTCGCGATACCGAAAACGATGCGGCGGCGGCGATACATCGCCTGCTGTTGTTTCGTACGTTTCTTACCGGTCCGCGGGGAGGTCTTGTAAGCCATGGCTCCCAGTCTAGCGTGTCATCCTCCGTGCGGCACCGCGGCCGCACGCACCACGCATGCCGTGTACGTTACACCGGCAGCCGCACCCCTCCCCCGGGCAGGATTTCGATCAGACCGTCCTCGTCAAGCGACGCGATGCATTTGTCCAGCTGCACGTGGTCTTTCCACAGCCGTTCGACGCTCTTGCGATCAAGCACCGTCTCGCCATCCGGCAGGCCGCGCAGCGCGTTCAGCACCAGCCCGCGCACCTGCCGGTCCGTACCTTGGAATCGTTGGCGTGGTCGCGTACGCCGCTGCCCCAATCCCGGTCTTCCGTTGCGTAGGAACGCGCATTTTCCGGCGATCGGACAGGCTTCGCATAATGGCGATTTCGCAGTGCACACCGTCGCGCCGAGTTCCATGACGGCCTGGTTCCACACGACGGACGGGCGATCGAAACGACGGCATTTCGCGGAATCATCGTCCGGCAGCAGCCGTTTCGCCAGCGCGCGTTCCGCGGGACTTGCGCTGCCGCCGAGCGATTCGACGCCGACGAACGCACGTGACAGCACACGGCGGATGTTCGTGTCGACCACCGCGATACGTTCGCCGAAAGCGAACGACAGCACCGCGCTTGCCGTGTAATCACCGATGCCGGGCAGAGCAAGCAATTCGTCGTACGTATGCGGCAGCTCGTCGGCGTAATCGTATGCGATGACGTGCGCGCATTCCTGCAATCGCAGGGCGCGCCGCGGATAGCCAAGCCGCCCCCATGCGGTGATCACGTCGGATTTCGGGGCGTCGGCGAGCGCGGCTGCGTCCGGCCATCGGTCCATCCATGCGGTCCAATACGGCACGACGCGGCCCATCTGCGTCTGCTGGCTCATCACTTCGGAAACGAGCACGCCCCACGGTGTGGTGCGGCCGAATCGCCATGGCAGGTCGCGCGCGTTGGTCTGCCACCATTGCGCGAGCGTCGTTGCGATTTCGTCAGCATCGGAAGCATCGGAGGTGACGGCGGTGGCGGAATCGGCAAAGTCGTCAAAGTCGGCGTCACGTACGGCGGTGTCGTATGTGGTGTTCGTGTCGTTCATCGTTCCTATTCTTAGCATTTATGACGAACGAAGAACATACCGATAACGCGCAGGGCGCAACGCGCGACGCCGAGACGCAGGCGGCCGAAGCCAAGGTCGAGAAGATGTTCGAATACGGGTACCGCAAGTCCAATTACGGCCCGGACGAACTGGTGACCGACGCGCACGGCAATCCGATTTCCGTGGTGGACGCGATGCTGAGCGCGAAGGACGCGGCGAAGGCGGAGACCTCCACCCCGCACCTGTGCTACTACTCCCCGCGTATTCCAGGCAACACGGGTTCCGCGATCCGCCTGTGCGCCGTGACGGGAACGATTCTGCACCTGGTGGAACCTTTGGGTTTCAATCTGCGGGATACCAAGCTGCGCCGTGCGGGGCTCGACTACCATGACATGGCGCATGTGGTGCTGCACCCGAATTTCGAGGATCTGGTGGAATCGATGCCGGATTCGCGCATCATCGCCTTCACCGCGCACGCCACCAAGCTGTACACCGACATCGAATACAGGCCGACCGACATCCTGCTGTTCGGTCCGGAACCGGGCAATATCCCCGATCCGATGGACATCATGGCCGGCCCGCATGTGGCCGAGCAGGTGCGTCTGCCGATGCGTCCTTCGCTGCGTAGCCTGAATCTCACCAACTGCGCCTCCATCGCCATCTACGAAGCCTGGCGACAGTTGAACTTTGCCGGCGGTAAGTAAAAACAGTTTTACAAACGCAAAAGAGCCCGGCCCTCCGTGCAGGAAGGTCGGGTTCTTTCGTAAGAACGTCAGTTCTTGAAGGAGTGGATCGGCGCCGGAATGCGGCCGCCACGGGTCACGAAGGCCTCGCAGCTGGTCTGGTTCACCGGAATGATCGGCGCGTAGCCCATGAGGCCGCCGAAGTTGGCCATCTCCCCTACGCCCTTGCCTTCCACCGGGATCACACGCACGGCGGTGGTCTTCTGGTTGACCATGCCGATGGCCGCCTCGTCGGCGATGATGCCGGAAATGGTGGCCGCGGTGGTGTCGCCGGGGATGGCGATCATGTCAAGGCCGACGGAGCATACGCAGGTCATAGCCTCGAGCTTTTCGATCTTCAGGCAGCCGTTGTTGGCCGCGTCGATCATGTTCTTGTCTTCGGAGACCGGAATGAACGCGCCGGACAGGCCGCCCACATAGGAGGACGCCATGATGCCGCCCTTCTTCACCTGGTCGTTGAGCATGGCGAGCGCGGCGGTGGTGCCCGGTGCGCCAACCTGTTCGAGGCCGATCTTTTCAAGCACTTCGCCGACGGAATCGCCTACGGCCGGGGTTGGCGCAAGGGAAAGGTCGATGATGCCGAATGGAATGCCGAGTCGGCGGGAGGCCTCCTGGGCCACCAGCTGGCCGACGCGCGTGATCTTGAACGCGGTGCGCTTGATGGTTTCGCACAGGAACTCGAAGTCCTTGCCCTTGGCCTCGTCGAGCGCGCGGGAGACCACGCCCGGTCCGGAGACGCCGACGTTGATGACCGCGTCGCCTTCGGTCACGCCGTGGAAGCCGCCTGCCATGAACGGGTTGTCGTCCGGGGCGTTGCAGAACGCCACGAACTTCACGCAACCGTAGGAATCATTGTCTGCGGTGGCGTGCGCGATGTCCTTGACGATGTGGCCGAGCAGTTCGACGGAGTTCATGTCGATGCCGGTTTTGGTGGAGCCCACGTTCACGGAGGAGCACACGATGTCCGTTTCGGAAAGCGCCTGCGGCAGGGAGCGGATAAGCATCTCCTCGGCCGGGGTCATGGACTTGGACACGAGCGCGGAGTAGCCGCCAATCAGGTCGACGCCGACCTTCTTGGCCGCGCGGTCGAGCGCGTGCGCGATCTTGACGAAGTCCTCGGAGCTCTTGCAGGAGCTTGCGCCGACCAGGGAAATCGGGGTGACGGTGATGCGCTTGTTGACGATCGGGATGCCGAAATCGCGTTCGATGGCCCGGCCGGTGGACACGAGGTCCTTGGCGTACGTGGTGATCTTGTTGTAGATGTTCTCGCAGACCTCGTCGACGCTGTCGGCTGCGCAATCCAGCAGGCTGATGCCCATGGTGATGGTGCGCACGTCGAGCTTCTCCTGCTCGATCATCTTGTTGGTCTCGTGGACCTCCATGATATTCAGCATGGTTTTTCCTTACGATTGGTACGATTCGTAGCTTCGGTTGCTTGCATGGCTTACGTGTGCCGCGGATCAGACGCGGTGCATCTTGGTGAAGATCTCCTCGCGCTGGCAGCGGATGCGCACGCCGATCTCCTCGCCGAGCTTGTCGAGGTCGTCGACGACTGTGCCGAATTCCTCGTCCGCGTTGGAATAATCCACAATCATCATCATGTTGAAGAAACCGTCGATGATGGTCTGGGAGATGTCGAGCACGTTGACCTGGTGCGCGGAAAGATAGGTGCAGACGCGGGCGATGATGCCGACAGTATCCTGACCGACGACGGTGATGATTGCCTTGTTCATGGAACTCCCTAAACGTGAGGTGTGAATATCCAGTTGCCGTCTCGGCAAATTGCCGGACGTGCCCTCAAGTATAGGAAAGGCACGTGCCAAAACACCCCTCTCTCCCGCTTTTCGCATTACATGGTGAGACGCCACACGCGCATGTCAGTAGTCAAACGTTTACCTAGGTCGTCACCGCCCACGGATTCACCCGCGCCGTGTCGCAACACAGCATGACATGCAACATCCGCCGGCAAATTACAACGCAGCGCACATATCGTGCCCATATCTCGCGCATATCGCGTACATACCCCTACACATACGGCAGCGGCCCCGCACCCGCCGTGTCACAAGGAACACGCAGGAACGGGGCCGCCGGATACGGCTCTACGTCTTAGCGCCAAATACCGTTCAATGCACGCGCATCAACCGCATCGATCTTGCCGGACGACGCGATGCGAAGCTCACCGTCGCCATCAGCGCCTTGGAACAGCATGCTTCCTGCCGTCTGACCGCCATTGAGGAACACTTCGACAACATTGCGGTCGAAGAACACCTCCACCTGGCGAACATCGGTGATGCCGCTGTCGAAGTCGACATCCTCCACCGCAGTGCCCTTGGCCACCAGGCGGGTCACGCCATCAGTGCGCTGCAGCAGCAGTTCGGTCGGCCTGCCGTCCTGCGGGTTGACGCCCTTCGCCAGCACCATGATGGCATCGGCATCATCCGCCAGATGCACGTTCGCATAGTATGCGTTGCCGGGAGCCGTAACGACCATATCCCCGCCATCGCCGTGCACGGCAAGACGCTCGCCGAGCAGCTCGCGGTACACTTCGCTCACCGGCTTGCTGTACAGCCTGCCGTCACGCACATGCAATTCGCGCGGCAGCGACATCATGCCGTTGGCCAGGCACGGCTGTTCGACACGCATCTCCGGAAAATCGGTGAACCAGCCGAATACGATGCGACGGCCGTTATCGTCGGCGAAGCTTTGCGTGGCGTAATATCCGGTGCCGAAATCGCACCAGTCGCTGGCCTTGACATCCAGTTTCGGACCATTATCGGTGTTCACCAAGTCGCCGGCATACCAACGCACCTGCTGGAAACGCCCCTGCTTGTCGCGGTAGTGCATCAGCGCGCCGACGGCAACGGTCACGCCGTCGACCTGGAACAGGTCAGGGCATTCGTAGGTGCGTGCGATCTGATGGCCGAAATCGGCGAGCACCGGCCCTTCGTAGCGCCATGTCACGTTACGCTTGAGCGGCTTCTTCGCGGAGAACAACGTCATGGCGGGAACGGTGGCGTTGTTCGGCTGGTCGACCCCCGGCTTGCCCTGAGGAGAATAAGTGAACCAGCCACCGGTATTCTGGGTGCTGATGCCGGGAACCGCACTATCGGCGGCGTCTGCGCCAAATTCCGATACCGGCAGATTGGTGGCGGTTACCATATAGGCACGATCCGGGTCGAGCGCCTCGCCGCCCATGCCGCATTCAACCTTCGGATCACGGAAGTCATAGCCAAAATCGTCATTCGCACGCAGCGCCACCGGCGATTCCACGCGAACATGCACGCCGTCCTCGCACAGGCAGGTGGTCTGGTATTCGGTGACGGAGGATTCGTCGCCGCGGGTTTCCAGATGACGGGTCAGGTACAGGCGGATGGCGTTTGCCTCGTTGCCGGCGACCGGATTGTCATGCTCGTCCACGGTCACGGCCGAACCGGAGAACGCGCCGCCGACGATACGCTCGTCGGTGTGCAGTTCGGGCTGCGGTTCCAGGAAGACTGGCAGATGAGTCCAATGCACCAGATCACGGCTTACCGCGTGCCCCCAATGCATATTGTCCCAGCCGAAACCATACGGGTTGAGCTGGAAGAACAGGTGGTAGCGCCCTTGGAACTGGCACAGGCCGTTCGGATCGTTCATCCAACGTGCGAACGGTTCGAAATGCGCGCCCGAACGCCCGAAACGGTTGTAGATCTGTTCCAGCGTGGGCTGTGCAGGCCAATCGGTGTCGCTTGGATTCATGTTCACGTAGCGAACGCCGTTGTCAAGCAGGTCATCGCATTCGGAAAGGTAGCCGAAGCGTACAACCAGGCCGCTTGCCGCCACGGTGACGGTGGATTTCTGCGGCACCGCAATGGAGAAATGATGCCTGCGTTCGGCGATGGGCATGGTGTGCGCCGCGATTGCGACGCCGTTGCCGTCCGCAACGGTGACGACGGCGTTCCCCTCGCCACAGCGTTCGGCGAACAGATCGAGCTGCCGGTAGCCGCCGGTTTCGACGGAGATGGAATAGGTATTCGACATAGTAGACCCCTCTACACGTGTGAAATGAATATGGAAAATGGATGGAAATACTCAAAGACGCAGTGCCGTCAGGAAACGATCGAATCGCGTTCGATGATGCGGCATCGCAACGGTGTCATCGGGCCGTTCTCCAAACGCCTGATCGAATCCTCACTGCGTGCAAGGCTTTCCGTGGCGGCTTCATCGTCGATCATGGCGACCAGCTGATGCACCGCTTCGAAGCCCATTTCGTAGTGAGGAAGCTCCAAGGTGGTCAACGCGGGCTTGAGCACGTCCGTAATGAGCGGCTGGTTGTCGATGCTGATCACGGAAACGTCTGTGCCGATGCCGACCGACCGCTCTCTGGCCGCCTCGTAGATGAAGGTCGCGCGCACATCGTTGAAGCAGAAGATGCCGTCCGGCTTGATCTCGTCGAACACGCGACCGGCTTCCGAAGCGGCGTTTGTGGCCTCTTCCACGTTGACGACCAACTGCTCGTCGAAGGGGATGCCCGCGTCCGCGAGCGCTCGGCGATACCCGGCGAACCGCTCCCCCTGGGCGATAATGGTGATTGAGGAACCGTAGTAAACGATGCGTTTGCAGCCGGCCTGAATCAGCCGATTGGTGGCATCGTACCCTGCCATTTCGTCGTCGGGGTAGATCGAGGGAATCTTGCGATTCTCGTCTTCGCTGTCGACGACGACCGTGGGGCTGCCTTCGAGTTCGGCGGGGATCTCCACAACACGGTGGTACATCATGGCATACAGGAAACCGTCCACGCGGTACTGCCGCAGGGCCGCGATCTCCTGGTTCTCCAGTTCCCGATCGTTTCCCGTGTTGACGGTGAGCAGAATATAGCCGAGTTTGCGCGCTGCCTCCTGCGCTCCCACCAGTACGCGCCCGGCATGTGGCGAGGTGGCGATCTCATCGGTGATAAAGCCGAGGACATACGACCTGCTGGTGCGCAATGTACGCGCCACGGAGTTCGGCTTGTATCCCATTGATTGGGCCGTTCCGCGCACTCGTTGCGCCACCGCCTTGCTGACGCGATTGCGGTCCTTGTTGTTCATGACCAATGACACGGTGCAACTGGAGACGCCGGCCTCTTTTGCGATGTCTTTGATCGATACCAATGGTTTTGCCTTGTCTGCTTGGCGGCTTTGTGAAGCGGATTCCATTGTATGCCCGCCTTTCTTTGGCGACACTCTGCCGTTCAGCTTTTCGCGTATCGGATGCCCGGCTGCTCCCGGTCATGGATGTCCATTCCCGGAATCCGGCCGAACGAGTACACGATCCACGCAGTGCAGAACATCGGCAGCGACATGCCGAACACCATGAGCAGACCCGGCCATTGCGCCCAGGCAAGGATCGCCAGCAGTGCGAGTCCGATCTGCAGCAGGGTGCACAGCGGACGGGCCACGATCATGGTCAGTGTTGTGCGGACGATCCACAGCGGACGTTCGTCATAGTTCGCGCGCACCACCCAGACCAGCATGGTGAAGGCCAGCAATACCAGTGCCAGCACGAACAGTACGCCGGAAACCGCCACGTCGAACGTTCCGCGTGCATGCCAGTTCATCATGTAGTAGTCGATGGCGAGCACCACCCAGCATACGGCCAACGGCCAGCCGAAGAGATTCGCCTGCTTGAGCTCGTTTTTCCATGCGCCGTGGAAGATGCCCCATACTTCCTTGGCACGCATCGACCGATCCTCAGCACGCAGCCACGTGCGGAACGTGGTTTGCGCGGCGGCGCAGGATGGGAAGAATCCCAGCACCACGGCACCCAGCAGTGTGTGCACGAGCATGGCGATGTTCACCACGAAGATCGTGAGCAGCAGACGGCAGAACCGTTCATAGGCCACGGAAAAACGAGCGAGCATGGCGAATCCCTTTCAATCAGCCCTTGACGGCGCCGAGCATGACGCCCTTGTTGAAGTACTTCTGCAGGAACGGGTACAGCACCAGCAGAGGCAGGGTGGAGACGATGATGATGCCGAACTTGATCTGGTCGGCCGCCTGCTGTTGGGCCGCGGCGTTGACGTTCGTACCGGTGCCTTGTGCCACCAGCAGCAACTGCTGCAAGACCACCTGCAACGGCTGCTTTGTGTCGTCGGTGATGTAGATCAAGCCTGTCATGAAGTCGTTCCAGTGGCCGACGAAGTAGTACAGGCCGATGACGGCGAGGATGGCGGAGCTTAACGGCAGCACGATCTTGAAGAAGTAGCCGAAGTAGCTCAGGCCGTCGATCTGCGCAGCATCATGCAGTTCCTCCGGAATGGAGGTTTCGAAGAAGGAGCGCGCCACGATCACGTTGTATACGGAGACAGCGCCGGGCAGGATGAACACCCACATGGTGTTGTTGATGCCGAGGGCTTTGTACAGCAAATAGTTCGGAATCAGGCCGCCGCTGATGAACATGGTGACGGTGAACAGGAACATGATGACGCGGCGCGGCTTGAATTCGCGGCGGGACAGCGCGAAGGCGCAGGGGATGGTCACGGCCATGTTGACCGCGGTGCCGACCACCGAGTAGATGATCGTGTTGAGATAGCCCTGCCAGATGCGATGGTTGGTGAACACCTTCGCATAGCCGGCGAAGGTCACGCCCTTAGGCAGCAGTGACACTTCGCCGCCGGCCACAGCGTTCGGATTGGAGAACGATGCGATGACCACGAACCACAGGGGGTAGAGCACTGCGACCACGGTGAACACCAGAAGCAGCACGATGACAAAGTCGACGGCCAGATCACCTGGCGTTTTCTTCTGACGTACATGCTTGTTCCAGGGAATATCGTTCTTGCTTTGGGCAACGGCCCCGGTTGTTGTTGCAGACATGATGACTGCCTCCTAGAAAATGCTCGTATCGGAAACGCGCTTGGCGATCGCGTTCGCGGTGATCAGGAAGACGAAGTTGACCAAGGTATTGAACAGGCCGATGGCGGTCGAATACGAATACTGGCCGTTAATAATACCGATCTTGTAGGTGTAGGTCGCGATGACCTCGGTGGCCGGCATATTCAGCGAATTCTGCATCAGGTAGATCTTGTCGAAACCCACGTTGAGCACGGAACCCATGTTCATGATGAGCAAGATTGCGCAGGTCGGCATGATCGCCGGCAGGTCGACGTAACGGATCAGTTGCAGACGGCCGGCGCCATCGATCTTCGCGGCCTCGTACAGCGAGGTGTCCACGCCGGCGAGCGCGGCCAGGTAGATGATGGAGTTCCAGCCGACGTGCTGCCAGACTTCGGAGATCCAGTAGACGGCGGTGATGGCGCTGGTGGAGCCCATCAGCGATTCGTCGCCGAAGAAGCGGCCCAGGATGCCGGAGCCCGGGGACAGGAAGATGTTGAGCATCGAGACGATGACCACCACGGAGATGAAGTGGGGCATGTAGGTGACGGTCTGTACGAAGCCCTTGATTTTCTTGGAGCCGATCTGGTTGATCAGCAGGGCCAGGATGATTGGGAAGATGAAGCCCATGACCAGCGTCCACAGGGAGATGCGGACGGTGTTGGTCATGATCTCGCCGAAGAGCGGGTTATGGAAGAACTCGTTGAAATATTTGAATCCTACGAACTTGCCGCCGGTCAGACCCTTGGTCGGGTCGAATTCACGGAAGGCAAGCTGGATGCCCCACATCGGCACGTAGGCGAACAGGCCGACGAAGAACAGGGCGGGAGCGGTGAGGATCCACAGCTGCCAGTAGCGGCGGAAGTGGTCGGCGATGCGATCGAGCAGACCTGGTTTCTTGCGGTCGGGAGCCGCTTCCATCGCCACGGTCCGTGCAGCAACGCCTTGCGATGTTTGTGCACTCATGTTGGTCTCCAATTTAGGATGATTGCTAGGGAACAAAAATGCGGGGTCCGGCGGCAGTCACGGGAGAGAAACGAACCCGTGCGATGGACCCCGCGGTATTACTTGGCTACTTGGTGTACTTGTCGTACCACTTCTGCCAAATCTTGATGTTGGCGTCGAGGCCGAGGGTCGGTTCGGACACCTTCTTCACGTAGGCATCCCATTCCTTGTCGATGCCGCCCTTCTGGACCCACTTCGCGATCTGGTTGTTCGCGTAGTTGGAGATGGCGGTGTTGTTGTTTTGCAGGGTGTTGGAGTCCTCGGTATTCGGGCGCACGTAAATCGGTACGACATCCTTGACGCCGTCGACGCGGTTGCGCGCCTCACGAATGGCCAAATCGGACGCAGTGACCTGGTCGGCGTTGGTGTCGTTGACCATCTTCACGTCGTCGCGAATCCAGCCACCGAAGCGGTCCTGCAGGGCGACGGCGCGGGTATCAGGATATTCGGCGTAGGCTTTAGCCTTGTCGATGGTGTACTGGTGGTCGCCGTCATCGGAGACGATATCCGGAATAGAGCCGAAGAATCCAGCCACGGAAAGCTTCTCGCCGTACATGGCGTCGATCACCTTGTAGATGGCGTCCTGGTTGGCTGCGTTCGGGTTGACGGTCAGGCCGGAACCGGAGTAGGCCCAGCGGCAGGCGTCCTGGGAATAATCCCACTTGACCTGGGAGTCGGGCGTGGAGGCGTCTTTCTTCAGCGGCGGCAGGGTGACGTACTGGTCGCCAAGCGCGTTGCCGTATTCGGAGTAGTTGGACCAACCGAAGGAGACGCCGGTCAGCGCGGTCTTGCCGTCACTGACGGTCTGCGAAGTGTATTGCGAGGCGTCGCGGGTGAGCACATCCTTCGGGATAAGGCCCTTGGCCATGAGTCCGTGCAGGTAGGAGACGACGTCCTTGAGCGCGTCGGAGGTGTAATAGCTCTTAACCTTGCCGTTGTCCACATAATAGCCCTGTTCGGAAGCGCCGCCGCCCATGAAGGAGGTGACCACGCCTTCGGAGTTCATCAGCGCCAGAGGGCTCCACAGGCCGAAGCCGAGGCTGCGGATATTCATCGGCACCTCATCGGCCTTGCCGTTGCCGTTCGGATCCTGGGTCTTGAATGCATCGAGCACGTTCTCGAGCTCGTCCCAAGTGGTCGGCATCTGGAGTCCCAGCTTGTCCAGCCAGGTCTTGTTGATAAACATGTGAGTGCCGGAAACCTCGTAACCCTTGCCGCGGTCGGAGGGCAGCATGGCGATCTTGGTGCCATCGGTAACGTACTTCGCAGCGCCCGGCTGGGCCTTGAGGAACTTCTTGACGTTCGGCATCTTATCCAGATGCGGCTTGAGATCCTCGAAGTAGGTGCTGTACTTGGCCGCATCCACCATGCTGAACAAGCTCAAGCCAATGTCCGGGAATTCACCGGCGGCCATCTTGGCGCTCTTCTGCTGACCCCAAGCGTTGTCGGCGACTTCCTGCCACTTGATGGTGCAGTCGCAGGCGGCTTCCAGATCCTTGGTGTACTGGGTGTCCTGCATCGGATGGTCGGTCACGTTGCGACGAACCAGAATATTGACGATTGGCTTGCCGTTCTCGTCTGTGGTGGCCTGCTTGTTGCCGCAGGCGGCAAACGTCGTGACCATAGTCGCGACTGCAGCTATTGATGCCAACAGGCGAACACTTCTTCGTGCCATGATTAGGCTCCTTCTTCCTTGATGTTTCCTCCTCGTACCGATGTAAGACGCACCGGTACGACCTCATCAGCCGCTTGCTTTGCGGTGATTAACACTATAAATCGTTAATCGTTTAATGTCAAACGTTAATCGTTTATCTCAATAGTTAGCGCTCTCATCAACCAGTCCCCCCAGCGTCGCAAACGTAAACTTCGGCTCCATACTGCCGTTCTTGCAGAACACCGGAATCACCCACATCGCGACACGCCGTTAATCGTATAACGTATCGTTTTTCATCAAATACACGTACAACCCGTCCGTTGTACGCACAAAAGCGTAGCCGAACATGACGGCCACCAAGTCGACACGTCGCTACTTACGAAAGGTGCTCCCCTCCTTCAGAAAAGAAGGAGGGGAGCACGAATACGATCACAGACAGCATCAGGCCAAACACGTAGCCGCACCGGGAGCCGGGATGAAGCATTCGGCATCGTACCTGCTGGTCATCGCTGTGGGATACGCTGGTGCGCCATCTGGTCCACAAGTAAATCGTGCAAAACGCGCGTTGGCGCACGTCCTTTTTCATGGGCGTGCGCCAACGCGCATTTTTGCATCGGCTTCTGCGATCAGGCCTCGCGGCTCGCGGAAGCCGCAGCGAACGCCGGCAAGGCGCGAGGCGCGTTGAAGCCTTCCTTTTCGAAGCGGTCAGCAATCTTCTGTGCGATCTCGTGACCCTGACCCTTGTCCACCAACGCGATGATGGAGCCGCCAAAGCCGCCGCCGGTCATACGTGCGCCGTACGCGCCGTTGACACGAGCCACATCCACGGCAATATCCAGCTCGGGCACAGTCACTTCATAATCCGCAGCGAGCGAATCATGAGACGCGTTGAACAGTCGGCCTGCCTCGTCGATCTTGCCGTTGGCGAAGGCACGCACGAAGGAGTTGACACGGGCGATTTCGGTGATGACGTGGCGCACGCGCTTCTTCATCGTGTCGTCTTCCAGCTTGTCGAGCGTTTCCTTGAGCGCCTGGAACGGATCGTCGGACTTGGCGATGCTGTCGGCGACCACACGCAGGTTGGCCACGCCGAGGATTTCGGCAGCCTTCTCGCAAGTGGCACGACGCTGGGCATACTGGCCGTCGTTGAGCTGATGCGGAGCCTGAGTGTCAAGCACCAGCAGTTCCAGACCGTACTTGTCGAGATCGAATTCCTGCTGGGAGACGTTCTCCAGCGGGCTCAGCTCTGGACGGCAGTCAAGACGCAACGCATGGCCGAAAGTGCAACGCATGGATGCGTTCTGGTCGAGACCACCGGTGGACGCGCCCGCCATGTCGTTTTCCGACTTGATGGCGGCGTTGATCAGCGTCACACGACCGGCATCGGATGCGCCATAACCCAAACCGTACACATCATCCAGCGCCAAGGCGGTGGAGCAGGTCATGGCTGCGGAGGAGCTCAGACCGGATCCGAGCGGCACGCAGGAGGAGAATGCCGCGTCGAAGCCCTGCACCGCATCGAAGCCGGCTTCGCGCAATGCCCAGGCAACGCCTACCGGGTAGGCGGCCCAGCCTTCCACACCACCGGCCTGCAGACCATCGAGGTCGGCTTCGGTAACGTTTCCGGAATCAACGTCGGAAACCACGCGCACCTTGGTGTCTTCACGCGGCTTGAGCGCGATGAACGTGCGGTGCGGCAGTGCGATCGGCAGGCACAGGCCCGCGTTGTAGTCGGTGTGTTCGCCAATCAGGTTCACACGGCCCGGTGCGGCCCATACGCCAGCCGGTTCCTCACCGTAGGTGGCTCGGAACAGGTCGGTCGCGTTCTTCACACCCTCGTCATGCGAGAGCGGCTCAATGAATTCAACAGCAGTCATTGGTGTTTTGTCCTTTGGGTTTTATTGGCTTTCAGCCTTCGATATCGATTGGTCCGAGCTCGTGGAAGCGCTTGGCGATGAGTTCCGGCGTGGTGTCGGACACCCATGCGGCCATGCCTGATTCGGAGCCGGCCAGATACTTGATTTTGTTGGCGGCGCGGCGGAACGAGAAGAACTGCAGGTTGAGGCGGTAGTTTTCGCGGCGCTTGTCGTGGATCGGGGCCTGATGCCATGCTGCGATGTACGGCAGGTCCATGCCCTTGCCGTCACCCTTGTCGAAGAACGCGTTGCCGCGCTTGAGCAGGGTGGAGTACATGACGGCCAGATCCCAACGCTCCTGATCGTTGAGCTCGTCGAGGGTGAGCACGTCACGCACCGGGGCCACATGCACCTCGAGCGGCCAGCGTGCCGCGGCCGGCACATAGGCGACCCAACTGTGGTTGCGCATGACGATGCGCTCCCCGGCCTCGATTTCGGAGTTCATGAGATCCTTGAGCAGGTTGCCGCCGGTCTTCTCATGGTAGGCTTCGGTCTGCTTGAGTTCGGCTTCCATCTTCGGTGCGATGAACGGATAGCAGTAGACCTGGCCGTGAGGGTGCGCCAGGGAGACGCCGATTTCCTGACCGTGGTTCTCGAACGGGAAGATCTGCTCGATGCCCTCCATCTTGGAGATTTCGGCGGTACGGAACGCCCATGCCTCCACGACGGTGCGCAGGCGGGAGACCGGCAGGTCCGCCGGCAGGCCGTTTTCGTCCGGGTCGAAGCAGATCACTTCGCAGCGGCCTGCGGCGAGCTTCTTCTCCCACAGCGGGTTGCCGTTGACGTATTCCACGGCTTCGGAACGGCCCGGCACGCGAACCATCGACGGGAAGCGGTTTTCGAACACGACCACGTTGTAGTCGGTATCCGGCACTTCGCCATCCTGGTACGGATCGCCCGGCTTGCGCGCGGCCAGCGGATTGCCTTTGGCCGTCGCGCCCGGACCGGCGGTGATCGGACGGTTCATACGTGCGGTCGCCATCGGAATCCAATCGCCGGTCAGTGGGTCGCGACGCATTTCGGGAGCCGCATACGGCACTTCCTCGCCAGCGGCGTTGAGCTGGTTGGAGAAACGGTACGGAAGTTGGCGCGGATCCTTCAGTTCGCGAGTCTTGACGCCGGAGACGTATTCCGGATCGTCATCGAGATAGAAGAAGTCGCGGCCATCGGCAAGCGTGGTCGGCGTGATACGGATATGCTCCTTCGCATATTCTCCCGGAGTGTAGTTGACGAAATCACTCATGTGATTATTCACCTTCCTGAACCGGCTCGGCCTGGCGTGCCAGAACGAGCTCTTTGACCAAATCCCTTGTTTTCGACACCGAATCGGGGTCCAATCCGTCATCGGTGATGACCGTATCCACCTGGTCAAAACGTGCGAACAGCGACAGTGACGTGCAGCTCCACTTGGTGTGGTCGGTCAAAATTATCGTGCGATCGGCAATGTCCATCATCGCCATATCGGTTGCGGCTTCCAGCGAGTTCGGCATGAGGAAACCGCGCGGAATGGACACGGAATGCGTGCCCAGGAATACGGTGTTGACGCGCAGCGAGGCGACCACTTTGTCTGCGATCGGCCCGACGAGCGAGTTGGAACGGGTGGTCACGCCGCCCGTCACGATGACTTCCACGTCTTTCGATTCGAGCGCCTGCACCAGCTCCGCCACCGGAATGGAGTTGGTGAGGATGGTGATGCCGGACGATTGCTGCGATTCGAGCAGATGCTGCGCGAACACGTAC
Source organism: Bifidobacterium adolescentis ATCC 15703 (assembly GCF_000010425.1). Lineage (NCBI taxonomy): Bacteria > Bacillati > Actinomycetota > Actinomycetes > Bifidobacteriales > Bifidobacteriaceae > Bifidobacterium > Bifidobacterium adolescentis. The sequence continues at coordinate 1,686,416 of NC_008618.1, forward strand.
GCCGTGGTGCCGCCGCCGATGGCGATCACGTCGCCGGGGGCCACGTATTTGACGGCTTCCTGTGCGATGGCGTCCTTCAGACCGATGTCCATCTGCGACTTTACGGAAAACAGCGGTTCGCTCAGCAGCGTGCTGGTGCTGACGGCACCGCCGTGCACGCGCTTCAGCAGACCCTTGTCCGCCAGATCGGCGATGTCACGGCGGATGGTCATCGCGGAGACGCCCAATTCCTTGGACAGTGCAGTGATGCGCACCGCACCACGGGTACGCAGACGGCTCAAAATCAAATGCTGGCGTTGCGACGAAATCATATGAACATTATCGCACATGTTCACTCAAAAATACAACTGAGTTGAGCGTTTCGCGCGTGTTTCGTGCAAAGCCGCACCACAATCGACTCAAATTCAGCCTAAAACGAACAAAAACGAACGTCCTATATGCCGCACCGACACACATCGGCTTTTGCCCAAAATGCCATGCGAAACCAATGAAAACGTGCGAGAATAAGGAACCATGACATACGTTTCCGAAAACTTTTGGCACGACGCAGTGAACAAAGCCACCACCGACCTTTTCACGTTCGGCTACAAGCACATCATCAAACCGCATTTCATCTTCAACCAGACGCCCGACGTGGCCCACAGCCAGATGATCGATTTCTGCAAGGTCACCCGCAATATTCCACCGCTGATGTGGCTATGCCGCGAAATGCTCGACTACACCGACCCGATACTGGAAACCAACGTGATGGGCGTCGATTTCGCCAATCCGTTCGGCTTGTCCGCCGGCCTCGACAAGGATTGCGAGATGCCGGTGCTGCTCGACAACGTCGGCTTCGGTTTCGAAACGGTCGGCTCCACCACGTCGCGCCCCTGCCCCGGCAACCCGCGCCCATGGTTCCACCGCCTGCCTGAATACGATTCGATGATGGTGCACGTGGGCCTTGCCAACGAGGGTTCCGCGGTGGTGATTCCGCGCGCCGAGAACGCATGGACGAAGGCGAAGAGCATGCAGGTGTCGGTTTCGATCGCCCGCACGAACGACAGCAAGACCGGCGATCTGGACGAAGGCATCGAGGATTACTGCATTTCGATGCGCCGCGCGGCCGGACGCACCGCCATGGTCGAAGTGAACATCTCCTGCCCGAACACCATGGCCGGCGAACCGTTCAACCAAAGCCCGGAAGCGCTCGACAAGCTGTTCACCGAACTGGACAAAATCGACCGTCCGCAGCCGACGCTCGTCAAAATGCCGCTCAATAAGACGTGGCCGGAATTCAAGGATCTGCTGGACGTGCTCGCCGAGCACAACGTGCAGGGACTGTCGATCGCCAATCTGCAGAAGGACCGCACCGGCATGTCCATTCCGCGCGATTGGGAGGGCGGACTGTCCGGCTCGCCGTGCTACGCGACCAGCAACGAACGCATCAAGCAGGTCTACCGCGAGTATGGGGACCGGTTCGCAATCGCCGGCATCGGTGGCGTCTTCACCCCGCAGCAGGCGTATGAGAAGATTCGTTGCGGCTCGTCGCTGGTGATGTTCATCAGCGCGCTTATGTACCGTGGTCCGCAGCAGATCACCGTGTTGAAGCGTGGACTGGCCGAACTGCTCAGGCGCGACGGGTTCGAACATGTCAGCGAGGCGGTCGGCATCGACGCGTGAAAACTTTTTAATTGCGATTTAAGTTGCGATTTAAAAAGCGGTTTTTAGGCACTATAAAGGCGATTAATAATCGCAGATAAATAGATAAATACAGAGGCGCGTCTCCGTGGGAGGGCGGGCGTCCTGTTCACGACACACTCAAGGCCGTTCGGCCAAGCTTACGGTCGTGAACAGGACGCCCGCCCTCCCACTCGTTTTTTTGTTATGTTGCGTTGGGTTGTGGCTACTTTTCGCAATAAAAAAGAGGAAGAAGGGAGGGGAAGGGTCAGCGGAAGGCGCCGCGGAGGTATGGCGGCTGGTAGGGGGCTTCCTCGACCGGCACGTCCAGTTTGTGGGCGGCACGGAGCGGCCAATACGGGTCGCGCAGTGCAGCGCGGCCGATTTCCACGGCGTCGGCGGCGCCCGACTTCAGAATCTTCTTCGCCTGCTTCGGCTTGGTGATGAGCCCGACTGCGGTGGTGGGAATGCCCGCGCGACTGCGCACCTGTTCGGCGAACGGCACTTGGTAGTCGGGCTTCACCGGAATGGTCACGTCGGGAATCAATCCGCCTGTGGACACGTCAATCAGGTCCACGCCGTGGGCCTTCAGAATCTTAGCCAGTTCGACGGTCTGGTCAAGGTCCCAACCGCCTGCGGCCCAGTCGGTGGCGGAAACGCGCACCAGCACCGGCATGGTATCGGGCACGACGGAACGAATAGCATCCACGACTTCGACCAGCATGCGGACGCGATTGTCGAACGATCCGCCGTACTCGTCGTCACGCTCGTTGATGAGCGGGTCGAGGAACTGCGACAGCAGGTAGCCGTGCGCGGCATGGACTTCCACCGCGTCGAAGCCGATGTTCATGGCACGCCAGGCGGCGTCGCGGAACTGGTCCACGATGGTGTGGATCTCATCGACGCTCAGCGCGCGCGGACGAGCCAGGGAACCGTATGCGTTGGCGCTTGGGCAAACCGTCCGCCATCCGCCTTGCTCTTCCGGCACGCTCTGTCCATCGAAACCGATCGCGTGGCAGCCGGTGGAACCCTTGCGTCCGGCGTGGTTGAGCTGCACCGCCATCGTGGCACCCGCTGCCTTCGCGTCGGCCACGATCCAACGCCATGCGTCCATCTGTCCGTCATCCCACAATCCCAGATCGCACGGCGAAATGCGGCCTTCCGGCGCGACGGCGGTCGCTTCCATGATGATCATGCCGAAGCCGCCCATCGCACGCGAAACGTAATGCTGGTAGTGGAACGGCGTCGGCTTGCCGTCCTGCGCCAATGCGGAATACGTGTCCATTGGCGGCAGCCAGATGCGGTTGCGCACGGTGACGCCACGCAACGTCATCGGATCGAACGGTTTGACCGTCTTGTTCTGCTTGCCGTTCTTCTTGTCTTCGCTCATTGTCATCTCTCTTATGAATCGTTGGTATCGCCTGAATCGTCGATATCCGCACCGCGTTCCCACGCGACGGGCATGGTACCGATTGCATTGTAAGCAGAACGCCCGCCGGTTGGGGCGGGCGTTTATGGACTGTTCACTTTGCCATGCGATTTACGCTCCGGTGACGTGGGCAGTCAGTGCGGTCAGTCAATGCGGGCAGTCGGCATGAATAGCCGACAATCGCAACTATTGATGCTGCTGGTCACTTTGCTGCTCAGCAGGCTGTTGCTGCGATTGCTGCTGCTGGCCTTGGTTGGTCTGCTGCTGGCTTTGCTGCTGACTGTTCTGCTGGCGCTGGTATTGGTACTGGTTGTATGTTCTGGTGGCGCCCTTCGAAACCGTGTACTTGTCGGCACCCTTTCCGTAATCGTTGTCGATCGGCGCGTTGATGGCGGCAAGATACGTGTTCATGAACTGCTTCCACGCCGGCGTTGCGATGTACATGCCGTACCAGGACGGGCGGTACACGCCGTTGATGGTCTTGTTGTCGAAGGTGTTGTTGATCGGGTCCTGCGCGTCGGCGACCGCGACGAACGCCGCGACCTGGTTCGGCACGAAGCCTGCGGTGGCCATCACCGTGTTCTCGTTGGTGCCGGTCTTGGCGAAGGTCTTGCGATTGTTGTCAAGCTGCGTGGTCGACGCTTCGCCGCCAGGCTGCACGATACCTTGGTTCAGCGCGTAAGACACGGTCTGCGCGATGTCCGGGTCGATGGCCTGATGGCAGTTCGCGGACGGCACTTTCACCTTGCTGCCGCTGCGGTCGGTCACCTTGGTGATGGCGATCGGAGTGCATTCCACGCCGTTGGCGCCCATGGTGGCGTACACGTTGGCCATGGTCAACGGCGACGCCTGCACCGTACCGATGGTCATTGGCGGCTGGAACGAGTTAGCGGAGTAGATGTCGGACGCGTTGGAGATGGCGTTGTGGTAGCCCATCTCCTTGGCCGCGTCGGCGATCGCGCACAGGCCGATGTTCGACGCCATCGAGGCCTGCGTGGTGTTGTGCGACTTGATCAGACCCTGCAGCGGGCTTTCCGGAGAGGTGGTGCCGCCGCCGGAATTCTGCACCCTCCACGGGCCGACGAAACCGTAGCCGTTGCAGTTGAACTTCGACGTGTCGTAGACGGTGGATGTGACGAGCGACTCGTTGATGGAGTGGCCTTTCTGCATCCACGCCACCATGTTGATGGGCTTCCAGGTGGAGCCGACGTTGAAGCCCATACCGCCGCCGTCCTCCTGATCGACCATGTAGTTCATGGAGGTCTTGGTCTCATCCGTTCGGGCGTCATCCGTGGCATCGTAGGTTCGGTTGATACCGAACGACAGGATTTCACCGGTGCCCGGCTTCACGGCCGCTATCATCACTTCGAATCCGGACGGGTCTGTGGCCGGCACGGTGCTGTTCGCCGCCTGCATGGCCGCGTTGTTGGCGTTGCGGTCGAGCGTGGTGACGATCTTCAGACCGCCTTCCTTCAGCAGCTTCTCGCGAGCCTCGTCGTCCTTGCCGAACGCCTTGTTCTTCAGGATCTGGTTGACCACGTACGAGCAGAAGAAGCCGGTGTTTTCAATGGCCGACTGGCATCCGGAGCTCACGTCCTGCAGGTTCAGCGTGTCCTTCAACGGCGTGTTGATGGCGTCTTTGAATTCCTTTTCGGAGGTGATGTAGCCCTGGTCGTGCATCAGCTGCAGCACGATGTTGCGCTGGTGTTCGGCTTCCTTCTGGTTGGCTTCCACGGAAGGATCGAAGTTCTGCGGATTCTTGGTGATTGCCGCGATGGTCGCCGCCTGGGTGACGTTCAGTTCCGAAGCGGAGACGTTGAAGTAGCGTTTGGCGGCCATTTCCACGCCGCACAGGTTGTTGCGGCCGAACTGCGCGATGTTGAGGTAGCCCTGCAGAATCTCGGCTTTGGAGTATTTCTTTTCGATCTGCACCGAGATCAGCATCTCGCGCAGCTTGCGTGCCACGGTGTCTTCCGTCGCATGGTATTCGGCGATCGGATCGTCGTCTTCACGGGCTTGGGTGGACAGCACGTTCTTGACGTACTGCTGCGTCAGCGTGGAACCGCCCTGCTGGTCGCCGCCTCTGACATAGGTTTGGAAGAACGCTCGGAACACGCCCTGCACGTCCACGCCGGTATGTTCGAAGAAGCGCTTGTCTTCACGGGCCACGACGGCCTGCTGCATGGCTTTGGAGATTTTCTTCAGCGGCACGACCTCGCGGTTCTGCGTATAGAATTCCGCGAAAGCGGTCTTGCCGTCGTTGAAATACATCGTCGAGCGTTGCGGAAGCGAGGTCACATCGAAATCGATGCCTTCGACCGCAAGGGACGGAATGACGGCTTTGGCCGCGTTATTGGCGGCGAACACAGCGGGCATAAAGAAAATACTCGTCACAACGCCGCCGCCCACGCATAACGTGATGTATGCGATTACCAATGCGAGCACACGTTGAACGGTAAGGGTCTTCTTCTTGGGCATGACGCCCATTCTAAAGTGGCGGGTCTACTAAACACATGCCCGCCAACGCATGTGCCGGAAGCCGTCACGGGTTTCTCACAAAACAGACAATTTCTTAGGAAAAGTTGGAAATCAGCCGAAAACCAGCCGAATGTCATCGTCTTGATCGGCGAATCAGCATGCCCGGCTGGTAGATGATGATGGACCGGCCTTCCCTGGCGATCCATCCGCGGTTAGCGAAATCCATCAACGCCTTGTTCACCGTTTCGCGTGAGGATCCGACGAGCTGCGCCATCTCCTCCTGTGTCAGATCGTGCGGCACCTTCAGGCCGGCTTCGACCGGTTCGCCGAATCGTGATGCCAGATTGAGCAGTGTTTTGGCGAGTCGTCCGGGAACGTCCATGAACACCAGATCGCAGATGCGTTCGTTGTTGCTGCGCATGCGGTGCGCCAATACCTGCAGCATGTCCACGGCCACGCGCGGATGTTCGTCGAGCCAGTCGAACAGCGCGTCATGTTCCAGCCAGACCACACGCGTGCCGTTGGTCATCGCCACCGCCGAAGCGGTACGCGGTCCGCCATGCGGATCGAACACCGGAATCTCACCCAACACTTCGCCGTACGCGTGGATGCTCAGCAGCTGCACACGCTTGTCGGAGGATTGTCTGGTCAGTTTGACGCGGCCTTCCTCCAGCAGATACATGCGATGGTCGGTGTCTCCCTCGCGGAAGATGAAATCGCCCTTGTCGTATTCGGCATGCAGCAGATACGGCAGCAGTTCCCGGGCTTCTTCGGACGAAACCTGCTTGAACAGCGCGGTGTGCAGCAACGTCTCACGCTCATCGTCGAAACCACCAAAACCATTGATTCCGTTGGTTCCATTCGGGGTGACCATCGACGTGCCTCCGTTCCGCCGTGCTTCTGCGTTTTCCGTTGTCGACATCCATGCCAACGCTCGTTAAGTCGGGCACCATCGACCATTCGGGCTACATTGTAACTCGAACGGCGGCGTCGACCAGTCGCGCTACTACCTCGTCTCGGCCCATGCCGGTTTGAGAGCGCATGGGATCGACATGTTTTGCCGCTGATTTCACCGCTTTGTCGGACATTTTCTCTCGTGAGATGTTCAACACGCGGGTCATCTTTTCCGCGTCGATGTCGTAGGCGAGCGTGACGTGGTGCAGAATCGCGCCGGGTCCGCCGTGGGTGGGCGCGAACCGGCGTTGCGCGGCGCCGCCGAGTTTGCCATATTGTGTGGCGATGTCGTTGAGTCCGGCGAATCGTACGTTGAGGCCGAGGGCGCGTAACGCTTCGACGAGCCAGTAGTCGCAGAGTTCGTAGGATTCCTCGACGCTCATGCCGTGGGCGAAGTCGAGTGGCGCGTACAGCGAGTAGGTGATGGTGTTGCCTGGTTCGATGAACATCGCTCCCCCGCCGGTGCAGCGGCGGACTATGTGGAATCCTTCGTCTTGCGCGGTGTGCACGTTGACTTCGTCTTCGAGCGACTGGAATCTGCCGATGACCACGGCCGGCTCGGCCCATTCCCAGAAACGCAGGGTGGGTTCGCGGGTTCCGGCAGCCACTTCGCGTGCCCATTCGACGTCGAGGTCCATTTGTTCCTGCGGTTTGCGGGGGTCGTCGTGCACGATGTTCGGTTTGAGTGCGTGCCAGCGTCGCGCGTATTCCGCCCAATTGCCGGTTTCGGCGATTTCGCCGGTTCCAACGGTTCCAGCGTTTTCGTCGCTTTCCGCGGTTCCAGTGTTTTCAATGTTTTTTGCGATTTCCGCGGTTTCTGCGGTTTCCATTGGGCTGGTATGCCGCCGAATGCGCAGGTCGTCGCGTGGTTCCACTTTCGTAACATCATTACCGCCGATACCGGCAATGCGATCGGCGCCATCGATGCCGTCAATCGCACGTTGAAAGGCGATGGCGATGCCACGCGCGCCCATGCCGACGATGCGCACGTCCGGATGGTGCAGCATCGTCCGTTCGACGGCGGCGGTCACGTCACGTTCGGAAACCATCGAACCGCTGAGGCAACGGGCCGCGCACTGTTCCAGCGCACATTCCATGGAATGCAAGAGATTCCGCGTTCCGGCATCGTCCCCGTCGAGGAAGAAATCGCCGTCGATATGGCATTCGATAACAGTCGATGATGCAGCCGGCCCAGCGTATGGAACCGTTTTCACGGCATTCGTATGAGCCGAATCAATATAGTCCGAATCGGCATAATCCGAATCGGCGTAATCCGAATCGGCATGAGAAAGCCGGACAGTCACTCCAACGAGTTTGCCGCCCGGCTGTTTGTAAAGTCCTCGAGTCATCAATCCTGCAGTTCGACGCCTTGAGCGTCACGGTGCCATTGCGAGCCGTAGTGGGAGCACAGAATCAGGATGCCTTCCACCAGTCCCCAGATGCCTGCGACGGCTGGGCCGATGATGAGAATCCAGCCGATGACGGTCAGCAGCAGCTGTGCCACGGCCTTGCCGGTGTTGCCCAAGTAGAAGTTGTGCACGCCGAAGCAGCCCAGGAAGATGCCAAGCAGACCGGCGGCCAGTTTCGACTTCTGGGCGTATCCGGCCGGTGCGACGGGCTGGCCGTATGCCGGCTGCTGCGCGTAGGCGGGCTGGGTGTAGGCGGATTGGTTGTAAGACGGGGCCGCGTAGCCCTGCTGTCCGTAGTTCGCTTGATTGTAATCCGGCTGGGCGTAAGCGTTGTTGGGGTCATACGCCGGGGCTGCCGGCTGACCGTACGACGGCTGCGCAGATTGGGCGGGCTGGGACGGCTGGCCATACTGACCGTACTGGTTGTACGATGCGGCGTTCGGATCATACGCCGGAGCAGCGGGCGTGGCCGGCTGAGCGGGCTGGGTATAGACGGGAGCCGTACCGTACGCCGGGGCCGGAGTCGCCGGCTGACCGTATGACGGCTGAGCGGACTGGGCCGACTGTGCGGTCTGGCCATACTGGCTGTATGCGGAAGCGTTCGGATCGTACGCCGGAACGGCGGGCTCGGCCGGCTGAGCGGGCTGAGTGTATGCGGCGGAGTTCTGATCGTATGCGGGGGTTTCCGGCTGCGACTCCGGATGGTTCATCTGCGCATCGTTCTGTTGTGGAATGTACGGTTGGTTGTAGTCGGCCTGGGCTGCGTTATCCGACGTTGGATTGTTGACTTGACCGGCACCATTGAAATCGGCGTTGTTATCACTCATGCCTCAACAATATCCCAAGGTTTGCCCGTCATCGGGCGTTTACCACTGGCACGAACCCCGAAAAACCCCTGAAAAATCCCCTGATTATGCGAAGACGCCCACCGTTCCAAGGAAAACCTTGTTTCGGCGGGCGTCTCACCAAATGGAACATCCAAATGGAATGTCAGCGAATGCCAATCACATGCGTGCCAGGATGTCGCGTCCCACCTCGTCGGTGGTGCGCGTGGTGGAGCCAAGCTCCTCGATGTCAGCCTCAACGGCGGTATGGATCTTCTTGGCAGCGTCGTCGAAACCGAGATGCTCGAGCAGCATGGCGGCGGACAGGATGGCTGCGGTCGGGTTGGCCTTGTTCTGGCCGGCGATGTCCGGAGCGGAACCGTGGATCGGCTCGAACATGGACGGATACTCGTTGGACGCGTTGATGCAGCCCGAAGCGGAGTAGCCGACGCCACCGACCACGGCACCGGCCTCGTCGGTGATGATGTCGCCGAAGAGGTTGTCGGTCAGGATCACGTCGAAGCGGGACGGGTTGGACACCAGGAAGATGGTGGTCGCGTCGATGTGCAGGTAGTCGTGGGAGACCTCCGGGTATTCCTCGGCCACCTTGTTGACGATGCGCTGCCACATGTCGCCGGCGTTGACCAGCACGTTCTTCTTGTGCACGAGGGTCACGTGCTTCCTGCGCTTCATGGCCAGTTGGAAGGCGTAACGCACCACGCGCTCCACGCCGTAGGCGGTGTTGATGGAGACTTCGGTGGCCACCTCGTTCGGGGTGCCACGACGGACCGCGCCGCCGGCACCGCAGTACAGGCCTTCGGTACCTTCACGCACGACCACGAAGTCGATGTCACCCGGGTTGGCGAGCGGCGACGTGACACCCTTGTACAGCTTGGACGGACGCAGGTTCACGTACTGGTCCAGGTCGAAGCGGAGCTTGAGCAGCAGGCCGCGTTCCAGAATGCCCGCCTTGATGCGCGGATCGCCGACGGCGCCCAGCAGAATCGCATCGGTCTTCTTGATACGGTCCTCTTCCTCCTCGGGGAGGATCGCGCCGTCACGCAGATAACGCTCGGCACCGAGATCGAAATGCTCGTACTCGAATTCGGCGACGCCTTCGGCCGCCTTCTCCAGAGCCTTCTGAGCCCACGGAGTCACTTCCTTGCCAATGCCATCGCCCGGAATGACGGCGATGGTGTACTTCTTTGCAGAATCACTCATAGCTCGCGACTCTAGTCAGTGATTCATCAGGCGGACCAAACCCGCTCAGCAAATGGACACCCGTCCCATGCCCCACGTACGGCGGGCGGATATCCGTTTGTTTCGATAGGCACAAAGAACGCAATGGGCGCAATGCCCAACAAAGCGATGGACAGACATGAATGTGCACATATATGGACGTACGCACCGCCCACATACGCACGTTGGCGCCGTGGACAGATGGTCCGCGACGCCAACGTGTATGTGGCGAATCGGCTGATTCAGTTAACCCAAGGAGTGGATTCCTCGGTGATTGACCCGAAATCGGTGTTCGGGAACTTGCCTGGCTGACGGACCACCGCTTCGAACATGGCCAGTCCGTTGAGTCCGGTTTCGGTATTGGAATACGCGCCGATCTGCGATTGGGTTGTGGAGTCGGAAGTGGAGGTCGGCGGCTTGACCACTGTGCCCATCTTCGCCCACAACGCATATACCGTGCCATCGCGGTCGATCGGCATCAGCGACTTGCCGTTCTCGTCGAACGAGAGGACGCTCTTGGCGAGCGCGTCGTTGCGGACGGTGCTCCAGCCTTGGAATTCGTAGCCGTCGAGCACCGGCACGTTCGTCTGGTCCACGGTTGGGGAGATCAGCGGGTCGCCGTCGTAGACCTTCTGGTCCGCGTACAGTTTCGTGACTTCCTTTCCTTCCGGAGCGACACCGCCGTTGAGGTCGAACTTGATGGTCCACTGGTGTGAGGTGCGTGTCCATTCGGCGTACAGCGTCACGTCGCCGTAACCCGGATATGAGAACGTCTTGTCTCCGCCGTTGTTGCCACCGGTCTTGTCGGAGTTGATGGTGCCTTTGACCGTCACATACGCGGTGACGTTCGATCCCGCGTCCTCGCCGCGGGTGTACGCGGCCACCATGCGATTGCCGTTGATCACATAATGGCCGACCACATCGCCCGATCCGTTGATGATGTCGTACTGTTGCCCGGATTGGAAGGTCAGATTCTCGGGCAGATCGTAGACGAAGGTGTCGCCCGATTTGACAGTGACGCTGTTCGGCACGTTCCAATGCAGTTGCATGTCGATCTCATCGCCGTAGTCGACGGTGGTGCCGGAGATGAACGGCTTTTCCTGGCCGCCGGACACGATGGTCAGCTTGGAGGAGTCCTTGTCCACCCAGCCGAGCTCGCCGATGTTGTATTCCACGGCCTGCGCATGAACGGGCCCAATCAATACGCATGCCAGCATGGTCGCCAATGTCACCAGCATGGCGGCAAACGTTTTCACACAGCGCTTTGACGCCAACTCCTTGTGCCTATGCATAATCCCTCGCTTCACGATTAAGCACAACCTAAGGTGGCGGCATCCACTACCTTGCCCCAGCTGCAGCCACTGTCATGCAAGCACGGTGTCACGACGTCAACATTGACGTATGAAACAGTGTCTTTCCTTATAAAAGTTAAAAAGCGCGGCATAAAACGTTTGACGTTAGAGTGCCCCCCCAAAAAAAGGGATTCGCGAAACGCCGAAGGGTGTTTGCAATGTTTCATGAAAATTTTCTGAAACAAAAACCCATTGCCGCAAACGATTGCAACAATGGGTTTTCGTCAGTCATGATTCTTCTACCCCCGGAAAATCCCCCGGAGTACCCTCGGGGCCACTCAGCCGCCGATGCCCATCATCGACAGACACCAAGCGTTCTCATAGGAGACTTCCTCCCATTGCTTGTACCGCCCGGACGTACCCCCATGGCCGGCTTCCACCTCGATTTTCGCCACGGCGTCCACACCGGCATGCTGCAGCCGGGCCAGCCATTTCATCGGCTCCACATACAGCACGCGGGTGTCGTTCATGGATGTGGTAATGAAAATTTTCGGAAAAACGGCAGTTCTTTCGTCATTTTCACTATCTGGCGCATTCTCGTATGGCGTGTACGACTTCATATACGCGTACACATCCGCGTCGTGCAGCGGATCGCCCCACTCGTCCCATTCGGTGACGGTCAACGGCAGCGACGGGTCGAGAATCGAGGTCAGCGCGTCCACGAACGGCACGTCCGCCTCCACGCCCGCATAGCATTCCGGAGCCATGTTGGCGACCGCCCCCATCAATAGGCCGCCCGCCGAGCCGCCGTTCGCCACCGTACGCAGCGGCGAGGCCAGTCCGGCACGTTGCAGCGCGCGCGTGGCGTCGATGAAATCCTCAAACGAATGCTTCTTGTTGAGCAGGTGCCCCTGCTCGTACCAGGCGCGTCCCATTTCGCCGCCGCCGCGGATGTGCGGCACGGCGTACAGCACGCCGCGGTCGAGCATGCTGATGCGTGACACCGCGAATCCCGGATCGGAACTGATCTCGTACGCGCCGTAGCCGGTGATGAACATGGCGGAATCGCAGGTCGGCACGTCACGTCGCCATACCAGCGAGACGGGGATGCGTTCGCCGTCGCGCGCGGTGACCCACACCCGGCGTTCCATGTAGTCGCGCGGATCGAAACCACCCAGCACGGTGGCGCGCTTGAGCAGACGGTCCTCGCCGGTGTCCGGATCGTAGTCATGCAGCTCGCCGGGGCGCGTGTAGCTGGCGAACGAGTAGCGCATGCGCGGCGCGTCATACGAGGGGTTGCCACCAACGCCGATCGAATACAGGCGGCGCGTCTCCCCCGGCATGCGGTCGGCGGTGGCGCCGTCCGACGACGTCATCGCCCGACGCGAGACGCCATGCACGGCCGATCCCTTGCCTTGCGCGGCGGCGGCCGCGTCCAGTTTGCCCCAGATCTCGGCGCGTTCCTCGTTGATCTCGTCCACGGATTCGTCGACGTCCCAATCGTCCTCCAGCGCGTGCGGCACCAGTTCGGTGAACCGCCATGGCCGGCCGGCCAGGAAATCCTCGGCGGCGGCCCGTTTCGTCATCACCGCGATATGCGGCAGGCTTTCCGCGCGGTACTGCAGTGCGACGAAATGCCGATGGATCGAGATACCCTCGATGCCCAAACCATGCGCGCCCTGCAGAATGGCGGGATTGCAGGGATTCGAATACGGGGTGCCGATCGGCATGGAGGAAGCGCCAGGCTCCACGTCGTCGCCGTGCTCGCAGCCGTAAGGCGATCCGACCGCCACGCGCACGCCTTCGCCCAGCCGGTATGGCGGCTCGTGTGTCCGCATGTCGATCACATCGATCTCGAAATTCGGATTCAACGCGTTGTGGTACACCACGGCGAGCGGAATATCCTCGCCATGCTCCCCCGCGACTTCGAAGCAGGCGAAGCTCACGTCGTATTCCACGTCGGTTTCGCGCGGAATGAACGCCTGGAAGGTGCCCTCTGGGGTGTCCACCGGCAGCATCAGCACCTCGGTGGTGGTTTTCGATCCGGTGCCAATCACGATGTTCCGTTCGTCGAAGGACAGCCCGATACCCACCCAGAAGCGTTCATCCGCCTCGCGGTACACCTCCACGTCATCCGCGACGGGGGTGCCGACGTGGTGGCGCATCACCGCGTACGGACGCCATGCGTCGTCGAGCAGCACGTAGAACACCCATTGCGCGTCCGGCGTGAAGCAGGCGCCGCCGATGCCCTCGAACCGCTCCTCCAACTCGTCGCCGGTCTCAAGATCGCGGATGCGGAAATCGTAGCGTTCGTCGCCGCTCGTGTCGGTGCCGTACAGCATCCAGCGGCCGTCCTTGGAGATGTCCATGCCGCCGATGCGGAAGAAATCGTGGCCTTGCGCCTCGGCGTTGGTGTCGAACACCACCTGTTCGCCGTCGAGCGGCACGCCGGCCTCTACCGTCGGCGGATCCCAATCGTCCGCGCCGCGAATCGGCACACGGCACTGCACGGCATACTGTTCGCCCTGCTTGGTGCGGGTGAAGTACCAGTAGCCGTCCATGCGCGTCGGCACGGACATGTCGGTTTCCTGCACATGCGACTTGAATTCGTCGAACAACGTTTTGCGCAACGATGCGAGCGGTGCCATGCGCTGTTCGCAGTAGCGGTTCTCCGCCGCCACATAGTCGCGCACATCCTGCGATTCCTTGTCGCGCAGCCATTCGTAGTTATCGATGAACGTATCGCCGTGGAAGGTGCGCTCCTTTGGCACCCGCTTCGCTTCCGGCACCGCCAGTCCATTCTGGTGTTCGTCGTGCGCGTTCGTCGCTTCCTTCACGTTCATGGTGTTTTCCATACCCCGAAATTCACTCATGCACGCGATTATACTGACGACCCACACAAACTTGTGTCGGCCGTCAGTCGCCGTTTTGCGCGGCGCGCAGGTACGGCAGCATGGTTTTCATGATGTTCGATCCGGTCGTTCCCGTGAATACCGGCACGTCGGTGACCGGCATCGGCTGCGTGGCCACGCGCCCGGCGACGGAACCGAAATTGCCGGTCACTTCGCGCGGGGACAGCTGCCGGATGCCGATCGCCAGCACACGCCCCGGGTAGCGGCGTGCGATTGTGGCGTATGTGGTCGGATCCTTCTGCCCGTCGTCGCCGATCAGAATGAACTTCATATCGGGAAAATCGGCCATGAGCTGTTCGGCGTATTCAAGCTTGTGCTGCACGCCCGACGGAATGAAGGTTTTCGGCCTCGGGTCAAGGTCGCGCAGCAGCAGCGGACCTTCCGGAAAACCGTGGTTCGTAATGAAATGGCGGATCGAGCTTTCCACATTCCATGGCGAAGTGGACAGGTAGAAGAACGGCGCGTCCGGGAACATGTCCGCGATGCGGTTGAACAGCAGGTTCATGCTGGCCACCGGCACTTTTTTGCGCGGATTAAGCAGCAGCAGATTGTAGGCGGCCTTCATCAGACGCGGCGCCTGCGTGACCATGATGGTGTCGTCCACGTCGGAGATCACGCCCACTTTGGTGCCGCTGGGAATGGTGAAAAGATTGGCGTTGACCGGCTTGCGGCTACGCACTTTGTACGAGACGTTGTGGATGCCCGGTTCGAGTGAATGCTCGGCGACGAGGTCGAGGTAGCCGGCATCGTCGGATGCCGCGAATTCGCTGGAAATATCAGGATTGCTGTCGATCGCGTCGTATACTTCCGACGCACCCACCTGCACTGTTTCGATGGGCACGTCATCGATGGCGATCCGCACTTTGGTATGTGGGGACGGCACCATCAGCATGCCACGGATGCCGCGAATCAGGCGGCCGGCCTGCCGTTTGAACGGGCCGTATACGGTACGGCAGATCAGTCGGGAGTAGTGTTCGGTGCCGTAGCCGACGTAGGGTTCGACACGTGGATACCAGTCGAGTGACCGTACCAATGCGGTCGAGAATTTCAGCCAGACACTGAATGCTTTGGTGATCGTGCGGCGGAACAGCCTGGTCAGCGGCGGTTTGACTTCAAGACGCTCATGTCTGGAGGCCGCGTCGAAGGTGGTGACCACCTTGCGTGCCGGAATCGGCACGGTGGGCATGTCATCGCAAGAATCGTCCATCCGCTCCCCCATACGCTGCTGTTCGCGCTGCTGTTCGTGCTGCGGCGGGAACTGCGGCAACGGCTGAATTTCACTCATATGCCCACTATAGGGGTCGCGTTCGAACAAACAGTAACGCCACCGAGAAAATCAGGGAACTTTCAGGGCCCCGCATCGCACCCGCCGGCCGCAGCCGTAATTAAAACTAGACGTCCGTGCTATTCAGTCAGCCACAATCTTGGCATACTCGTCAGCGCTAAGCAGGTCAGGCTCGTCATCCTCAAGCTCGATCTTGAAAATCCAGCCCTCGCCGTACGGATCGTCCGTCACAATGCTCGGATCGTCCGCAGCCTCGTTGTTGACGTAGCGGATGGTGCCAGCCACCGGCGAGACCAGCGCGGTGACCGCCTTGGAGGATTCGAATTCCGCCACTTCGTCGCCAGCTTCGACCTGCGTACCGACTTCAGGCAAATCGATGTACACGAGTTCGCCGAACTGTTCGGTGGCGTATTCGGTAACGCCCACCATGGCGGGTTCAACGGAGGAATCCACCCACACGTGCTCGTCGGAGTATTCGAGGTGCTCGGGCACGTCGAGGTTCACTTTGCTATCGTTTGCTTCGCTCATGCCGCCCATTGTACGGCGTATGCGAACGCCGCGCACCCGCGCCACGCGTAACGGGTCAGCGTACCGGTCCGGATGGCATGGCGCCGACTACCTGCACGATGGTGCCTTCCGGACAGTTGTCGTAGATCCACTTGGAATCGGCTTCGTACATGTTCACGCAGCCGTGGGAGCCGTAGTGCGCCGGGTCGCCGTGGGCGATGCCGTAATTGTTCCAGCTTGCCGTGTGGAAGCCTTCGCCGCCGTAGAAGTAGCTTACCCACTTCACACCCTTGGACAGGTAGCGCGAGCCGTCGTCGTTCAGGCCGGTCATGTCCTGGATCTGATACTTGAGGTAGATGTAGAAGGTGCCCAGGTCGGTTTCGTGCTTGCCGGTGGTGCCCGTGCACACCGGGAAGGTCTTGACGGCCTCGTCGTTGTGATACACGGTGGCGGTTTGCGCGGTGCGGTCCACCACGATGCGGTATTCGCTCTTCTTCTGCACGGTTTTGAAGTTCTGCACATCACCGTCCACCGGAATGGTGGCGCCTTGGCCGTTTTTGAGCGCTTCGCCGATCTTCGGTGCGAGCGCCTCCATGTTCTTGACCTTCACGCCGTTCACGCCTTTGACGATGGTGGCCAGCACTTTGCCGCTGTTGTCGACGGCGTCTTCCTGGTCGACCGCGTCCTGGTTGAGCTGGGCTGGGACCTGCTGCTGCACGTAGTTGGTGATGGCGTTGTCATCGTAGGACAGCGAAAGCGTGCCGTGTTCGAGATCGGCGTCGGTTTTCAGCCATGAGGCCACGACTTCGGCTGGAATCTGGAAGGTCTTGCCTTGTCCGTTGTCCAGCACAATTGGCGCATTCAGTCGCGCGTTTGCCTGGTCGGCCACGTTTTGGGCTTCAGGCAGTGCGACCGGCACGTCGATGGTTTCGTACGTGATCGTCACGCTGCCGCTGTGCCCCGGGTTCGCGATGGCTTTGGCGACCGTGTCGATCACGTTGTCCACCTTCGGGGACCTGCCGCCGCGGCCTTCCACTGCGACGAAGGCGCGCGCGTTGGCATCGTACGATGCGGTGGACGGTACCGCGCGGTCGGTGTCCTGCACGAATTTGTCGGTGACGAACGTCCTGAGGGCCAGCTTGTTGGACTTGGCGTTCAGCGGCACGTTCTTCTTGACGAACGGGTTGACTTCGTTGATGTATTCGAGTGCGCCGTTGGTCTGGTGCTTGGCGGCGAGCAGTTCCGTGACCGTCTTGTCGACGTTGTAGCTCACGCCGAGGTCGCTCAGGCTGCCGGAAGCGTTGTTGCCGTTGCCGTCCTTGATGTTCACGGTGGTGTTCTTCACGGCGGCCGTCACCGTGTTTTTCAGCTGGTCGGCGGTCTGTCCGGCCACACTGGTTCCGCCGAAGGTCACGCCCGGCGCGGCCTTGTCTTGGAAGTACCAGTGTGCGGTGAAGAAGCCGGCGATCGCGGCGACCACCAGCACGGCGAGCACGATTCCGGTGATGATCAGCGGCAGTTTGCGTTTCTTGGCCACGACGGCTTCTCCTTCGACCGGCATGGTGAGCACGGGAATGGCGGGAGCGGGCGTGGATGAGGGCATGTCACCGGTAGGAATGGCACCAGTGGGAACAGCTCCGTTGGGGACAGTTCCGGCAGGCGTGGTTTCGGCGGCACCGGCCGTCGGGAATGACTGGAACGGCTGGGTCTGGTCCGATGCGAAATTCAACGGCGGCATGGTCTCGGTGGCGGCGTTGGACACGTCGTCCTGTTCGGACACATCGGCCACGTCGGCGAGATTGATCGTATCGCCGTTCTCACCAGACTGCGGCGGCACGGCATTCACCCCTTCAAACGAGATGCCGGCGAAACTGTTGTCCGTATCGTTCTGCCCACTTCTATCAGACATGTATGTGGTTTCCTCATTCACTCTCTTCACGGTACATACCATGCAGCATGATACGCAGACGAGTGCCCAAACGAATACCTAAACAAGCTCCCCCGGCAACCGCCCCGAAGACAGGCTCAGCCGATACCACCTTTTAATGGCAG
The DNA here is from genome assembly GCF_000010425.1 of Bifidobacterium adolescentis ATCC 15703. Classification (NCBI taxonomy): domain Bacteria; kingdom Bacillati; phylum Actinomycetota; class Actinomycetes; order Bifidobacteriales; family Bifidobacteriaceae; genus Bifidobacterium; species Bifidobacterium adolescentis. The sequence goes on from NC_008618.1 coordinate 1,704,456, forward strand.
GTCTTGTCACGGCAGGTCGTGGCCGAGCCATTCCTCAATCATGTAGCGTGCGATCGTGGCTTTGCCCGGAGCCTCCATACGTCCCGAAACCAGTTCGCTCATGTATTCGTCGCGTGTGACCCAACGCGCCTGCAACGTTTCCTCGCCGTCCACGTGCACGTCGGTGGTGACCGCCACGCCTTTGAACGCCATCATGAGAGACGAGGGGAACGGCCACGGCTGGGAGCCGAGGTATTTGAGTTCGCCTATTTCGATGCCGACTTCCTCTTTGGCTTCGCGCCGGCATGCGTGCTCCAGGTTTTCGCCAGCCTCCACGAATCCGGCCGAAACCGAGTACAGGCCGTTGTTGCGCCACGCGCTGTTGTGCTGCAGCAGCAGACGGTCATCATGGTCGACGATCGCGGTGATCACCGCTGGCTCGATTCGGGGGAACAGCAAACGATTGCCATCCTCGTCGTTCGTGCAGTGCTGAGCCCAGCCGCCGAGCGCCGGTTCGACGGGCGCGCCGCACGTCGGGCAGTGACGCTGCCGGGCGTGCCACATGCTGAGCGAGATGGCGGAGGTTGCCTGTCCGGCTTCGCGTGCGCTGGCGTGGGGCGCGAATCCGCGCAGGTCCACCCAGTCGAATCGGGTTGCCGCGCTTTCCAGCAGCGATTTCGCGTTTTCCTGCGATTCATGCGCCGGCACTTCGGCGAACGCGTCGTCCGCTCCCCCGCTGCGAGCCGTCGCAGCCGTAATCGTCGTATCGTTCGGCTGGACGTGCGTCACGTCCACGGCGACGACGTGCTCGCCCAATCGTCCGCCGTACGAGCCGAGGAATATGGCGAGCGCCGATGGGTGCGATTCGAGTTCCGCGGCAACGTACGCGCCCGGCAGTTGGGCGAGGCGCATTTTCACGTTGGCGTAGTCGGCGATGGCGCCTTGGCCGTGCGGCACGGCCACTTTGCCGTCTTTGACGAGGATGACTTTCGTTGCCGGTTCCGCCAGGACTTTGGCGAACAGGTCGGGTTCGCCGCGTCGTGCCACTTCGTAGTCGATGTCTCCTTGGGCGAGTGGCAGGAACGGCAGGGTCTGCGTCAATGCCAGTGGTGAGAACACGCTCATGGTTGTGTTGCCTCTTTCATGCGTGTTATATACGGAATATATTCGTTATACATACGTAGTACATATTTCGTATATATGTTTTATATATTTTCTCTATATCTTGTCGATACGCCGGATGGTCTGCCACAGATAATCGTCGCAGCCGGCTCAGCCGACTCGCTTCACCAGTTCCAGCAACGCGGCGGCCACCTGGTCGGGGTGTTCGTACGCGCTGAAGTGGCCGCAGTCGTCGATCACCGTCATCGTCACGTCGGTTTTCGTCATCGCGTCGGCGACCGGCTTCATCACTGCCGGCGGGCTGGACGGGTCCTTGTCGCCGCAGATTACTGCGACTGGCACGTTGATGTTCGGCAGCACGTCGTTCAGGTCGGAACGGCCAGCGGCCATGCGTTCGCGCCAGGCGATGCCGTCGGCGGGCTGTTCGTTGATCCACGTTTCGAACTGCCTGCAGTAGGCGTCCGACTGCTTCACGGTGGAATCGGCTTCCGACGGCACGGCGAATCCCATGACCGGCTCGTGTGTGCCGGTCGTTTCGCAGTCGGTGGCGATTGCGACGCGCTTCAATCGCATGTCGGCGGAGTCGGCGTCGGCTTTCGTGTCGCACAGGGCGAGCGCCGCCACCGCTTCCGGATGCAGGCGTTGGATGTCGAGAATCAAGTAACCGCCCATCGACAGGCCCACCCAGATGGCTTTGCCGTAGCCGGCGGCGTGCAGCAGGTCCACGTACGCGTCCGCCATACGGTCCAGTCCGTACGGGAACGCGCCGTCGGCGTCCTTGCCGCCGCTGTCTTCGTCGGACGGAATCGGTCCTTCGCCGGCGCCGGGCATGTCCGGAGCCCAGATCGCAAATGGTTTCACGCCTTGTTTCACAGCTTGGTCGCGTAAAGCCGCCGCACACTCGTCCCACATGCGGTGGTCCACCGGGAAGCCGTGCACGAGCACCACCGGCGTGGTTTCGGTATCGTTGCCGCCGTCCGTATATACGTTGTTGTTCAGTTCAATCGTCATATTTTTCTAATCCTCCCCTATCTGTCTATTCGCCTAGTTTGCCTAGCTCTTGCCCCGCTTGCGCGGCTTGTCCTACTTGCCGGTCCATGCGAGCGCCTGCCGCACGATGGTGCCGTAGCCGTTGGCCATTTGCCCGACGAAGGTGTCGAGCATGTCGCCGGACGGGTCGACCCATTCCACGTCGAGCGTCTCGTCCTGCGGCTTGCAATCGCCGGCGATCGGCACCACGTAGCACAGCGCGATCGCATGTTGGCGTGGATCGTAATAGTCGGATAGGCCGGGTGTCGGGAAGAATTCGGCCACGGTGAACGGCTGCAGGCTGATTGGCAGCTGCGGCAGGGCGATATCGCCCAAATCTTTTGCGACGTTGCGCGCCACCGCTTCACGCAACGATTCGTGATAGAGCACACGTCCGGCGATCAATGTGCGTTCGATACCGCCGTCGTCAGTGACGCGCAGCAGCGAGCCGATTTGCGCCACCCTGCCGAGATCGTCGGTGCGCACCGGCACGACCACGACGTACGGAATCGGTATTTCGTGGCGCATGCGGTTGATTTCGTCCGATGGGAGCCATCCCGGAGGGTTGCCCATTCCGCGGATGAAATCCTCCGGCGTAATGTCGTCGAATTCCCCGCGATGGCGGTTGGCGTCGAAATCGCCCTCGTCGGGCACTTCATCATTCATCACTGGCATGGTTCCATTATCACGCACGGCATGTGAATGTCACGTGCTTCCGATTCTTCCCATAGCGCAATCGGGTGCGGCAGTGTGTTTGCGTGGCGTGCGGCTATATACTTTTCGCAAACGGGCTTTCGCAATATTGCGCAGCATTGCACGATATTGTTTTTTGAAATCGGCTTATAGCGTAAGCCGGGAAATGGGGAACGCATATGGCAACGCATGCAGTCACTTCGCAGGATTTCAACCAGGTCGTCGAATCCAATGATCTGGTGTTCGTGGATTTCTGGGCCACGTGGTGCGGTCCGTGCCGTGCATTCGGCCCAACGTTCGAGAAGGCAAGCGAGGCGAATCCGGACGTCTATTTCGCGAAGGTGGATATCGATCAGAATCCCGATCTGGCCGCCGCGGCCAAGGTTCAGGCAGTGCCGACGCTGATGGTCGTCAAGAAGCAGCAGATCATCTTCCAGCAGGCCGGCGCGTTGCGCGCTTCCGATTTGGATGATCTGATCAGCCAGGCCAAGGCGTTGGATATGGATGCGGCCGCTTCCGATGGGGACACCGCTTCCAGCGGAGACGCCAAAGTGAAAACGCCAAGTAGTCAGTCGGAACGATGATTCGGCCCGTCGCCTGCGCGTTGCATACGTTATCTTCAAGTTCCTTGGGGTGCGGTAGACTATATGCAGTTGCGCGCATTCCGGCGGAACCCTAGCGGTTGTGCGCCGTGCCCTAGGCACGGAATCCGCCGAGGAATTGTACCCGATGTAGGAGCAGAATGGCTAGCCATAAGAAACATGCCCAACCAACTACGTTTGCCTTGCCGGGCAAATCTCAGATGGTGAAGATTGTCGCAACGGTTGCGGCAGTGGGGCTGTTGGCCACTGGCGGCATCGTGTCGCATAATCTGTACGCCACCGCGGAGAAGTCTCCTGCCAAGCAGGTCACCGCGTATTCCGTCACCGACAGCATCGAAGCCTCCCGTGGCAACGCCCGTGAGGCGCTTTCCGGAGATACTTCGTACGTCACCGTGAAGATCAACGGCAAGACCCGCGTGGTTCCCGGCATGCACTTCACCGACGTGAAGTCCGTGCTTGACGCGGGCGACATCACCCTTGATACGGAAGACACCGTTTCCCCGTCTTTGGATACGAAGGTGAACGAGAACACCGTCATCAAGATCGAACGTGCCGGCGCTTCCGTTGAGGTGTCTGATACGGATATCGCATTCAACACGGTCAAGAAGGAGACCTCCAGCCTGCCGAAGGGCCAGGAGAAGGTCGAGACCGAAGGCGCGAACGGTGTTATGGAGACCACGAACCTCGTCACCAAGTCCGGCGGCAAGGTCATGTCTTCCAATATGATCAGCTCTTTCGTGAAGAAGGCTCCGACCGACAAGGTGATCCTCGTCGGCACCGGCTCCTCGTCCACGCCGTCCGCGGCCGCAGCGTCGATCGGCACCACCGTGCCGGCTGGCGAAATGCAGCAGTGGGCTCACGATTATCTGCTGTCCAGCGGCTATTCCGAGGCCGATTTCACCGCCACCGTGTACATCATTTCTCATGAGTCCGGTTGGAATGTCGCAGCCACGAACCCAAGCTCCGGCGCGTACGGCCTGCCGCAGGCGCTGCCCGGTTCGAAGATGGTGAGCGCCGGTGCCGATTGGGCCACCAACTACCAGACCCAGCTTAAGTGGTTCTGGGGCTACTGCGCACAGCGCTACGGCTCCATCCAGGGCGCCTACACCTACTGGCTCGCCAACCACTGCTACTGAGTTTTTCAGTACGAGCGAATTCCTCAATATGAATGAGCGGTGCATCGCATATTTGCGTGCACCGCTCATTCATATTGCACGCAGTACCCCAGCTGTCGTCAGAAATACTGTGCCTGTACGAATCGGCTCGTGAAAGTTTGTACTGGGCCGCACTTTGCACTAACTGGTGCAAACCCAGCACAGGCTAATGTAGACAATCTGCGAAGCCCCACGGGATTTTCTTTTTGCAGATTTCCCATTCTGCTCGTCTTTCCATCCGTACCTAATCGTACTTTCTCAAACCTATCCATCCTCTAAATCAATACTTCATTCATACCCCGTTTGAAGTCACAGAACTCTCCAAGCTCTCGTGCAAATTATTCAAGGTGCATAACTCCCTGGACGTCCGTGCGGACCAGAAGAACGTTCGTGCGGACCATCCGAACGTTCGTGCGGACCATCCGAACGTTCGTGCGGACCATCCGAACGTTCGTGCGGATTTTCAGCAACCTTTGCGGATGAAGTTCTCAAATTTTAGCAAGGTGCCGATTGAATCAAAGTCAAAAAGCCCAGAATTCCAACGTTTCTTGCCATTATAATTTCTTCAGGCTTCTTGTTTTAACTATTATTAGGCAATTCTTATCCGCACACGTCCCGAACAATCCGCACACGCGACACCGCGATCATGTTCACTTAGCAGTGCACGATTCCTTCCAATCTCACACCCACACGCCCGCGCAATCCGCACACACTTTTGGGATCACCCGGCCTACTTATACACATCTTCAAAACCAGAACATAGTTATCAACCGACCGTAATCGCAGTGAGAGAATATCCACTTATCCACAGATTTTCGTAAGCAGGTGGCGCCGACCGCGCATTTTCGCTTACGCTGCCCACATGTACGCACAGACACCGCAAGATATGACCCGCGCTCTCTTCGAAGCGCAACTCGTAGAACTACAGCGCGCCCGCGCAATCCGCAAGAAATACCATACTGATGTGGTGCTCGGTCTCACTTCCGCTATCAGAGTTTTGCTAATCGATATGCCGTCGCTCTATGACAAGATCAAACTGCTCGATTATCTGCATATCGTGGTGGAGGAACCGAGATTCCGCTCGTCGCATGAAGGTGTGAAATTTCACGCTTATACAGCGACACTTCCACCCGACCGAACACCCGACCGAACACTACAGCGCGATCGCACTTCTAGGCAAACGGCAGCCACTCCAGAAACGCCACATACACAAACGGCACGTTCGCATAAAAAAGTAACCCGCGATACCACCCCTTTTGCCGCTTACGAAAACAGCAAATACGCTCCGATTTTCGTTGAGCCGCATATTTTCACAGTGCATCCGTTGCTGCTGTGGGTACAGATGGCCGCATATCTCAGGCTCGAGGAATTGGTGGTGCTGGGCGATGCGATGATGCGTCGCAGCTTCTATCGTGTGCACGTCTCCCCGGCAGATTTTGCGACATTATTGAACGAGTTGCCAACCACGTTCCCGCATCGCAAGAAATGTGATAAAGCGGTGAAATTACTTGCCGAAAATACCGATTCCTGTATGGAAACACGATTGCGATTCCGTATGTTGCGCGCCGGCTACGGTCCATTCGTAATCAATTATCGGCTTCCGTTAAATACTGCCGATAAAAAGCAGGCTTTTCTCGATATTGCAATTCCGAATTTGAAAATTGCGATTGAATATTCCGGTAAATTTCACGCACAAAATTGGGAAAGCGACGAAGCTCGCCGCACAGCGCTGTCTTCAGCCGGCTGGCAAATACTTTCCGTCAACGCCGAGACCTTAAGCAATTCAGGTAAGTTCAAGGATTTTCTTATACAACTTTCAATGACGATTGCAAGACAACAGACTATATTGCAACGTAATCAGCAAATGTAAGATACTGCAATCTACGACTTAATATGTATGCGTGCGCGCATAAAACACATGACAACTGCAATGCATCCATACACGCGCACGATGGAAAATGTCTTGTGGTCGGCAACAACCGACTACTTGGCTTGCGAAGTCTTACGGTGAGAACCAGCCTTCGGACCACGCTTGCCGACAGTGCCATTCTTGGCACCTTCCACGTTGAACACGATCACCTGCTCGTCGGAATAATACTCGCCGTCAAGTGCGTAGAACGCAATTTTGGTAGGATCGTCCAGCTCGGGGAAGCTGAAGAACTTTTGCGTCGCAACAAGCAAATCAACATTGCGCAACGTCACTGCAGAAGCCTCTCCCGGCTTCTTGGTGGCGAAGCGAATCGCATATTCATCCTTGTCATTGCACTTTTGAATCGCAAATTTCTTCTCGTCATTGTTCACAAGAACCTTGACGTATTTAGGGAAGCCCAGCACAGCGCTGACGTTCTTGGAAAAACGAACGGATTCAAGCATGACCGTCATGGTCAATTTACCGTTATTGCTTTCGCCAACCTCTTTAAAACCATCCAGAATAGACATATAAAAGCCTTTCTTAAATCAAAACAACTACCGGAAAAACTTTACATCATTTTACGATTGAATACGAATCGTCATGAATATTCCACAAATAGCGTATAACGATAACAGAAAAGAGGGGTAAATAAAAGGGTGTAAATATCACAATCTACAACTTACGTAAATTGCAATATTTACACCCTTAAATAGTACAAATATCAGCTTCTGTTATGCGATTTAGTTGGCACCGGCGCCACTGCCAGAAGATGCAGCACCCCCATTGCCGTTGACTCCGACACCGGCGCCATTGTCTTCTTTACCAGCATCACCAGCATTAGCAGCATTAGCAGCATTATCATCGCTGCCAATATTGTCGTCACCATTATCACCATTATTCCGCGATGGATTCCAATACTGTTGCGCCTGTTGAGCCTGTTGAGCCTGTTGAGCCCGCGCCCGTTGCGCCTGCGCCTGAGCCTGAGCCGCCGCAGCCTCCTGAGCAGCCCTCATGGAAGCATTCACCGCATCTGACGCAGCGGAAATCGCCTTCGACGCCTCCTGCATAGCCTTAGTATCAACGCTATTGCCGTCAATCAGCTTCTGTGCGGCATCGATCGCCTGGGAAAGCGCGTCGCGTGTCGAATTATCCGCGACTTGCCAAGCGGAGCTGTCAAGCAACGTACGCGCACCGGAAACGCTCTGCCCCAAAGCGTCGCGAATCTGATTGGCTTCCAGTGTCTTCTTGCTGTCTTCCACCGATTTCACGTCCGCAATGATGGTCGCGGCTTGTTCCTTCATGTCATTGCTATGCTTGTTCATGCTGCGGGCACGCGATTGCAGCACGGATTGCGCAAGCGACGTGGAACATTCACTGGCCGCACCGAATTGCTCGCCCTGTTTGACGCTTTGCCTCAACTTTGTCAGCGTGCTCGCGTCGGCGACTTGGCTATCCGTCAGTTTCTGCGAAGTTTCAGCTTTCCTTATCGCCTTGCTCAAGATTTCGTTCGCTTCGGAATATTTGCTGCGCGCTTTTTCGCACATTGCGATTGCAGCGCTCTCCTGCTGCGCTTCTTTTTTCGCACGCACAACGAATACACCGCCCACAATTATGACGATTACCGCCACCGCAGCAACCGAACCCACTACTATTTTCTTGATAGGCGACGGCTTTTCCGGCGATGCTGGGATGGTTTTCAGCGGATCATGCTCCGGATCGTCCTCTTTTTCTGCCTTCTTGCGAACGATATCAGCAAGGGTCACACCCCTACAGTCACCCAAACAACCAATAATTACTGCAATCTCACGCATGCAAACGTTTCAGAAAACATGCTCAATCCACCCGTCGAACCCAGATAAAGAGGCACGATACAATAGACCAAGCGCGTTAAAGGAGCTTGAAAAATGAATTTCAATCGGTACATCGCATTACGTGCGATCGTCGAATTCGTGGGTGCTGTAGCATGCGCAACGCAACTGTTTCAGCACCGTACCTGGCCAGGCATCATCATGATGTCGTCAATCGCCCTGCTCTGGATTATCGGCGAACTGTGGCTCACCATGGTGTACAACCGCGCGTATCCGCGCCGCGACGAGCTGTCCGACGAGCATCAGGCCACCGCCATCCGCTTCACCTTCTTCATACTGGTGGCGGCACTGGTGGTGCTGGGCTTCATCGGCATGATCGTCTCGCTGTTCAAGCATGTGCCATTCAACATTCCCGCCATGGCGCTGCCGACCCTCGGCATGCTGGCGCTGGCCATCGCCGACGCGCGATACCTGTGGCTGGAACGTGCGGGCGGGGAAAACGGAGAAGACGATGAAGACTAGTCTGAAATTCAAACGTATGGAACGCGGGCTCAAACAGTCCGACCTCGCCGACCTCGTCAACGTGCGCCGCGAAACAATCGGACGACTCGAGCAGGGTCAGTACTGCCCATCGCTCAGGCTTGCCATGGATCTGGCAAAAGCGCTCGACACCACCGTCGAAGACCTGTTCAGTTTCGACGACGAGGAATAGCTTCGGCGTGTCGTTTTCCAATTTTCCTCAAGAATGGCGAGTTTCCAACGAAAATTCTATATTTGACGATTCGGGGGCATGTGCGAAGCTCGTCACACGATGAGACATCGACGTCACATATGTGCGAATGGCGTCACACCACGGGAAGGGCGCCATTCCAAGCGAAGCGTATAGTCAAGGCAGTAGCAGGGAACCGCAAGGCGAACTGCTGAAGACACTTCCACTTATTAGAGAGGAATTACGATCATGAAGAAGAAGATCGTTGCAATCCTGGCTACCATCGCCGCCGTGTTCGGCTTCGGTTTCGCTGCCAACTCCGCAATGGCTGTCGACCAGTACGGCGCAACCGGCACCGTCTCCGGCAATGTTGCGACGTTCACGTTCACCGGTCTGACCCCGGGTCAGTACTACGTCGTGTCCTACGACGACACCACCGTTGAGAACGTCACCCTGGCTGCCACCAAGTATTCCAAGGCCGCCAAGGCTCACGACGATGGCACCCTGACTGCCACCTACACCTTCAAGAAGGGTTTCGCTGGCACCATCAGCTCCCAGATTTTCGCTTCTGACGCTGAGGGTCACCACACCGGCGCTGCCCTTGCCTCCGCGTCCGTGACTGTGGCCGCCACCGGTACTGGCGCTGCCGATGCTGCTGCTAACGGCTCCGCTCAGACCGCTTCCACCGGTGCTGCCATCGCCCCGTACGCTGTGGCCGTCGTGCTGCTCGCCGCTGCCGGCATCTCCCTGGTTGCCGTCCGCAAGAGCTCCGCTCGCTGAACTCGGCTCAACCGGAAATAATTGAACACTTACGTTCATGAAGGGCTTGGGGCATTCCCAGGCCCTTTTTTACGCTTATTTCGCGCGCACCCCACAGGGCATCCACGCACGCAGAAAGGACACCAATGAAGGTTGTATTCGTCTGCACCGGCAACGTCTGCCGTTCCCCCATGGGAGAGCTGTTGCTCCCTCACTATATGCCCGATCTCGAGGCCGACAGCGCCGGCACGAGAGGACTCGACGCGCATGAAATCGCGCCAAACAGCGCAAAACTGCTGGCCGCGCATGGCATCGATGCCAAACAGTTCCGTTCCAAGCGCATCACCCCGCAACTGGCGAACAGCAGCGGCCTGATTCTGTGCTTTGAGCACGAACAGCGCAAGGAGATCGCGGTGATCGCTCCAACGGCGGCGTGCAGGACTTTCCTCATCAACGACTTCGCCAACATGTGCGCGTATTGCAAAGAACAGGGGTATATGGATGGCGATACGCGCGAGGAACGACTCGAATCCGTTATCGATAATGCCAGCATGATCCGCCCTATGATTCCCGATACCGCCAATATCGAAGATCCTATGGGTAAAGATTACGCGGTCTACGAGCGTTCATATCAGGAGATTTGCAAGGCTTTGCAGACCATTGCTGATACCACCACTCGATAACCCCTTACTGTAAGGGAGTCAAGCTGAAACCATGGTCACGCTCAGCGCCCTCCCCCACAAGGAGCTTTCCCCCATCTGGGAGGGCTCCTTGCTATTATGAGTTTGTTTTGGATTTTGAAAATCTCTGAGAGGGAAACATGGCCGCAGCAGAAAGTACAGCGTCACAAAACGGTCAGGTAGTGGTTGAGCCTACCGAAACGGAAGACAACGGCATCACCCTGATGGACCTGTTCCGTATTGTCCGCAAGCATATTGTGGTCGGCATCATCACTTTTGTGGTGGTCTTTGCCGCCGTGTGCGCCTACACGTTCCTGGTTCCGCCGAAATATTCGGCCACTTCCCAGGTGTTCGCCACGTACAGCGATTCCTCGGTGCAGGATAATAACATTTCCAACATCAACAGCGCCAGTACGTACATCACTAACCAGATTCAGTCGTACCCGACTCTGGTCACCACTGAATCCGTGCTGAAGCCAGTCATCGATGACTTGGGTCTCGACACTACTGTGGCGGGTCTTGCTGGTCAGCTGACGGTCACGAACCCGACGAACACCGCCTTCGTGAATATCACCGCGCAGAGCGGCGATGCGAAGCAGTCGTCCGACATCGCCAATGCGGTAGCCGAATCGTTGAGCAACGTAGTGGAAAAGTCGCTGTATGCGTCTGGCAAGGAATCACCGGTGAAGCTGTCCATCGTGCAGCGTGCCAGCGTGCCGCTCTCCCCCAGCTCCCCCAAGGTGGCGCTGTATCTCGCCGTCGGACTGGTCGGCGGCCTGATCCTTGGCGTCTTCGCCACGCTCATTCGCGATCTTATGGCCACCCGCGTGGAGGAAGCCAACGATCTGCAAGACATCATCAACGCCCCTATCATGGGCCGTATTCCAACAGACGACAGTCTGAAGGGCATCAAGCCGATCATCATCTCCTCCCCTGCCGGTCGTATTTCCGAGGAATTCCGCCGTATCCGCACCAACCTATCGTTCACGTCGAAGGTTGAAGGCTCCAACGCCCGCATGATTGTCATCACATCCGTCGGCCCGTCCGAAGGCAAGACCACCGTTTCCGTGAATGTGGCCGCAGCCTTGGCCGAGAACGGTGCCAAGGTGCTGCTCATCGACGCCGACCTGCGTCACCCGTCCGTGGCCGACCGACTTGGTTTGGAAGGCGGCGCTGGCTTGGCGCACGTCCTGTCCGGACAGGCCACCGTCAAGGATGTGGTGCAGCGCTATTGGAAGCCGAATCTGCATATCATGCCTGCCGGTCCGAAGCCGCCGAACGCTTCCATGCTGCTGAATTCGAAGACCATGACCGAAATGCTGGACATGGCCCTGCAGACCTACGATTACGTGATTGTGGATACCTCCCCGATGGTCGTGGCCAATGATGCCGCCGTATTCGGTGCGAAGAGCGATGGCGTGGTACTGGTTTCCGGCCGCGACGTCACCATGAAGCGCGATCTGAAGGATATTGCCGTTCAGCTTGAGAACCTCAACGTTCCGGTTGTTGGATTCGTGTTCAACTTCGAGAAGGAGCGCAAGACCTCCAACAACGACAATTACTACTATTACGACGAGGGCGGCAAGACGAGCCACAAGGCTCCTAAGTCCCGCTCCGAAGCCAAGCGCAAGAAGTAGCTCGGGGTTAAAGTCCGCTGATTCAAGAGAAGGCTGGAAACCGCTGTGGTTTCCAGCCTTTCTTTATGTCTTCAAGGCTGACAGGTGAGGTGGATTCGATCTTTTCGTTTCGAGCCGGTTTCCGTCTCGTCTTATGCGCCTTTCCTTGTACGCCCTCTCTGCGCCCACAGCTGATATGGCACTTGCCGGATGCCGCTATCATGTGGGTATGAGACTTCTTGGCAATATTCTGTGGCTGATTCTGGGTGGACTGTTCCTGGCCGCCGGCTGGGCCGTCATCGGACTGGTGCTGTGCGTCACCATCGTCGGCATCCCGCTGGGCGTGCAGGCGTTCAAGATGGCGGGGCTGACGTTGACTCCGTTCGGCAAGACCGTGGTCTATGGAGGCGGCGTGGGCTCGGTGCTGGTCAACATTGTGTGGTTCGTGCTGGCCGGTGTGTGGATGGCGATCGGCTACGTGTGCGCCGGACTGCTGAACTGCATTACCATCATCGGCATTCCGTTCGGTATCCAGTCGTTCAAAATGGCCAAACTGGCGCTGTGGCCGTTTGGTTCGCAGATTTACAGCCTGTGATTAGCGCATCCAGCGCAGTCGGCCATCGGATGCCGTCCGACACGTGAGTATCGAAGAGCTGCGATCCGATTGCGCCGTAGCTCCTGCGGAAGAGCAGAACGCGCCACCATGCGCTCTACCGAGTGACGTTGCCGCCGGAGCCTGCGCCGGCGATTGCGCAGCTTGGGACTGCTGCTGCGCCACTTGGGCCAACTGTTGTTCTTGAGCCTGCTTCTTGGCTTCCTCACGTTGCGCGATGTTCTTTTCACGCTCGTCGAGCTGTGTTTGCCGCTGGTCTTGCTCCTGTTGCTTCTGGTCTTGCTCCTGCTGTTTCTGCTCCTGCTCGGATTGTTGCTGGTCAAGCTGCTTCTGTTGCGAATCCTGTTCGGCTTTCTGCTGCTCCAACTGATCCTTGAGATCCTGAATATCGTCCAGTTTCCGGTTGAGCTCATCGACTTGCCGCTGCAGTTTGTTGTTGTGCTGTTTCTGCGAAGTCAACTGCTGCTCCAGTTGCTTATACTGGCTGCTTTGCGTCGGATCAGCACTCATGTTGCCTATGGCGAGCGCTACGACGGCAACGAGAATAATGACGATCCACCGTTTCCAAGAGCCTGGCTGCTTGGATTTCTTCGTATGCTTTCCACCGGTTGGAGGGTCGGTTGGCCCGTTGGAGTTTGAAAGCTCGTTGGTTGAGACAGACGGAGTGTTGGTCAAAGTCAGCTTGTCCGCATCGGAAGGATATGGCATGACGGTGGTTTCCACTGGCGAAGTGGTCAGCGGCAGTTGTGCAGCATCCGCTTTGGATCGTTTTGTGTTCTTCTTGGCTTTCTTCGCCTTGGCGGGCTTCTCATCTGAGATCTTTTGGCTGTAGCTGATGCCGGTTCCCGGAACACTGGCTCCAACATAGGTGCCGCGCTTTCCCACTGTGACGTGTGGCGCTCCGCGTTTGCCGAATGTGACGCTGCTGATGCCGTTTTTGCCGAGATTGACGCGCATGCCTTTACCCAAGCTGATGCTTTTTCGAATCCTGAATCCCATGCTCTCCCCTTTGATAGCGTCTCTCTTGCTAGTCATTATATGACTTTTCGGGGTTGGGTCCGTTATTTCAATGCGCCTCAGCCAGTTTTTCTTCTCTTATATAAAAGCCCGTCACATTGTTTTCTTTTAGGCGTCTCCAAAAAAAACATTTACGGAGTGTAGAACGTGCCGAAGCGGCCTGAAGCATGCGTCCATGGCAAGAAAAAGCATCCAAGACTCCGCCTTTCATATATTCGACGTTCCGACCCTCCCCTATCAGGAACAAGAACCAAGAATCCCGAAAACGTCACCATCCCGATCGAAACAATTCCCAACCCAATATAAGAAGGGGGACACCGCAAAAGCCTCCACACACAAACAGAAAACGTCCAAGGCAACGTCCCAGATTGCACGATGTTGTTTCGTATGACAAAACATCAAGACATCCGTTCCTTCTCCCGAGAAGGAATCAGCAGAAACTCAAGCACAATGAAAAGGAGGAGCCGACGCATCGACTCCTCCCAGGTTTCGCCCGAAGACTTCCACCGCAATTAAACGGGAATGCACTAATCTTAATAGGCGAAAGCAGCCAGAGCAGGGCACGAACGGGGGTACACGCCTAACGTAGCACGCCGGCGCACTCCAAAGAATTTCAAATGGAGGCAACCTCTAGCATCGAACCGCTCCGCATGGTTCTTCCTCGACAAGGAACAGACCATCAAATCCAACCTCAAGCGCGTGTAGTAGACCATAGAACACACCCCTTTTAAGAACCTTATTCGTACAATGCCCTACCTCGCGTTCGGCTGTACAAGACCTGCTTTGAAGCATTGGATTAGATACACCGCAGAATGAACGGCCGCCTGAACCTTTCCCTTTAGAGACCACTCCAGAATCCGGACCGCCGTGACAGTCGGGCTGACTGTTCATTAGACCACTCATAAGTAATTGGATGACACCGCCGAGAACATTGCCCATACACCCGAAACCGAATCATTGGGATTGCGCAGGCAACGCAGCAATCGACAACGGCACTATTGACATCGCAGGTATATCATGCGACTGCAATTGTTCAACGAGCTTTTCCCTCATGTAAGGCCATGCAACGGAAAGAGCCTCCGGGGTATTTTCATCATCAATGGGCGAATCGAATTGAATCGCATAGCGCAGATCGGATACGAAAAAAGGAGACACATTCTTTTCGGAATCGCCTTTTTTGAGAGTGATCTCCGAATGCAACGTTAATTCGTACGGCCAAGGCTTGTCATCACTTGGATTCAAACCAAAATTAAAATTGATGTTGCTTTCCGCGCCTTCCTGCGAGTCTTGGGCAAGGTCGCGCTCGCTTGACTGGCCGAGCAGCATAATTCTGTTGACGTTCATCCAACCAGCTCCTTTTTCGATTCCACGTCTTTATTTGCACGCCAAGGAGCAGCCTTGCCCGAAGCACCCATTACAGTAACCTTGCGTAAACCATCATGATTTGGTTTTTGCCGGGATACTGTTACCTCTACGTTGATGCCGCCCATCGTTATATCGCCATTGGACCATTCACTTGTTACCTGCAATTGTCGAACGGCCTTCCACGTATCGTATTTCCGGCACCCCTCCGGTTTTAGCTCCGCAGGCTCGACGCTATATGTAATGCGCGCCCCGACTTCCAACGCATAGTCGGTAAGCAATGTCACAAGCTTTTTTCTTCCGTTCTCAATCTGAGATATGTAAGACTGGGACACACCCATCTCATCAGCCAATTGCTCCTGAGTCATACCCCGTTGCACACGCATAGAGACAAGACCCTCAAGAAGCTGGTCCTCAGCGTGATACAAATCGTAGGCAAGTTCCCGATAATCGTAAGGAAGCTGACCATCCATGGTTCCCTCCTGTGGTGGATATTACTTATAGTAATATCCACCACAGGCTCGACATTATTACCGTCAACCCTAATTATTATGAAATGGTCAATTTATGAAATCAGCGACAATTGTTAAAAGACATCATCTGTATCAGTTAACATATATATAGCTGACAGAGAGTTACAAGAGTCAAAAGAGGGAAAATGAGCAATATCATTGCCTTAGTTTGGGATTTTGATAAGACCCTCGTAGATGGATATATGCAAGATCCTATTTTTGAAAAATATGACGTAGTCTCCAAAGACTACTGGAGAATGATTAACAATCTTCCTCAAAAATACAAGGAAGAGCAAGACGTTGAAGTTAACAAAGATACCATTTATCTCAACCAATTCATTAAAGATGCGCGCCCTGATGGTTGCTTCCCTGGGCTGAATAACGAACAACTAAAAGATTTTGGCAAAGAATTAAAATTCTACAAAGGTGTCCCAGATATTTTCGAGGCAGTTAAACGAGTAGTCGATCAAGACGCATATAGAGAACGCGACATTCATGTGGAAAACTATGTTGTCAGCACTGGAATGTCCAAAGTAATTCAAGGTTCAAAAATTGAACCATATATGAAACATATATGGGGATGTGAATTCATTGAAGATGAAAATGAAAATGGGCAAAAAGTTATTAGTGAACTTGGTTACACTATCGATAACACGTCTAAGACCAGGGCTTTATTTGAAATAAACAAAGGTATTCCAGAAACTCCAAACATTGACGTAAACGCGAAAGTCCCCGAAGAACTACGTCGAGTCCAATTCAAAAATATGATCTATATTGCAGATGGCCCCAGTGACATCCCCGCATTTTCCGTCGTGAAACGGTACGGTGGCGCTACTTTTGCGGTTTATCCCAAGCACGACGAAAAAGCCTTTGATCAAGTCGAACAAATGCGAAGAGACGAACGCATCGACATGTATGCAGAAGCCGATTATTCCGAAGGAACAACAGCATATATGTGGCTAACACACAAAGTGAAACTTCTTGCTGAAGGTATAGTGCAGAGGGAAAAGAAGCGACTGGAGGAATCCATTTCAAGTGCGCCACATCATATTTCATAAACATTAGCCACTACCGCCCCTTCTTTTACATCCTTTATTATACGAAAGTCTAAGAGAAGGAACATCAGAATCAAACAATCAAAATTTTTAATTATCAGAAATCGGCGTTCTATCTTTTCTTCCTGTCTGACCTATCAGACAGGAAGAACGTGGGTAACAGCACTATAATTTGTCGTGAGCAGATTCAAATCCAATAGGATTACGAGAAGAAGCTTTCCTCTGCAAATCGATTAGATGGAAAACCTCAGATTCATCTAGATCAAGCCATCGACCATCGAAAGGCGACTGATAAAACTCATTCGGAGGCAGCGGAACAATCTTACTCCCCTTTTCCGATGCATGAGAACGCATTGCCGTCTCCTTTCTATGTGGTTCACGTCAGTATAACGCGTGAATCTGGACAACACACTATGACCAAGCTCATTTTTTCATCACAACGCTTTTCGTAACTCACTACTCCATTCGTTTACCATACCTTGCATTTTCTTTGCGAGATTTTTATTATCAACACTGTTTATTTTCTTACCTATCCCGATAGAAAGAACAGCCATTGGCAGGATACTGAACCCTTTGGATTCCTGCACCTGAATAGGGAACGCCATTACCTGTTTCCATATTCCATTTTCAAAACTCTGACTACTGCTTTGATTAGTCCCAAGAACACGTCCTGCAATATATGGGCTATCAAACCCGACCGCCTCATTCCGCAGCTGTTCTTTGTACAGATAAATACGATCATGAGTAGCATATCGCGTGAGTTGACTGCCATGCGCAATCCAGAGAGTCACATTGATTCTGCAATGTCCAATCAACGCCTCACACTGACTAGCTTGCTCATGAAGCTTCTCTGCGAACCTCTCTTGATAAGAACGAAATTCCGTTCCCGTTAACTTCTTCCATAGCCGTTTAGTTCTTGTTGCTGGAGGGCAGTAGCTAGAATTCCCCATATAACCAATCTCGTTAATCAGCGTTGCCGCATCAGTATAATCATTCACAAAAATCGGATGAAATCCAATTGATTCCCATTGAGCAGCAAGCACTTTCTTCATTCCCATAAACTGATTTAGCGTCACCTCGGGCATACTTTCACGCGCAATCAAAACCGTAGCCCGAGAATCACCTGAGTTCTGTAAAACATCAGACAACCAGAATCTCATATCAGGATCGCTAAAAGACGTTCCGGCAATAAGTAAATGATGCCCCTCTGTCACTGTCTGCTCAAGATAATGCTTAGCATGGTTCTTACCATCTCTCATGGCTTTGTTGTAGTCATCATGCGTAAGAACAACATCTTCTACAGTTGCCGAACTTCCATCACTTGCCGGGAAAACCTTACCGTGTAAATGCTCAACAGGAGGAAAAGTCTGTTTCCCTGAATCAACCGCAATGCGAGCAATGGCATATTCAAGAAGTAAATCAAAATTTAGCGTCGCCAAATGAACAGATTCCTGATGCTGGAAAGCGAGTCTTGCTGTTTGCTGATGGAAATATGACGGAGGATACGGGTTATATGAAGCACCCTCCGGGTATAGTGCGGCGAGGATACATCTCTTCCACTCATTCTCATTGCCGCAATGTTGTTTTACAGCTTCAGCTAAAAATAGCAAATCACCAGCATCACATAATAACGACGCCATATTTGCAGACACTGTCATTCCTTGTTGTCGGAGCATATTGCCAATTAAATCTTTCCATGAAGGCAACCCCGAAGGAACGGACGCTCCAGCACCAAGCAATATCGTCAGTTCTTCGTTTCGGTCTATGCGCGGAAGCTGCTTAATGATTGACCACTCCAACTGAGATGCGACCATAAGAATTACCACCCCATCTATTCCGTCTCCATCAACGGCATAAGACATGTCAATAATTTTTTGATATTATCACATCGATAGCGCAGATAACGTCCGATAGTTTGCGCAGATTCGGCTTTGGGGCCTGATGGAAAAGGACATGGCCCGGTCTTGGTACGATTTTCAGTCGCCAAACATAGAAAACCGCGATTGAAAAGCAGGTCAGCGCCATGTCCAAGGAAATCATACAGTTCGACGACGCCATGTTCGAGTCCAAGCTCGACCGGATGGTGCGGGAGAAGGTCGAGCAGACCATCAACCTGATGCTCAACGAGGAGGCCGACCGGATCCCAACGCCGCCAGATACGAGAGAAGCGGCGACAGGAAGGCCTTCCGGGCCGGCCACTACGACCGCCACCTGACCGCCAAGGCCGGCAAACTGAACCTTCGGGTCCCGAAGCTGAAGGGCGAGACGTTCCGCAGCCAGGTCATCGAACGCTACCGCCGTCGCGAGGAAAGTGTCAAGGGGGCGCTGATGGGGATGTACATGGCCGGCGTGAGCACCAGGCGGGTCGATGACATCAGCCAATTGCTGTGGGGAGAGCGCATGCCCTCGCAGACGCTCTCCGACAAGCTCAAGAGGGTCTACGGGGAGATCGACAAGTGGCGCACGAGGCCGCTGGAGGGCGCGTGGCCGTACGTGTTCGTGGACGGCGTGTGTCACAAGCGTTCCTGGGGCGGGCACGTGGAGAACGTAAGCGTCCTGGTCGCCATCGGCGTCGACGCGGACGGCCACCGGGAGGTCATCGCGGTCGACGAGGGCATGAGGGAGGACGCGGCCAGCTGGGAGCAGTTCTTCAGGGGCATGATAGAACGCGGCCTCAAGGGCGTCCGGCTCGTGGTCGGAGACCGGTGCGCCGGGCTCGTGTCCACCGTCAACTCGATGCTGCCGAAGGCGAGGTACCAGCGGTGCATGGTGCACTTCATGCGCAACGTGCTCTCCAAGACGCCGCCCAGCCACAGGGATTGGGCTTCCGCGGCCCTGAAGGCCGTCTTCGCGCAGGAATCGCGCGAAACAGCCCTGGCCAGGCCGAGACCGTCGCCGCGGAGATGGAATCCAGGAAACTCAGGTCGGCGGCCAACTGCCTGCGCGAGGGGATCGGCGAGACGACGACCTATCTGCTGGGCGAGTTCCCCGTGAACCACAGGACCAAGCTGCGCACGAACAACATGATCGAACGGCTGAACCGTGAGATCCGCCGGCGCACGCGCGTCGTGGGCGGCTTCCCGGACAGCAACAGCGCGCTCATGCTCGTGTGCGCCCGCATCAGGTACGTCACCGCCAACAGCTGGTCCGACCGGCGCTACATGGATATGTCCCGGCTCGATGACAGTCTCGTGGAAGCGAACTGATCATCGCGCCATGGACGGCCATGATCCAAAGTGCGCAACCTTTCGGGCACTACCGCGCAACGCGGTCTGGATTAATACAGGCGAGTACAACATGAGGCAACGCCACGGGCAGGCCATGCTCGACAACTAGTCCCGAAGGCCGGCGGCTTCTAATCAATCCGCCACCGGCCTTCTCCCACCATAATGCTGGTCCCCAAGCACAATAACCAGTGGCCTCAAAAGCTACAAATATTCAGCATGCTGCGGAAAAGGTGCCATATATAAGCCACCTAGTAAAAACCAACTCTTCGAATCTGCCGCAAATAAGCCGGATAGACATCCTTGCGGAGACTTTTCTCCCGGTCTACGACGCTCCCCTATTCACCACCGCGATTTCAAAAGCTCGATTCCCGAGGCACGCCAGAATGGAATACGCCAGTACCCGGAACACACATGGTATGCACCTTTTTAGCGTAACCGCTGCACTTTTCTTCGCGCCCATGCACTTTTGCTACGACTCCTGAATCCTGTTGGTTCGCCTGCACTTAGGTCTGTTGTTCAGCCTGCGCTTGGTTCTGCTGAGCTTGTGCGCCTGTGAAACTCTCCTTTGACTACCATCTCTCACTGTCGATTATATGGAGGAGACGAGAAGCAAACCAAGAGTAGAAGAACAAGTCAATCATTTGCCGATTCGGCCCGATCGAATCGAAATCATGATTACACTTCGACAGAGTGAAATGAGATGAATCCTGTATACACTCACCATATTTAGCGTTTTCTCCTTAGGTCAACCACTAGAAGTATGGAATGTCTTTTATTGGACAAAAAGTTTTACCTTTGGTAGACTATCCATTTGTTAAAAGCCACCAATGCCTCTCACTGAAGCACACTAGGGTGGCATTTTTCTTGCTCGAGGGGATTCCATGGCAAATTCGCATGACGGCAACGCACAAGTTCTTTCCTATCCGAAGCACCCACCAAAAGATTTTTCAGATCTGGCAGCCACTCTAATTAGGAACGGCTTGGGCAGAGTAGATGCCGAGACCCTTGAACGCCACCTCGAACAGGTTGGCTATTTTCGTCTAAAAGGATACTGGTATCAATTCCTTAGCCCATCTTCCTCATGCGACTACAAGCATGTCCTCCCGTTCAGAAAGGGGACACAGTTCCAGCAAATCTGGTGCAGATACATATTCGATCAGGAACTGAGAACTCTCGTGTTCGACGGCATAATCACCTTTGAAATATATCTCAAAAGCTTTCTCGCACACGAGCTTTCCTTGTTTGGCGGCGAATTTGGATATACCAAGCCTGAAGGATTGCCTGAGCTTAGCTTTGATGACTATCTGGCATGCATTAACTCGTTAAGAGCATCGTTCACGAAATCTAATCTGCCATACCTTAAACATTTCAAAAGAACATATAAAGACCCCTTGCCGCCGTATTGGATGATAGTAGGCTGCCTAAGCTACGGAACGTTGAAAGGGTATTTTTATCAGGGATCCCCTGATTCTGTTAAAAGAAAGCTAGCAGCGAAGCTTCATATTTTTAATCCAAATACCAATCCCGAAGTACATGGAGATATCAAGATTCTCTCAAATTGGTTGGAAACGATTAGGCAGGTCCGCAACATGGTTGCACATCATGATCGTTTCTGGAACGAGACCAGTACCCGTATTGTTCCGAAGCTGCCTAAGCATCGGAGCGGTTTGCACGCCAATGAATGGTGGGGCAACGATTGGGACGCTTTCAGAACGGACTCTACCGGCCCCGCCGCCTTCCTCACCATGGAAAACTACCTGCTGCAACAAATCGATGGCTCCGCATGGAAGAACAAATTCATCAGTCTCATGGACCGCTATCCGGAAATTCTTGCAACGGAAATGGGATTCCCCGAGGATTGGCGATCACTCGCATTGTGGTCATGACGACAGGCGCACGCCGTCCGTGGTTCCATGCTCCCCCTTGATCATGATTTGCAAGCGTCCTCCGGAGGTCGGCGACCGCGCGGTTGCCGAGAAGCTCAACGACAGGCCCAGGAAGACGCTCAGCTACCGGAAACCGAGCGAGGCGATGTTGGAGGACGGGTTCTAGTGAACGTCGCAACACCATGATCCCGAAAAGGAACGAATCATGGCATACGAGTTCGATGGTGCCCCCTACGAGAAAAGGGCCAACATGCTGGCCACCCGCCACGCCAGATACCCCGGACTGGATTGGCAACGGTGTGTTGGACAGTTCCTTAGAGGACGAGTCCCTGTTCGGTGAATTCCTTCGGGCTCCGGTATCCGAGGGCGGAGCGGAGCCGCTGGTTGTCGGACCACCACACGTAGTCGTCGGGGTCACGCCTCAGTCGCTCGATCGTGGTGCAGTGGTTCCGGTACACGAGCTCCTTCTTCAACAGCCTGTTCGTCGACTCGCCACGGCGTTGTCGCAGGGGTCGCCCTTGCGCGACAGCGACCGCTTGACGCCGAACACGCGAAGCAGCTCGTCGATTCTCGTGTTGTCGAACTCGCCGCCCCGGTCGGTGTGGAACACCTGAATATCCGTCAGCGGGAAGTCGAGGGCGGCGAACGCGGCCAGCACCAGGCCCGCGTCCCTGGTCCGTCCGACGGAATGGCCGGCGATGCCCCTGTCCGCCAGGTCGACCAGCAGGCACACGTACGCCCATCCGTCCCCGACTCTCACGTACGTCAGGTCGCTCGCCGGACGCGTGCGTGGGGCGTAGCCGTCGAACCCGCGGTCCAGCAGGTTCGCGAGCTTCGCCTCGTTGACCCGCGTCTTGTGCGGTTTGAACCGTCTGCGCGTGTACGCGCTCGTCATGTCCCGCCGTTTCATGATGTCGACGATGCGCCTTCTGGAGGCGGTGACGCCCCTCCGCTCCAGCGCGGCCTTGATCTTCCTGGCGCCGTAACGCTCATGGCTGTCGCGCCGGACCGCGTGCACGTCGCCGGCGATCGGGTCCACCCGCTCGGCTTCGGGATGCCCGGTCATCCAGTAGTAGGTAGAGCGGAGAACGCCCGGTATTCTGCATTGCGCTGATATCGGATAACGGGCGGCGGCGGCCCGTATCACGTCTACCTTCGCGCGAATACCGGCGCCGCCTGTTCTGAAACGTCCACCTCCATCTCCAACCGCCTGTTGCGTCTCCTCAGCTCGATCAGCTCGTTCCGCTCGGGCGTGCGGTTGTCCGCGGCCCGGGTGGAGCCGCTGTTGCGGATGCCCTGGACCCAACGGTGCAGTGTGGAATGCGCGATGTCGTGCTCGGCCCTGATCTCCCGGGATGGCCTGCCGCTCTCGCACGACTGCACGATCTGCCGTTTGAACGCCTCGTCGTAGTGGCGGGGATACTTCGGGCCGGCCATCGTCGGCCTCCAATCCCATGTCATTCGTCCCTCATCGGACTGTCTAATACATTGTAGCCAATCCACCCTCCCGGTTCCGCAATTCGTCGATCCGGACATGTTCCTCTGCCGACAGGTGGGAATACGCTTTCATATCGAGCGCGACACTTTCTCCGGTCATGAACCTGAACACTTCCAACCATAGACAGGTGTTGCGCATCTATTTAGAACTCGGGGGTTCAGCATTAATAATGACGAGTATCATAATATCCGAGTGGTTACGCCTTCTCGTTGAAGAGATGGTGCAGGGTGTGAAATTCAAGGAGACGGAAGTCATGAAACGTACGGTTGCCTTTTATTGGTTATCCCAAAGGAGCTGTGACGGATCTTCATACAGGCCCGTGGAAAACTTAAATTGGTGGGAACATCTGTCTGAGCTAAAGGACACGGCATGGGACAATAAAGCCATCAAAGACATTAGGTATGACGTTTTGCTTGACGAAGAGTATCCGATTCTAAGTGTCTATGAAGAATTTGATTCAGCGTTTATGAGGCATATAGACGATAAAAACAAACGCGTTACCGACTACATGGATGACTATGTGGGAGACGATAGTGGCAGGCTAGCTAAATCTTCGGCCTACGCGTTTTTCCCCAATGAAGGAATTGTGGGACGAATTGGCGGCTCATCCACAAGCCGTAGCGTGTCTCCTCTTGAAAGAGCTCTTGCAAGATATTGGCCTCTTGAAACGGGAATGAAGTGGAACGTTGCTCCCGTTGTTACGATTGACAGTTTAGAAAGATTCAGAGAAGAGGTTAAGGGATTATCTTCTCTGCACGCAAAATTCACGACAAAGCAGACATTGTCTTCAATTCCAAACGAGGGCGGCACTGCCGGAGAGTATTGCCAGAAGTTGGCTAATGAAATTGGAGCGGATATTGATGTTGATGTCAAAATATCTATTTCGAATGATTCTGTTTTTTCAATGCCGAGGAAAAGATTTAAATTATCGGTCTCTGACTTCGTTCCATTCGTGGCTGGTCAGGGAAAGAAAATGAGTGTTAGCGGCGTTGACTTTGCCGATAAATTACTTGAGCTCAATCTTGTCGAGCATCCGGTTACGGAACAGGAGGAAATCGTCATTTCAAAAGGTGAAACGCATCAGTTTACGAATCTTATAAAACATCTCGTGACCGTTTGCGAGCAGCAAGAGGAAAACTTGTATCGGATAACACGGGAAAGACAGTCATAGAAACATGAAGAAAACAAAGAATGCTCCAGATACACCTGCGTCTTCCATTGCGAATAGCATTGCGGCACACCCATTCGTCGACGCCGTTGCATCATTGGTAGTTAGCGTGTCTTGGTATATGTCGGGGTGTCGTACCTTTGATTTCGAAGAGCCCTGCGCAGAATTGTTTACTTCCTTGTCTTCTGTTTTCCGGACTTCTTATGGCTGCGGCCACCTTTATTTGTTCCATGGTGTATCAGTCTGGTTCGGGACGAATGAAATATGTGATAACCAAGTATTCTGGTGAATTATCTAGAAACTGGTCAAGCATCATTGTCTGGACAATGGTTACAGCAGTTCTTCCGCTTATCTCGCTGTACATCTATAAGGAGTATGCAAGAGTAGCTATAGCGGTTTCCTTGTACTCAGTATTGATGATGTTTTTCAAGACAATCAGAAGTATGCACTGGCTCAAATACACTTTGTTTATGCAAAAGGCGTCACAGAAACTCCGGGGTGAATTCACTGACGATGATATGAAGAAGGCTGCTGCCCGCAGTGATCGTTTCTGAAGAAGCTTTCATACGACGAGTTGAGCATGTCATTCACTATGCTCAACTCGAGGTTGAAGAACGGAAGACATCTCAGTTCTCCAACCTCCGAAAAGAAGTCTGCTGACAGTTGTATTGAACCGGAAGAGCTTTGCGAACATGATGCATAATTATGAGCAGGAGCAGAGTGATTAATAAAATGGTCATGACCAAAAGGCGCGCGGCCTTCTGACACTACTATCTTGCAACCTATATCTGCATTATATATGGCAGATTTGGCTTCTTAACATGAGACTTCTCACTTATGCATGGCACAGCTTCTTGATATGGCCTGATTTTTGTTCCGCCCTTATAGTGGGGCGGCTTGCGCCGCTTGGTTTGCATAATACTCGGTTTCGGTCCGTTCCGGTGTCCTGTAGCCCAAGGACTGGTGCAGACGCTCCGAGTTCCACCACGAGACCCACCGGAACGTCGCCAATTCCAGGTCCCTCAAATCCCGGAAGGGCTTGCGTCGCCAGACGAGCTCGGTCTTGTACGCGCCGTCGGCGCTCTCGGCCATGGCGTTGTCGTACGAGTCGCCGACCGTGCCGGTCGAGGGAAGCATGACGAATTCCCCGACCCTGGTGGTGCACACGAGGCTGATGTACTGCGCGCCATGGTCGGAATGGTGCACGAGACCGTCCGTGCCGCCATGCGAGGCGGCCCATGATATCGCCTGTCCCAGCGCCTGCAGCGGCAGCTCCCTGGCGTCCATGGTGGTGGCGCACGCCCATCCGACGATTCTGCGGGCGAACACGTCGGCGGCGAACGCCGTGTAGCCGAACGAGCCGTTGGCCATGCGCACGTAGGTGATGTCGGCCACGTGCAGCCGGTTCGGCGCCTCCGCCTCGAACCCGCGTTCCACGAGGTCGGGCCTGCCGCCCGTGCCCCTCGCCGGTTTGGTGGTGACGGGCGTCCTGCCGCGGCGCACGCCGCGGATTCCCGATTCCCGCATGACGTTCATCACCTGGTCGCGGCCGATCTCGGCCGGATCCCAGCCCCGCGCCAACAACCGGGCGTGCGTCTTGCGGTGCCCGTACACGGCCATGAAGGAATCGGCATGGATCTCGAGGATGCCGCGGGCCGGCGCCTCGTGCCTGGCGGCCATACGGCTGACGGGCTTGGATCTGAACATGCGGTAGCCGCGCGGCGTGATGAACCCGCAGTCCAGCGAAGCGGCCAGCACCCTGCAGATCGGCCCGACCCTGAAACGGTCCTTGAATTCGTCGATGTAAGCGACCATCAACGCCGTGTCGGGTCGAGCCGTGCCGCGAAAAAAGCCGACGCCGTCGTCAATATCTCGTTCGCCCGCCTCAATCGCGCGACCTCGGCCCGCAAACTCTTCAACTCCGCCATCGCGTCTTCGGCCGACTGCTTGGTCTCCGCCGCGACCGTGGCGTCCGTCTTGTTGCGCCAACGGCGCAGCGTCTCCGGCGCGACCCCCAGATTGTTTTGCTTCAATTTTTCTTAAGCAATTTCTGCACTATTTTTCCGCAGCAGGGGCCGGTGCCGTTTTGTTGGACTCGTCATTGATTCCATCACCACCAATCATGCCACAAGACCGAGCCCGCGTCGACGGTCCATGATGCCCGTGTCCGAACTCCGTCTTGATCCTCTTGTCCCGGTACCAGACCATGTACTCGTCGAGCATGTCGATGAACCCGTCCATCGAAACGCCCGCGAAGCTGCGCTTGTGGAAGAACTCCTGCTTGAGACGGCCGAAGAACCCTTCCGCGGCGGCGTTGTCCGGACTGCATCCCTTCGCGCCCGTCGAACGCGTCAGGTTGTTGTCCTTGCGGATGCGGATCCATTCGGGCCACCGGTAGTGGCAGCCACGGTCGGAATGGATGATTGGTTTCTCCCCGTCCCTGAGCGTGGAGCACGCGTCGGCGAGCATGCCGTTGGCCAATGCCGCGTTCGGGCTGGTGCCGATCGTCCACGCGACCGGAAGCCCGTCGTAGCAGTCGATCACGGGCGACAGATAGGCCTTGCCCGCGGGAATCGAGAACTCGGTCAGGTCCGTGACCCACAGCATGTTCGGACGCTCGGCATGGAAGTCGCGGTTCACCAGGTTCTTCGGGGCCTTGGCCGGCTCGCCCTTGTACGAGCCGTACCGCTTCGCGCTCTTGAACGACGGCTTGATCCCGTTCTTCGTCATGAGCCTCATGATCCGTTTGGCCGATACCCTGATACCCATGCTTTCCGGCTCCAGGTGGACCCGCTTGTACCCGTAGCGGCGTTCGCTGTTCTCGAACGCCTCTCGCACGAGCTCCAGCAACGGCGCGTCCTTGTCGGGGCGTTTCATGGCGTTGAGCTGGTAGTGGTACGTGCCGCGCGCGATGCCGACCACGGGCAAGAGGCTTCCGGCGGTCACGCCCAGCGTCTCGCTAACGGTCTTGACGAGGATCGTCTTCTCTCGGTTGGTCAGGTTTTCCGGGTCTGCGCCCGGCTCTTTTCCCAACAGCTCCAACGTGCCCTTCCGGATCGCGATCTGGATGTCGAGCTCGCGCTCGGTCCGTCGTCTGGCCTCGATGCCGGCGTCCAGCCCGTCCAGACGGGCCTGCATCTCCGCAAGTCTCCGCTCCATCGACGCCACCGCGTCCGCCAGGCCGGCCACGTCCCGCGGTCCGGCGGCGGCCGGCGGCATGGCCGCCGGCGTAAAGGGCTCCACGCCGGTTTTCCCCTCCCCGGCCGTCGGGGGCTTCCTTCTGGGTGTTTGTGTCACGTGCGTCTCCTTGGATCCGGCGAGCATCTGCCGTTTCCAGTTTCCCGACGACGGACGCCTCCACGCCCAGTTCGGCTGCCGCCTCGCGCGATTTCAGCCGTCCGGACGCGACCGCGACCACCGCCTTCCGCTTCAGTTCCTCGGGCACGGGGCCGTGCCTCAGCTTGCGTCGGCCGGGCGCCAGCTCGTCGATCCACGCCATGAGCAGTTCCTTGCTTTTGGGATATCCCAGCATCCGCATGGTGCGGCTGAGCCGTCTGCCGTATTCGAGGTAGTGGTCCACCGCGGCCTGTTTCTGCTCGTCCGTGTACCGCCGGTACCGTTTCCCGCGAGTGGACCGTCTTCCGGTGCGTTCCTCCTCGAGGCGTTCCCGGTACCACACCGGCAGCATCCCTCTGCTGGGATAGCCGAGCTCGCGGATCACGTCCGCGGCGCAGCACTCGTATCTGATGTACAGGTCCACGGCCCTGTCGCGCTGCTCCTTGCCGCACTTCGCCATAAGGGGGTTCTCCTCCCGATCGGGGAGTCCAAGAAAACGTCACCACCTCGAAGCGTCCACCTCGATTTGACGAAATACACCGGTTCACCCGTCATGTCCCGGCCGGTCTCAGGTATCGGCCTGATGTGCGAGTGCCGCGGCGACGTCACCGACCGCAGGGCCGGCGAGCACGCGTGTTCGAGACGCTGCTCGGGTATAGCACCTCGAGAGGCGCGGCACCGCCAGCGCGGGCTCCACGCCCTGATCATCGAACCGTTGCGCGGCGAACAGCCTCCCGACGACGTCGGCGCAGTCCGGGCCGGCCCGCCGCGCCCACTTCTCGCAGCATTCCCGGTCCCACTGCCTCCATACGGTCTTCCCGGGCGGGTCGGTCTCGTTTGTGCTGTACTGGTTGGCGGCCGTGGATGGCAGGAGCCGGTGCGTGCTGCAGAGCCTGGATTGTGCCGGCGCCGACGCGCAGGTCCACGGTGGCCCCGGCGTACGCGTACGGGACGGAACACCAGTTGCGCGCGTACGCGACATGGCAGTTGGGCCGCGCCTTCCTGCCGTAGATCCAGTCCGCCACCTCGTACGCTGTTTCCGGCCGGTCGGCAGCACGCCGACGAACAGGCACGCCCCGGACTCGTCGCCCGTGACCGGGTCGACGATCCGTATGGTCTTACCGGCCCGGTCGACCTCGATGGCCTGTCCGGCCCTGTGCTCGACCCCGCTCGTCACACCGGTCCTCGCCGCATACGCGGCGTACTGCTTGCGGAAACGGTCGCAACCCATGCGCGGTCTGCCGGCGCTGGCTTATTCATCGGCGTACTCGCCATGCAGGATGCGCAGCGTCACGCCGACGCGGGCGAGCTCGCGGTGAATCCCGGCCCAGTCGGGCTGTTCGTACACGCTTTCCCGTTCGCCCCTGCCGGGGAACGGCATCGAATACACCTCGCCGTCAGGCTTCGCGGCCACGTCCGGATAGGCGATTCCCGCGGCGGCCGAGGCGGACGGCACCTCGGCCACGCTCTGTCTCGCGATTCCCGGAGATCTGGCTATCGCCCTGCCGGACAGGCCCTGGTCGTTCAGGCGGGGTATCGCCTTGGTGTTTATGGTCAAATAAACGTGTACGGCGTCACCACCAAATCTGAACGGCATAAGCGTTCATATTGGACACGGACGGCGGACGGAAATGGCATCGGCGGAAGAAAAGCGCCGGTGCCGTACGGTTCCTGATAGATTCCCGAGTGCTAACAACCAACACATGGTCCTCGGGAGGAAAGGAATGACGACACCGGTGCGTATTCAACAGAGTATCAGGCAGCTCGAGACGAAAGGCCTGACGCATACGCAGATAGCTAGGGAACTGGGCGTTTCGCGGACGACCGTGGTCAAGTACGCGACCCGCGATTATTCGCCCGTTCCGCCGACCGGGGGAACTGCGAGCCGTTCCCTGGTCGCGGGCGAGTACGCGCGCAAGGCCGACGAATGGCTCGAGGCCGACCGGCGCATGCCACGCAAACAGCGGCACACCGCCCGGCGCGTACACGAGCGGCTCGTGGAGGAATGCGGCTTCGAGGGCAGTTATTCGTCGGTGCAGCGATGGGTCAAGCGCTGGCGCCAACGCCACCGCGGCGAGGCCGAGGGGTTCAGTGAGCTGGAATGGGCGCCGGGCAGCGCGCAGGTCGATTTCGGCCAGGCCCTGGCCGTGGTCGCCGGCGTGGAACGGACCGTGCATTTCCTGGTGGTCTCGTTCCCGTACTCGAACATGAGATACGTGGCCGCGCTGCCGGGAGAGACCGCGGAATGCGTGTGCCATGGTCTGAACAAGGTGTTCTCCCATGCCGGCATGGTCCCCCGCGTGCTAGTGTTCGACAACGCCACCGGGGTCGGCCACCGCAGGGCCGACGGGACCGTCACCCAGACGAGGCTGTTCTCGCTGTTCTGCGCGCACTACGGCTTCGAGACGAGGTTCTGCAACCCCTATTCCGGCTGGGAGAAGGGAAGCACGGAGAACGCGGTCGGTTTCCTGCGCCGCAACCTGATGGTGCCGACGCCGTCCGCGGAGGGATGGGACCGGCTCACGGACGCGTGGTTGGAACGCTGCGACGAGATCGCGCGCGGCGTCCACTACCGCGAGGACGTGCCGATCCGGGACCTGTTCGAGACGGACCTCGACCACATGCTCCCGCTGCCGCCGTCCATGTTCGACGCGTGCGACTGGCGCGGGGTGAAGGCCGACAGGACCGGAACGGTCACGATCGACTCGAACCGCTACCTCGCGGGCCCGAAATGGCATTCCATGCGTCTCATGGCCGGCGTGCGGGCCCTGCGGGTCGAGCTGCGTTCCATGGACGGCGAGCCGATCGTCACGTTGGAGCGCAGGTGGGGGCGCAGCCCCGACACCGCGATGGACCCGCTGTCGCTGCTCGCCATCATCGCACGCAAGCCGCGTTCGTGGGGCGAGAGTCCCATACGCTCCGACTTCCCGGAGGAGACGCGCGTGCTGCTCGACCGGATGGAGCCGCGCGAACGCGGCCTGCTGGTCGACGACATCCGCCACGCGGCCGTGGTGAGTGGCTTCCGTGCGGCCGTCATGGCCGTCGTCGAGATCGTCGCCGCGGGCAGAAGGCCCGACAGGGCCGCGATCGACCAGACGGCCAGGCGGATCGCGCAGGGCGACGGTCCCGAATCGAGGGCCAGGCTCGACACGTACAGCAGGTTCATGAGGGAGGACGGCGATGAGTGAGTCGACGGACGCCGCGGCGGGCGGACGCAGGGGCGGGCGGACCGTGAGCAAGTCCACCCCGGACGAGGTCATGGAGCTCGCATGCGGGCTGCCGTTGACCAGGAGCGTGCTGCGTTCCGTGGTCGCGGGCGCCACGCCCGGCCAGCTCGGCGTGCTGGCCGACCTGTTCAGGGCCGAGAACGCCAGCCGGACGGAATCCAGGCGCGCCAGGCTGATCAGGAACGCGGGATTCCCGTGCGTCAAGGGCTTCGACGGATACGACTGGGGCATGGCGTCGTTCCCCGCCGACTGGGGGCGCGAGCAGCTCATGGACCTCGGTTTCGTGGACCGGGCCGAGGACCTCGTGCTCTACGGCGACGTGGGATGCGGCAAGACGCACATGGCGATCGCCACGGGCATGCTGGCGTGCGAGAGGGGCATGCCGGTGAGGTTCTTCACCGCGTCGTCGCTGGTGATGCGTTTGCGGCGGGCGAGGGACGAGAACCGGCTCGACGCGGAACTGCGCGCGATAGGCCGCGCCAGGCTGCTGGTCATCGACGAGCTGGGCTACCTGCCGATCGACATCGACGGGGCCAGGCTCCTGTTCCAGGTCGTCGCGGATTCCTACGAGAAGCGGAGCGTGGTGTTCACCACGAACCTGGAGTTCGGACGGTGGGGCGAGGTGTTCGGAGACGGCGACATGGCCGCCGCGGTCATCGACCGCATCGTGCACCACGGAAGGATCGTCAGGTTCCGTGGCGAGTCATACCGCAACAGCCACTCCCTGATGAAATAAACGAAAAGAGCGGAACCAACCCGGCCGCCGGTGACGGTGTCCATTTTGAACGCCGATGGTGTTCAGATTAACTGGTGACGACACGCAGATTTATTTGACGAAAGACACTTGGCCTTGGTTTCCTTGCCATGTTGGCAGCCTCCTTTCACCACACGTGCCTCGCATGGTGAAAGGAGCCTGACAAGCGGCGGCCTCGATACGCAATAACGATGGCCTTGAACCGCAATAATCGTCAAAAAGTGCGATTGGCCTTCTCCTGCAATAACAATGGCCTCAAAACAAGCAAATATTCAGTCAATATCTCGTTCGCCCGGCGCAATTCCGTGTTCTCCGCCCGCAGCCGCTTCAACTCCGCCATCGCCTCCTGCACGGACTGCTTCGTCTCCGCGGCGGCCGTCGCGTCCGACTGGTTGCGCCAGCGCCGCAGTGATTCCGGCGCTATCCCCAGATCCTTGGCGACCTGTTCGATCGCCTTCGTCTCCGACGAATACGACGACCTGGACTCCGTCAGCAACCTGACGGCCTTCGCCCGGAACTCCGGAGTGTATCGAGTGCCCCTTGCCATGGTTCCATCATCTCCCATCGAGTTAGAGAGGAAATGCAGAACAAAAATCAGGTCATATCACTCGTTTCCAGCGGGATGATTGGTTTCGCCATATGGCCAGCATACCGGGGATCCGCCACCAGCCAGCGTTCCAGGCACTGCCTGGTCGGATAACCCAGATGCCTCACCACCTAGGCCGTGGTCATCGGCGTAGCGGAATACAGCTCCACCGCACGCCGCCGTTCCGCGGGACTGAACATACCATAATCCTTTCGTTCAGTCTCCAAGAAAGCGTCCGCAGCCCCCTACCCTTAATGATATGCCATTCCAATTCTTCTCAGAATGATCCCATATAATCGGAGTACAAAGGAGACTATTAGTTATGTCGTTACAGTTATCTGACTGTAACGACATAACTAATAGTCAACCCTGGATTATCAATTCGATAAATTCGAAGCAGCAAAACGCTCTCCGAATTCAATTAGGAATGACGGACTGAACCGAAATCGCCAATAGCCCACCGCATATGACGCTGAATAAAGATGTCAAGAACATAGCAGACAGCAATCGCAGCGATAAGTGTTAAGAATCCAACGAGAAGCTGTCCTCCCAACGGCAAAGAAGCCACAGGAATACCAACAGCGGAGAACAAAACAAACTTGACCATCTTAAGAGCAAAATCATTCAAGGCGTAAAAAACCAAACTGTCCCGACCGATTGTGGCGAAGCAACGCGCTTCTGGCAACAACAGGCTGAAAGCGATAGCCATCGCCATGCCAAAGAACGTGGTAAACAGTGCAAGTGTGGCAAGCATCGCACCTGTAGCCACAGGCTGTGCTGCAGAGAAATGTTCCAAAATCAGAAACGCTACAGTGAAAACCAAAAATGCGCCAAGTTTGTGGCTGAAGTTCAGCCGATCCCATTTTCGAATGTCACATGCCTGAGCAATGAGATATCCAAATCCTACATACGCAGTGGCCTCAAAGATTTTCCCAAGCTGGAAAGGAAGCATTGCTGCCACAGAAGTACCCTTGAGGAAGAAATCGATGATGAGATACACCAAAAGGACTGCAGCCAACACCAATTTGTTGAATCGCACGACTCGCACTGTAAGCCATAGACAAGGTATGGCTACGAACAATGACCACAAGAACCATAATCCAGCATTGCCCTGTGCAAATACAATGGCGATAATCGCGCTCAGAGGATTGGAATCAGCAGTTTTTCCAGCAGATTCATACAATGACGGTCGGAGTAATTTCACTATGGGAGGTATAAATGCGAACACTGAGAATAAATAGTAAGGGATAAGCAAGGTCTTTGCTCGCTTAATGATCAAATTCAACAGATTGACAGTCGGTTTGAAGAACAATCCGCTCAGTAAGAAGAACAAGGGCATGTGGAAGGTATATATGGCAGTCAGCAATGGTTCCAACTGCGGAAACCAGCTCGCACCGAGATGCCCGGTAAAAACAAGCACCATGGCTACTGCGCGAGCAATATCAACCCATATAATACGCGATTTGCTTCGATCTGGTTCATACGACATGAATACTCACTCCTATAGTATCATTCAAGCTTTATTTAGAAAAAACATTGCGACAAAATCTTCTATTGCAGCTCAGTTCCCTGTTTCTTAATTTAAAAGCACTGCAATTAACGTCTACGTTAGCTAATATTATATAGCGGAATTATATGGCAGAATGCCATTTCCATTAACTGATAACGTGTGTAGGAATATAAAAAGACATAAAGAAAAATATAATATTTTTACAAAGGTTTTCTTTTTTCCTGCAATATAGTATTCAAGATAATACGGTATGCTAAGAAAATTAAGCAAATAGAATAATGCAGAAACTCTCTGACCTAGTGGTATAGACAGACCAATCATAATAGCTATGGATCCTACGAAATGCAAATTTCTAAAAACCGTAAACCAATGATCGCCCTCTTTAGATTTCGTAAACAAATAGACAAAGAAGAAACCTACAAACAATAAAGATGATAACGAAAATACTTTGCTAGGATCCGGATAGTAGCCGGATATGTAGTTCCCATACTTTGTCCCTTTGAGCAAGATACCAATAACTGCAACAAAGGTAGGTACAAGAACAGCCAAAAAAGCAAAAAGGGACAAATATATTTTTTTGTCAAGCTTTAGATAAAGGAGAGGAATGACAGCAAAATAAATTAGAGCAGAATAATGAAAACCTACCGCTATCGCAACTAAGGAAAAAGCCACAAAAAGACTCTGTAACTGATTTTTGCCATCCATATTTCTTTTCACAAACAATAACGCGCAACAGAATAATGCAGTAGCTATTGTCTGGCGAACTACATTCAATGAGAGTAAGAAATACCCACCACACAAAAAAGAAACAGTCAATAGAACTTTTGAACATGGCATATTATATATAACAATATATATTAAACCTATGAATATAAAGCTTGTAACAATAAAGATAGACTGATACCAGCTACCTGCAAAATCAATACACAGCCCGTTAAGCCATTTAAATATTGGCTCCATTGGCGGGGGGGTGCCATTATATATCTGTTTATAAGTTGGAACATATGTAAAAAAATAATCTGTTCCAACTCCATAGCGGAATCCAGATATTGTGAATAAAATCAAAAAAACAATAGCAAAAGGTAAAACCTTTGCCCTTTTATTCAATTTATCTGCCACACACATCAAAAGTATGCAGCAGAAAACAGATGTTATATAAACAAACATTCTTTTCCTTATTTTGATACACTATATTCACAAAAGGTATTTGTTCGAGAAAAATTATTTCATAGAACAAATACGTATATCCAGTTGATCAAATAAGACTAACGCTTCATAAACCATTTCCATGCGTGTCTGAAGACATCCGCCCCTGAGACAAAGCTGACAGACCAGATGCGAACAGAGCTCCGTAAACTGCAACCAATTCTCGGAATCGCTGCATCATCAGCAAGGTGTGATTCGGATGACGAAGAATCACATACACGCAAGCAGTAGGTTCAAGGTTAAGAGTAAACCAACAATCTATGTCCCACTTAGGTAATGCTGTAGTGACATATAACACATCCATAAATACACTCCTAGCGATTTCACTGACCTCAGCGGGGAGCAAAGCCTGCTGACTTACCAGAACTTTTCGTTGAAAACTAAGTTCTTACCGAAGAGAGAGTTTCGCAACAACAGTTGGGCTGATAAATGTAAGAACCGCAATAATCTTTCTTTTCATGGAGATATCAGCGGCAATCATAGGTAGGGCGAGACTCCTCCTATGATGAATGCACGTGCGCAATAGGTCACGATACACATGTTCCTGATGAGTAGCGATAATTTGGCGCAGGCAATAACCGTAGGTACTCCACAAACGCCAGTTATAAGCCTTGCGAACTTTTGGATTAGAAAGATCAAGGTGTTCACAAATATATTGCATTGTGGTAATGGCTCCAATACCCTGTCGTTCAACGTCAGGCTTGGTTGTGGCACTGGTCGCGTTATCCGTGCGATAGTGATAAACCTTTTTCTGTCCGACAGTCACACAGTTGGCTTTGCTTGCCGCTAGGGTGATAAATTGTAACCCCTCCCCTGCGCAAAAGTCGGTAATAAACTCAAGATTGTTGGCAGTAAGGAAGCTCCGCCTATACAGTTTATTCCACGCTCCAAGCTCGATTGTGGGATAGAAAAATAGCTCCATTGCCTCCTGAGGATTGATAGTAGACACTTCATCCTGCGTTCTCTGGTGGAAGTCTGTGCTGGTGAAGCAACACAGCGATGCAACGATATCAGCGTTCCTCTTAGCTTGAAGCTCCAGCATATATTCGACGAAGTCAGGTTCGATCCAATCATCGCCATCTACAAAACAGACATATTCCCCTTTAGCCGCATGAAGACCAGCATTTCTGCTCGCCGAGACGCCAGAATTAGTCTTATGCAACACATGAACACGTTCGTCCTTATGCTGCCATGCATCACAAATCGCTGGAGCATTGTCAGGAGAACCGTCATCGATAAGGAGTATCTCAATGTTGTGATGCGTCTGTTGTATCAGTGAGGCAACGCACTGATCAAGATACTTCTCCACGTTGTATATCGGAACGATAATAGAAACCAACGGTTCAGTCACAGCATTCATCCCTTCATCGGTTTATTCTCTGAGACATAGCTAGCAACATTTGTTTGAAGGAAACCAAGCGAACGTTTCTTCGCTTCTGCAAGCAACTGGTTAGGTCTGTCATAGTCGATGTCATTGCTCAACAATTCTTCACCGACGACATGCCTGTCCTTCAATGTCAGGGAATCCAGCAAGTCAAGCATGCGTGAGTTTGTAGTCTGCTTGACGGTAAAGAAATGGAATGGCTTGTTGTACACGATGGAGAACACGGTGCCATGGAAGGAATTCGTTACCACAGCCTTGGCGTTACGAACCAGATTCACGAAGGTGTTAGGTGAAGCGTTCCAGAAGTATCGATCCTGATCCAACGTGTAATCTTCGATGGCAGTACCGATGGTATAGACTTTCACGCCTAGCTTCTTGGCAAGTCGCCGCGCATAGGCATATACGTCCTTCTGGCGGTTATAGCCGTATACCAGCACATAGTCTTCAGTGGGGACGAAATCACTGGCATCGGCAATGACATCCCAATCGTTTCGTTCAAGCAGGAACACCGGGTCAATAACGGATTGCACATTGTCAATGCCAAGATCCTCAAGCATCGGTACCGACGATGGCTCACGTACCGACACAGCATCGAAATCGGAAATCAACCTATGATAGCGGGTCTTTTGGTTATTCGGAATTTCCGGCATGGCAATGCTGGCAGCATATGCCACTTTCCGAGCTTTCGCAGGCGCAAACGACAGGAAAAACGCATCGTCTTTACCGTTAAGCTTATTCTTACAGTTCCAAATCTGATCACTGCCGCAAATATAAACATCGGCTTGAGGCACATCAGCCTCGATTTCAGCAAGAGTGCGATATGTCTTGGCGCTCATGGGCACATAATCTTCCAGGAACTTACCGAATACTTTGCGCCCCTTGGTCAAGTCGGGGAAACGCACGACGGCACGGACCATACGAATAGGCAATGGTTGTGTGGATGTGTAGTAGTACTTGGGATTGTAATCCAGCACCTTTGCGTCCACACCCATCTTGCGTAGTGCGGTGTTCAAACCATAGGTTTGCAAAACAGCACCGTAATTCGTCGGCCGGCTGCAGGTGATGGTGTAAGAGGTAGTCATAGGAAGTTCCTTTCCGATACTGCTCATTGTGGGTCCGATTCAACGTATTCAAGAAAAGCCTCATAGCCTTCGAACATAGGCTCACTGCGAATAAATGCCCGCTGCGATCGCTCCGTATTGTCATCGAGGCGAAATACATCCTGGAATGTTTCATTCAGCTGAGCATCACGAGATTCGAATAGCCAGAAGAATTCCCTGAGCAGCTCCTTAGGCGGACGCTTATCGTACACTTCCTCATATTTACGCACTAATAGTGTCGCTTCCTCCAATTGAAGGTTACGCCGCTTGTCTACATATACGTCTAGAGAAGAAATCTTTTTCGCCGGTACGCCTGCATATACAGCGTTCCCCTCCAAATGACCGGTTACCACACTACCAGCTCCGATGATGGTGTTGTCTCCGATTTCGGCCCCCTTGAGAATCAATGACTTCTGTCCAATGAAAACATTATTACCAATACGCACCATTCCACATGAGCCCAACACTTCTCCGGTAAGACGCTGCATCACTGCCCAGCTATAGTCATGCTGCAAAATAGAACAGTCTGCAGTGATATGTACGTTATCGCCAATCTCAATCATCCAAGGTCTCTGAGTATCAATCTTGATAGACCATGGCGTATACAGATGCACATGCTGCCCTATATGCATCCCTTGGCTACGAAGCCACGATACATATTGCTCCGACGAGGACTTGTGCCCGTATACCAGTTGCAAGACAAGTTGTTTAAGGCCCATCTTCTTACTTGCTCCGTTCCGGATGGATACGTTTATAAATCAGGAAAGACACACTGTAGAGGACTGGAGATACCGCCATGAGCTTAAGCTGCATGCTGCGTCCACGAGGAAGATCCACCGACTCGGCAACAAGCCCTATGTTGCGCCTAACAAAGGCCTGCGTATCTTTTGCGAAACGTCGCCATTGTTGTTCTTTGGAACTCCTAGTGACAAGAGCCTGATCATAAAGGCTTATCATGCTCCGCATCAACCCGTACAAGGCAAAAGGAAGCTGCTCGGGGAACCTCCGACGTACCAGTTCTACCATCTGCTTAGTAGCTTCGTAACCTGCCCAATTATAGTTTGTGTATGTATGAGAAAGGCTTCCCTCAGTTGTCCGATAATGGTACAGAGGCACCGAATCAAAAGTAGTTCGTTTACTTGCCGCAAGTACTTCATAAGTAAATCTCGTATCCTCACCATTAACGCACCCTTCCGGGAAACGTATATCCCCCAACACAGAGCGTTTGATAAGCTTGCTCCAAGGAGAAATCGTCGAGTAGCCCGGTAGGTTAACATACTTGAATGATTCTGAAGTGGTCATCACTAAATGGACATTAGGCTGGTAGTGACAGATTTGTCGTCCATCAGGATATTCCATAATGCTGGCGGTCATAGAAATATCGGCATCATTGTTTTTAAGAGAATTAAAAAGAGCCTCATACATGGTTGGTTCCAGCCAGTCATCGGAATCCACAAAGCCTATGAGCTCTCCCGTGCTACTTTCAATTCCATTGTTTCGAGCAGCTCCCGATCCCTGATTCTCTTGATGAATAACACGGATTCTATAATCTTTAGCTATCCAAGCATCACACATGTCTGGGCAGGAGTCCGGAGAGCCGTCGTCAACCAAGATGATTTCCAAATTCCGGTACGTTTGGTCAACGATTGACTGCACACAACGATCGAGATAACGCTCGACTTTATATACAGGGACAATTACCGAAATCAAGGGGAAGTCTTCTGGCGTGGCCCCCTCATGGAAGCTAGATGGATTGTCGCTCATGCTGTATATTTTCTCCTTCCAAACATCAAATTAATCAAAGGCTTGAGCTCATAACATTGAGCACCTGCAATGGATAATAGGCAAATCAATGACAAAAACAAGTAATGGCCACATTGGCTCAGAGTCACTACAGATTGAGCAGCGAGCAGCCCCATGGTAATGGCAGTGGGAAACGGCCTCATGTCGACACGCATTAAACGACGGATATCAATTACACGAATTACGAATATCGTCAAACTGCCCACAAGTACACCAAGCGCTGCAGCTAAAATACCCCAACTATGCACGAACATAGCAGTAAACGCAAGGCATGATACAGTTCCTACAATCGTTGCTATAAGCAATGGCTTTGTACACATATAGGCCTGATAAATTGTGCCAAGAAAATTGTTGATGGCACCTAGATAGAAAGCTAATACAAGGATGGAAATTAGCGGCCATACCGAGTAAAACTGACGCTGCATCAGTACCTTGGCGATGAACGGAGATAACGCAATCACTAACGCGCTTCCTATCGACATCAAGGCATGATACACACGCCAGATTACATCATAGAAATGCTTGAGCCCAGAGCTCTTAAACTCTTGGAACGCAGAAAGCTGCCAAGCCTGTTGAACAATCTGTTGAAGCACATTAAGCAAATTAGGAATCTTTGAAGCTGCAGCATACAAACCAGAAGCGGAAATACCCAGTACACCTGTAATAATGAAACGACTAACTGTCGTCTGAATCTGGTTGCACAATGAATTCGGAGCCAATGGCAGTGAGTAGCGCCAAAGTTGCTTACGAAGAGACGCGTTGTTACGCCATACTGTAAAATCGATAAACTGATATTGCTTACCGGCAAAAAGATATACCAGAATCGCTGAACCATTGCCTACGATATAAGAGTAGAAATACCCCATAAGACCGAGATGCATTCCGGCAATCAGCACATATGCGAGCACGCCCATAATAAGCGCAGACAACATAGAAGCGTAAGCAATGAGCTTCGTCTGATCCATAGCCCTAGCGACAGTACCCATCACAGAGGGAAAACACAACGCCGCATAGGACAACAAGAACCAAATTTTATATCTACCTAGCCCACCAAAAATAGGCAAATCAAATACTGGCAGAATAATTGCCAAAAGCACACAGCTTGCCAACATAACCAGCATGGTTTCGGTAATATAAAACGCGGCTTTTGACTTATCATCAAGCGTAAAACGGAGCATGCCCTCGCTGATGAGCAAAGTTAGTACAGGGAATAATGTGGTCACCATGATGGTAGCCATGTCCATGATGCCGTATTCCTCTGTAGATAGGTACAGGGTATACAACGGCATCAGTATGAATGCCATCAGTTTAGTGGCTACTGCGCTGAGTCCGAAGATGCCGACATTAATCAGCAAATTCTTATACTTATTCACGCAATCACCTCATAAGCCCAGACAACTGCGACATGTACATTTCTTTGTTGAGCTCCGAGCGCAATGTTACCGCATGAGCTCCCATAGCCGCTCGTTTGCCTGAATCTTGGGCAAGCTCAATCATGGCCTCAGCCAATTGATCAACGAGCCGATCATCCCGCTCAAGGATGATGGCGGACTGATTATCCGCATATTCTGGAATGCCTCCGGAGCGCGTGGTAATCAACGGCTTGCCGGAAACT
This sequence comes from Bifidobacterium adolescentis ATCC 15703, assembly GCF_000010425.1. NCBI lineage: Bacteria > Bacillati > Actinomycetota > Actinomycetes > Bifidobacteriales > Bifidobacteriaceae > Bifidobacterium > Bifidobacterium adolescentis. The sequence continues at coordinate 1,745,378 of NC_008618.1, forward strand.
AGGCTCTCGATTACCGCCAAAGGTGCAGGATCATCCCAAATTGACGGCAGAACGCATACGTCAGACATAGCGTAGATGGCAGGCATGTCGTCATAGTCCACAAAACCAGTGAAAATAATACGATCTTTCACACCTGGATTTGATGCCAAATCCCGCAGCTTCTGTTCAAACGGACTCACAATATTCGAATTAAAGAAGAACGCGCCTGCAACTACAAGCTTCGCGTTGGAAATTTCCTCCGCAACTTCACTGAAAGCTCGAAGTAGTTCCTCCGCTCCTTTTTCTGGGGTAAGGCGGCCTGAGAACAGGAATACAACATCATTTTTATCAATGCCATATTTCTTACGGAAAATCTGCGCCTTCTTGTCGGCTTCTTCCGAGCCGAACCTACTCGTATCCACGCCGTTGCGCCATACGGCCTTCTGCTCAGACCTAAGCCCACCCTCACCATGCTTGCGAAGAAACTTATCAAGTGTGTCCACAATGTAATTGGAAACGCCAAGTACCTTCTTAACCTGAGCAATCTCGTGCTTGCAACCGAAATCATTGGTCACTTCATTGTGCAGATGGTAGTATACCTTGTCCGCGTAGCGTTCAGCGTTACCATACTTTTGCATGGTCATGAACAAAGTGGCGTGATTTTCGATCATGACCTTATCGAATGGAGCCTTGCCACTCGTATCGTCTTTGCTCAGCGCTTTGGCCACCTTGCGGATGTACCACAAACGTTGCGCAATATACCGGTAGCTCATGAGTTTCTTCTTGCGAAGAATGTATTTTGCGGCCCAGTAAATACACCGATCGGCAGCCTTTACCAGCATCGGCGTCTTGATAAAGCGAAAATCAGTGTGCTGAAAAGCACCATCACGAACGATTTTGTCAACGCCAGGCGCCCAGGAAGAGAAAACTGTGAACTCGAAATTCGCGGTCTTCTCATTCTCTCGGACCATCATCATGTCCAACGCTTCGACCGCGCCACCAAGCACGTTAGGAACCGGCAAGTAACCGGAAGTAATAACAGCAACACGTGGATTCATCTTCACTTCCCATTCCTCTTATTTGCAGATAAATGATTCATATTTTTTTACCAAGCTGTTTGCACATCGTTGGATATCGTATTCTTCGATGTCACCGCTAATTTGATCTGAACGCTTCGAGGAATGCAAGTTTGACAGCGTTTCAATCCAAGGCTTTACATCAGTAATCTGCAGAAAATAAGAGCTAGCGGTTACATCCGCTTCCGAAGGAACAACATCGGACAGTAAGCATGGCAAATCCGCGACCTGAGCTTCAACAGCAACTATGCCCAATCCTTCATAAAGACTGGGAAGACAGAACGCATCGAACGCCTGGTATAGACGATTGACATCCGAGCGTTGACCGAGGAATAGCACATGATCAGCCATACCGAGTTCTTCAACATGTTGTTGAACCGCAGTCCTGTCAGGACCATCACCGACGAAGGCGAGCATGGCGTCAGGGCGTTTAGGAAGCAGCCCCGCAAGCACATCAACCAGAAACGTCTGATTCTTCTGTGGCATGAAACGTCCAACATGACCGATCAGGAACGTATCATCCGAAATGCCGAGCTCTTTACGTGTTTGTTTACGCATTTCAGTATTAAAACGGAATTTATCCAATTCGATAGCATTGGGAATCACGGTAAAATCCGCATTTTTGCCAAATAACCATTTTCCTGCATAACGACTGCATGCAAAACGAACCGTTGGATACACATTGGCGAACGGACGCAGCACAAGTTTCATCACGTTCTTTGCAAACTCGCCTTTGCCCATGGTCGAATGAGAATGCGCGATACGAACAGGCACTCCAACCTTCTTCGCCGCCGATAGCGGGAACACGCTCAACGTATTGATATTGCTGTGCACAATCGGCCACTGCTGCTCACGCATCAAGCGAATCAGCTCACGACGGTAGCGGATCGGATGCTGGTACGGCGGTATACGGAATACACGACCGCCCAAGGAGGTGATTTCCTCTTCAGGAACACGCGTGGAATCCTCGTCAACAAGGAAATCGAACTGCACTTTACTGCGGTCGATGTGGCGATAGTAATTCATCACTACTGCCTCAACACCACCGCCAACCATTTTGCCAACAATTTGGGCCACCCGAATCGGTTTTTGCGGATTGTGCCCGCCGGCTCCCCTATCTATGGGATGAGTATCGACATCGCTCATATTTCGTATTGCTTCCCTTGTACTTCTGGAGCTCCCCAACACCAGAAAAAACTGCCATTGTTTAACGAAATCTTACTGTTATACCTTGTCTTCTATCAGTATGCACCCTTGTGGGTTACGACGGCGCCGACAGTACGGAACAGCAGCACGACGTCACCTAACATGGACCAATTCTGCACGTAGGTAACGTCCAGAGCCTCGGATTCCTCCTCACTCAGGTTGGATCTGCCGGATACCTGCCACGGACCGGTGATACCAGGCTTCACCAGCATGCGAGTGGCATACGTCTGGTTGTACTGGGCCACTTCCTCAGGCAGCGGCGGGCGCGGGCCCACCACGCTCATATCGCCCCTCAACACGTTCAGGAACTGCGGGAACTCGTCGATGGAGAACTTGCGGATGAACCGGCCCACTGTAGTGACTCTGGGATCGTTCTTCATCTTGAAGATGAACCGTCCCTTTTGCCCGGTCTGCTCCGCCAGTTCCGACTTCATCTTGTCGGCGTTCACCACCATGGAACGGAACTTAATCATCTTGAACGGCTTGCCACGGCGACCCACACGGGTCTGAGTGTAGAAAATAGGCCCTCTATCGGTCACCTTGATGGCAATGGCCACCGGGATGGTAATAATCGCGGTGCCAACCAATGCCATCAGCGACACCACAATATCGAACACACGCTTCTTGAACATGGCCCACGGCGAATACTGCGGCAGGCTGATGGTCATCACCGTGGAACCCTGAATCACACGGATGTTGGTCTCATGGCCGCTCACATCCACCGCGGAGGTAATCAACGCCACTTCCAAGTTCATGGCCTCCACGTCCAGCACAAACGTGTTGAAATTGTCCGAGAACCGGTGCATCACATCAGTAACCATCACCGTCTGCACGCCCATGGACGCGGCGCGTTCGGCAAAATTCTTGCAATATGGCAACGTGGCGATATCCCTACCACAAATCTCACGGATCCGCTGCTTAAATTCAGCGGTAACATCAACGGCCTTTACATAGCCGGTCTGCGCATCCAGCCCAATCGGGCACACCGCAATGGCATGGTAGTTCAGCTGGCTCTTCCGGCTCAAAAACTGCAAGGCATGCTCAATGCCCTCCAGCGAGCCGACCACCACGGTGCCATACGAATACGCGCCCTTCTCACGGCTGAACAGCACGCACTGACGAATGATGAAACGTTCGACAATGGTGACCAGCAACGCGCACAGCAGCGCCAATCCAGTGGTCACCAGAGGCACATACACGTTGAGAATGGAATTCAACGCGCAAACCATCAAACCCGCGAACAGCGCGCCCTTGATCAGGAACGCATTGAGCTGGTAACCATCACCCATCACATGACGGTGGTACACGCCTACGCTGTGCAGGCAATATATCCAAATCAGCGACCCAACAAGCATATACGCCCACAAAGCAATATGGAAGTGGAAACGCGTGGAATATAAATCACCGGTATTCCGCACCACGTATACGATCGCCGAAGCGATGATGAAGGCAGCCATATCGCACAACACCAACAGGGCGTTGACGAAGAAACGCCAGTAGGCAACGCTGAGCACATGCCTGCGTGAGGTCTCGCTCAGTTTCTCCCCACTATTGCCACTGTAAGCCATTCTTCTTTCTCTCCAAGACTAAAAGCCATTACCCCCCCCCTGATTTGTTGGGGGCAATAAATTAGATTACTCGCACTTCCGTATAAAAGACACTCTCCGCTTGGCCGACACGCTCACCTGCCTTCGATAAGCGGAGTCTGGCGGACGGTGAGGGCATTCTTCGTGTTCGGAGCGGACTGCACGTGCAAGGTGATCTCATACTCCTCCCCCGGCTTCAACGTGACCTTGCCAACGGTGAGCGTCAAACCGTCATGCACGGTCACGCCCTGGTAATCGTTCTGGTTCTGGAACTTCCAATCCACCAAGCGGCCATTCGCCGGCGCGTACAGGAACAAGGCCGTCCGGATATCTCCAGGCTCGGTTCCATCCGTGCCACCGGTCACATAATTCGGAGCCGTGGCCAGTTCCTTGGCGGTCATCAGATTCTTCATCTTGATATGCACCGTGTACTGGTTGGCACCGTTCGCCGCCACCTTCTGGAATTCGGTGGTCACCTCGCGATGCAGATACCAATCCATCTTCGACTGCGTCTCGTCGGAGATGTACACGCCCACCTGCGGCTTGGCGCCTTCGGTAATCAAGCGGCCGGAAATGTCGGATTCGGCGATCAGATCCTGCTCGTCCTCGTGCGCGCTCCACAACAGCAGATGCCCCTGCTTCACGGATTGAGACAACGCATTGATATAGGCTTTCGGATCGCCGGAATTCTGCGTGATATGGTCGAACGCGGCCTGCGCGGCATCAGCGAAATACTTGTCCGTCTCCGCCGGAGTCATCTTCGCGTACACGGTGTTCAACAACGTCTGCGCGGTATTCGTACCGTCCAATACGGAGCCGTCGGGCATGGTCACGCCGCCGGTGACGGCAAGCATGTTCTGCAGGAACAGCGGGTCGATGGCAAGCACGCCATCCACCTGTACGCCATACTGCTTGGCCCACATGGCACGCACGATCTCGCCGGTACGCGGGAAATCGGGAGTGAAGTTCACATCGCGAATATCCGTACCCAGCTTGTCGGTGAACAACATTTTCTCCTCGGCAGTGAGTTTCACCACCGGCTCGTCAGCCTTAGAAATATCCGCGTCCGAGACAAACGGTTGCATGCTCAAATGGCCGCCCTGCACGGTGACCACGCCAAGCGACCCGGTCAGGCCGCCGGACGGACGGGCCTCCGCATTGGTCTGCGCCAGAATCAGATAGTTGCGCGGAGCGTCATTGGCATGGCTGTCCGTGCCGAGCATGCCGGGCAGCAGCTGGGCTACGGTGTTCAGCGTATGCACGGTGCTGTTGAGCTTTACACAGTAGGTCTGGGCCGAGTCGAGCGCATCGGCGACCTTGTGAATGTGTGGCCGTTTCGCCGCCTTGATCTCACGGGTGCTGTTGTCGATCACCTTGTCGGCAACGCTCAGCGGCTCCTGGGAATCCTCCAAACCAGGAAGGGAGACCGTGCCATTCTCCACGTGGATATTGCTCAGATTGACGTTCTTGGAGACCTTCGCCAATTGCGGCAACGCCTGCGAGGAAATATCCTCCAACGAGGCGACCGTGGTACGGACCGCGGAAACATCATCCCCCACATACGGAACATGCGATGCGACCGTCCATAGGAAGGACGACGTCTGCTTGTACGCCTTGTCCACATGGCCGGAGAATTCGTTAACCTTCGTGTCAAGCTGTCGGCTGTCGGCCTGGGTGATGGTGCTCTGCAGACCCTTCGCGCTTGCCACGGCCTGCTGCAGTTCGCTCCTGGCGCTCATGACCGACCATACGAACGCGACGGCAAAGGCGGCGAGCGCCAGCAGCACGGCGACCACGGCGATCAGGATGCGGCGGTTGCGGCGTTTGCGTTTGATGCGACGGATGTGTTCGGCGCTCATGCGGCGACGGACGCGGCGGGAGTGCGGTTCGGAGTCGGCGCTGTCTGGGGCATCTTCATTGATGTCGGCGTTGGCGTAGGCATTGGCATCGGCGTGCGCTTCGGTTTGATGCTCGGGCTGGTATTCCGCCTGGTTTTGAGCCTTTCCAATCTGGTGTTCGGCCTGGTTCGCTGGCTCCTGCCATGTTTCATCGCCATCGTGTTCGGACATATTTCGTTACTCTCCCCATCACAACGTTGTTTCACGTATCGCTCCGGGTTTCCAGTGTAATTGCTGGAGCCGATGAACTCGTACTCCCCCAAGAATTCGACGAGGACACTCGGCGAAGGCCGTCAACAAGAAGCGGATTAGGCGACTTCGAGGGTGGCGAGGAGCGCGCGGTGGTCGGAACCGGGGATGTGCTTCGTTTCGAGGTCGCCCACGACCACGCCCTTGTCATGCACGATATGGTCAATCTCGGCCACCGGCAGCATGGCCGGGTACGTCATGTGCAAACCCTCGCCGGCCTGTTCGCCGGAGTCCAGGAAGCGGCTGCCAAGAAGATACCGGAAGCTGGCATGATCCCATGTGGAATTGAAATCGCCCATCAGCACGTACAGGCTGTCGTAATGCTGCAACTGGGCGAGTGAATCGAGGCTACGATTCCACAGGCCTTGGTTGCTGGGACGTGGCGAGAAGGGGTGGACCGAGCCGAACCGTACTTTCGTGCCGGCGAAATCGATGGTCGCCGCCGGAACACTGCTCGACTCCACGGGAATCAGGTTCTGCTTGACGTCTTCCATCGGCGCCGCGCTGTACAGCACGTTCACACCACCATTGTCGTGCCACGTTTGCTGCGCGGTCACGGAATACGGCAGATAGTTGGCGATTCCGGCGTTGGCGAGCCGGTCGAGCAGACTCCATGACACTTCCTGCAGGGCGAGTACTTCGACATGCTCAGCCTTCACGGTTTCGACGATTTTGCCGGCGTCGGCCGCACCCTGTTTGGTGTTAAGGGTCATGATGCGTGCGTATTTGTCGGACGTGTCGGGCAGACCATCGGTTTCCGTCTGCGCGACGGCTTGGCTGGCGTTCTCGGAAATCGTCTGTTGCGGTTCGATATACCCCCAATGCCAGCCGACCTGCACGACCACGCACACCACGCCGATGATGGCGAGCGCTGCACGTCCTCCGATCTGTCGGACGGCGAGCGCGACGATCGCGATAACCGCGGACAGGAAACCCAGCCATGGCATCAGTGCGACGATGATCGGCACGTAGCGTTTGCCGTCGAGGCTGTTGGGGAGCATGCGGAGCAACATGGCCAGCAGGATGACGGCGGTGGCCAGCCAGAGTGCGATGGTCAGGATGCGCAGGATGGCGCTGCGCCGGGACATGCCGCGTTGGGCGTGGTCGCGGCCGCTGCGACTGGCGCCGGCAGCGTCGAGCCGCGCGCCCAGATCCTCGATCTCGTGTTCGGCTTCGTTTTCGTTGCCGCTGCCGCGTTCGCTGGTGCCTTCACCTTGTTCGCTGGTGCCTTCACCTTCGCCGGTTTGCCGCATGCTTGCCTTTCATTACGTTCCCGTTCACCATACGCAACGCGATATGGATTCATTGTAAACGGTCCGCGAGGTTCACAGTGCCTTTACGTGCTCACCGTTCTTCGCACCGTCTTTCCCACCGTCTGTACGCCACCGCACGAACGTCGAAACTGAATCATCGCAAGAACTCGCCACGTGCAGCATCACTCAACGAATATCGAATCGGCCGTTTTCCATGCGCTTCCAGCAAACCCAAGTCCATCAACGCATCGAGAGCGGTGCTCACCTTCCGCTCCCCCACACCAAGCCATTCGCGCATCAATCGCCGTGATATGGAATTCGAAGTATCGTCGAACAGCTCCTCCTGAAGCAGGAAGAACAGCATGTCCCTCTGCAGTTCGGGAACGTCATGCGCATCGGCGTACCGTTCGAGATTGTCTTTCGCGGCATCGAGCATGGCCTTCTTCTCGCTCAACACGGAAATGATGTTTTCCTGGGCTGTGGCGACGAAATGGATCATCCGATAGCAGAACAAAGAAACATCGGAACAATTCAATGGATGCTGCACTTCATCAAAAGCCTTGTAATACTGCCCTTTCGCTTCAGCGATGGCCGAGCTCAGGCTGACCGCCGTCGGTACGGACAGGCTTTTGCTTAATTGCAGGGCGAGCAGGAACCGTCCCGTTCTGCCGTTGCCATCGTAGAACGGGTGAATGCATTCGAACGCGTAATGGCACATCGTGGCCCGCAGCAACGGCGGAATGGTCTCGTTGGAAAGCAATGCCAGCCATTTTGTCAGCTGCACCTGGATCTCTGATTCCGGCCATGCGCCCTTATGAATCACCCTGTCAGCACCGTCATAGACCGAAACCGTTCTGGCTCTGAACAGCATGCCATCAGGTTTTTGATCATCCTTCAATTCGCCGTCCATCACCTGATCGTAGATACTGCGTATATCGTTCAGCGTCTGAGGCAAATCAAGGCGTGCTGCCCCCTCGCCGGAAAGGCCGAGGAACAGTTTGGCGAGTTCGCTCAACCGCTTATGCGGACCATCGGCCACTGCGGAATCCAACGCGTCTGCAATCTCCTCGCGCGTGGTATGCACATTTTCTATCGTGTTCGTGTTCTGCATTTCCGCACCGATGAGTTCCATCAGATACGCTCTGCGAGCGATCGGAGGCAACGTGTTCCACAGCGCTTCAACCCGCACTTCCATACCTCGCACGGAATCCATGGCGTTAAGCAGTTCCCTGAACGCCACGGCGAACATCTCATGACCATCGAATACGATTCCCGACCGATATGTCGAATAGCCGTTCAGCCTGTTCTCATACTCCTTTTCGGCCGCATCCTGTGGTTTGAGCGTGGATGATGACATCGCCAACGTCTGCCGTATGCTCTTGTATTCCATAATCACCATCCCTGAATCGTCATTCTCGCAAAAACGTAAGTATGAACCGTTTTATCCGGCGTTGACATACCTGCGAAAAGCTAAAAACGTAGGTATAGAAATGACCACATAGTATATCTATACCTACAAAATGTCAAAAATGTAGGTATAGGAATAGGTGATTGGTGCGACTATGGCTGCGGAATGGCGTAAGCGTGGGCATAGCGCAGGCATGGGATAGCGATTGATGTCAGGTTACGACGTCAGTCGCGACGCCGGCTGCGGCAGCCGACGTCGACCACAGCAGCCAAGCCGCATCAATCGGACAGACTCAGGCCGCGGTGTGGGCGTGCATGCGGCCAAGGGCGCGCTGGACGGTGTCGCGGGTGGAGCCGGCGCCGTTGCCGCGGACGCCGAAGAAGACCATGACCACCATGATGAAGCAGATGGTGGCGCTCACGCGCAGCGCCCACTGGATGCCGAACACGTTCGCGGCCGCGTACATGCTCTTCGCGCCACCGATTGCGGCCCAACGCAGGGCGGTGAACGTTTCCATCAGAATCACCAGCACGGGTGCGCCGATGGCACCGGCGATCTGACGGACCGTGTTCGTGACGGCCGAGCCGGCGCTCACCTCCTCGGGCTCCAGGCAGTTCAGCGACCATGTGGTGATCGGCATAAGCACGAATCCCATACCGATCTGGCGCACGAACTGCCAGATGGACACCCACCAGATCCATGAGGTCATGGAAATCAGACTCATCATGATGGTGCCGAACAGCAGGGTGATCGAGCCGATCAGCGCCACCGGACGCGCGCCGAGACGGTCGAGTGCCTTGCCGCCGAAGAACTGCGCGATGCACTGGCCGAACGCGCCGGGCAGCATCACCAGACCGCTGATCGTGGCGGAATAGCCTCGGCAATCCTGAATGTAGAGCGGCATGATCACCATGATCGAGCTGAAGGCGAAGAACGACAGCGCGGCGGTGACGGTGCCGACGGTGAAGCTCTTGTTTTTCAGCACGCTCAGGTTGAGCAGCGGAGGTTGCTTGGACGGGTCGGCCGCCTGCCTGCGAGCGCCGTGGATCTGCCGCAGCACGAACCAGACGATGCCGACCAGGCCGATGAGTATGGCGAGCCACACCATCGGATGCGTGAACGGATACGATTCGATGTTCGTGAAGCCGAACATAAGGCCGCCGAAGCCGAACACCGACAGGCCGACGGAGAAGAAGTCGGCTTTGGCGGACGCGTCGCGCGTGCCGAAATTACGCAAGCCGAAAATCGCCAAAAACAGTGAAATCACGCCGATAACCGTCAGCGTGAGGAAGATCGATCGCCAACCGTTCAAATCGGTTTGCACACCACCCAAGGTGGGGCCAATCGCGGGCGCGACGCTCATGGCCATGCCGACGGTGCCCATCGCCATACCACGGCGGGACAGAGGATAAATGGAGAATACCGTGATTTGCAGGACCGGCCACATCACGCCGGTGCCGACGGCTTCCAGCAGACGGCCGATCAAAACCAGTACGAACGATGAGCCGAGCCAGGCGAACACCGAGCCGAGCGTGAACACCGCCATCGATGCAATCACGATCTGGCGGGTGGAGAATCGGCGGGTCAGGTAGGCGGTGAGCGGCACCATAACGCCCATGACGAGCTGGAAAATCGACGTCAGCCATTGGCCGGTCGTCACGGAAATGCCGAAATCGGACACGATGGTGGGCAGTGCGGCGCTCAACTGCAGCTGCGTGAAGTTGCCGACGAACGTGATAAAGGTGAGAATGGCGATCGATACGAACGCAGCATGCGTCAGATGGTCGTTTTTATACGATTCCTCGCCGGTAAGTGGCTGGGACAGGCCGTGGGTGCGGCCCTGTTTCGCGTTTATTTTCTTTTCCGGCTTCACTTCCGACCTCTTCTCCGGTTTCGACGGCAACCGACTGCTCTCCATCATTCATCCGCGTATATTCGCAGCGTATTGCGCAACTCCTGCAAAAACTGACTCAAAAAGTCTAGTACTGCGGGTGGTCGAACGTGAGGTGAAACTATTCGAACGCGTTCAATTCCAATTCAATCGAGAAAAATTGGCAAAACTTCGTATTTGTTCATCTTGGGGTGGTATACATATGCGTTGGCAGTAACGGCACGATACAGGAAAGGAATACGCCGCGCAGGGGGTTAGGAAGTATGACCATAGTCACGTTATTCAACATAGCGATGGAGCTATGGGGCGTTCTCATCTGCATCGTTTGCGCAGGTGGCGTCTACGTGGGCGCGATACGTAGGACGCGGCGTACCTATACGAAAGTTTCCATGCAGCTTCTATGTGCGCTGATGCTGCTGGCCGACGTGTCCGCCTGGTATCACAACGGCGGCTGCGACAAGCTTGACTTCTATATGACGCGCATCGGCAATCTTGGTGAATACCTGATCGATTTCACCTTCATCGCGCTGTTCGCCAACTATATCTGGCAAACCGTCAGCGGCGACGACATGCTTGAAGACGTCAGCCTGCACGAGTGGGTGGCCAGAACGAGCGGCGGAACCAAGCGTAACCGTAAGAACCAACGTTCGGCCAACGCCCAATCCAAACCGAAAAAGCCGCGTTCGAAGAAGCTTGACGTCATCTACGCAGCGTCCGCGCTCGGCATCGTACTGACGATTGCCACGCAGTTCAACCATATGGTCTACTACATCGACAGCCAGAACTACTACCGGCGCGGACCACTGTTCGCTATCCCGCAGATACTGGGTCTGGTAGAGCTCGCGCTGATTGTGATGCTGATCATCGAAAACCGCAAAAACCTCAGCCGACCGCTGTTCGTCACGTCGCTGTCGTTCTTCGTGCTGCCGATTGTGGCAACCATCGTTCAGATTCTCCATTACGGACTGGCGTTGCAGACCATCGCTGTCACGATTTCCATCCAGCTCACGTTCGTGGTCGACACCATCGAAATGAACAAGAAGATCCGCTCGCAGGACGATGCCTATCAGAAGGTCAGCTACGAAGCGCAGCATGACGGTCTGACCGATTTGTGGAGCAAAAGCGCCGGCCGCGAACAGATTGAGAATTATTTCGCGCACATGCAGGAAGACGACCAGGCTGTTCTGATTTTCGTTGACATCGACGATTTCAAGCAGATCAACGATACGTACGGCCATAAAGTGGGCGATTTCTGGATTCGTGAAGTGGCGCAGACGTTGAAGCGGCTGTACCGGCATGATGACATCATCGTCCGTTTCGGCGGCGATGAGTATGTGGCGCTGATAAAGAACACCGCGAACGAGCGCGTGATCGAAAGCACGCTGGACCTGTTCCGCCGCCAGTTGGCGCAGGCGTCCGCGCAATACGGGCAGGACGTGCATTGCAGTATCGGCGCATGCCGCGTGCTGTCCGGCAAGAACGTCGATCTGAGCCTCTGCTTGGGATTCGCCGACCATGCGTTGTACCAGTCCAAGCGTGAGGGGAAAGGCATGTACACCGTGGTCGATTATGACAGCGGGAAAGTGCAGGCAGCGTAGGTTTCGTGGAAAAATCCGCGGGAAATCTGCGGGAAAAACCCTAGAAAATCAGCTGAGAAACTACGAAAAAAGCACCGCAAATCCGCCGGAGATCGACGTAAAAATCACGGAAAATCAGGCTTTGCCGAGCATTGTCAGCACAATCAGCACCACGTTCAGAGCGACGATCAGCGCCGCGACCGCGATATTGACGACGTGCTTGGCCGGGCCGTCCACGTACTCCCCCATCAGCGTGCGGTCGTGCGTGTAACGCATCAGCGGAATAATCGCAAATGGAATGCCGACCGACAACACGACCTGGCCGACGATCAACGCTTCCGTCGGATTGTTGGCGAACCACAGCACCACCAACGCGGGTACCAGCGTCACCACACGGCACGCCCACATCGGCGCTTTGATGCGTAGCAGGCCGTGCATGATTTCGCTGCCGGCGTAAGTGCCGACCGACGTGGAGCTCAGGCTCGACGCAAGCAGACCAATCGAGAAAATCGTGCCGATCACCGAGCCGAGCACATGCTGGATGGCCCGTTGCGCGCCTTCGATGGTGTCGGTGCCGGTCATGCCGTACAGCGAGTTCGCGGCGAGGATGAGCAGCGCGAGGTTGACCGAACCGGCCAGTATCAGCGCCCAGGCAACGTCGATTTTGCTGCCGTGAAGTAGCTTTTTGATGCTCGGCTTCGCTTCGCCGGGGGCGTAATGGTCGTTGACGAGCGTGGAATGCAGGTAGATGGCGTGCGGCATGACCGTGGCACCCAGCATGGACGTGGCCATGAGCACGGTGTCGGTGCCTTTGAAGCGTGGAATCAAGCCGGCGACGACTTCTTTCGGATTTGGCGGGGCGATGAACAGACCGGCGATGAAACCGAACGTGATCACCAGCAGCAGGCCGATGATCAGTTTTTCGAAAATGCGATGCGTGGCGCCTTTTTCGAAAATCAGCAGCACCGTCGACACTGCGCCGATGATGCAACCGCCGACGAACAGCGGCAGACCGAACAGCAGTTTCAGTGAGATCGCACCGCCGATCACTTCCGCCAGATCGGTGGCGATGGCGATTACCTCAGCCTGCATGAAGAACATGAAACGGCCCGCGTCGCCAAGCCGTTCGCCCAGGATTTCCGGCAGGCTTTTGCCGGTGACGATGCCGAGTTTCGCGGACTGGTATTGGATAAGCACGCTCATGCAGTTGGCCAGTACCAGCACCCACACCAGCAGGTAGCCGTAGCGCGCGCCCGACGTGATGTTCGCCGCCACATTGCCCGGATCCACGTATGCGACCGCCGCCACGAACGCGGGGCCGAGGATGCCGGCGAGCGCGGGGCCGTGGTGGTACGGCCGGGCGGATCGGTCATGCTGCGCAGTGATCGTCATATTCTTCGAATCCATATCGTTCTTCATATCCACGCAACGTTATAGTGCGTTTTCCGCGCAGAATTGTTACGTCTGTTACGGAAAGCTGAACAGCTGCCGAACATGCGCCGATTGTGGGGCGGACAGGCCGCGATCACGGAAGCCGCTAAACTGGTGCAGAGAACATCGCATTTCGACTCAAGGGGTTGTTCCATGACTGTTTTCCACACTCCGATGATCACGCTTTCCGACGGCAATCTGATTCCGCAGATCGGCTTGGGCGTGCTGCGCATCGACGACGAGGGCGTTACCCCCGTGGTCGAGAGCGCGCTGGAAGCCGGTTATCGCCATATCGATGGCGCTGCGGGGTACAATAACGAGGCTGGCGTCGGACGTGCGCTGCAGAACGCGGGCTTCACGCAGGGTGAGAATCGCAAGAACCTGTGGGTGACGACGAAGCTGCGCGATTCGGAACAGGGGTACGATTCCGCACGCAAGGCGTTCGACCGTCAGCTTGACCTGCTGCAGCTCGATTATGTGGACATGTATATGCTGCATTGGCCCACCCCGTTCAATTGGCGTTCCGGCGAAACGTGGAAGGCGTTCGACGAGTTCCGCGCGGAGGGTCGCGTGCGTACGCTTGGCGTGTGCAATTTCCTGCCGGAGCATCTTGAGCGGCTGCATAAGGAAACGGGCGAATATCCGGCCGTCAACCAGATCGAGCTGCATCCCACGTGGCAGCAGCGCGAGGTGGTGGCGTATTGCAAGGCGCACAATATCGCGGTCGAGGCGTATTCGCCGATGGCGCGTGGCGCGGATCTCAATGCCGGCGATGGTGTGATCGAACGCATCGCGCGGGCGCATGGCGTCACCGAAGCGCAGGTGATCCTGCGATGGCATATCGAAAACGGCACGATCATCATTCCCAAGTCGGTGCATGCGGACCGGCAGCGGCAGAATCTCGACCTGTTCGGTTTCGTGCTTGACCCGGACGAGCATGCGGCCATCGACGCGTTGGATGGGCCGACGCGCGCCGGGCACGATCCGATGACGTTCACGTACGCGTAAGACTGCTTAGGGTGCGATGACAAGGCGCGGATCGCGTGACGGCACGCATTTTCGCCGACGGCTGTTCAATGCCGACGGGCCGGTGGAACGCATACTGATCCTGCTGGTGATCGCCGTGGTGGCGGGCATCACCATCGGCCTGCTCATGCCGAAAGCAAACCCGACCGTCGGCGAAATAACAGGCGAATACACCGCGTCAGGCACCGCCGCGCAAACGCTGCAGCAGCTGACGGTCGACGATAATCAGCGGCACGCCGGCTACGATCGCGACCTGTTCGGCTTCCGCCAAACCGATGACGACGGCAACGGATGCGACGTGCGCGAAGACGTGCTGGCGCGCGACCTCACCGACGTGCGCTACCGGCAGCATGGATGCAAAGTGGAATCGGGCACGCTGGCCGACCCGTACACCGGCAAAACAATCCACTTCGTACGCGGCGCGCGCACCTCGTCGGCGGTGCAGATCGACCATGTGGTGGCGTTGGAGAATGCCTGGCGGTCGGGCGCGAGCACGTGGGACCAAGCCAAGCGGTACCGGTTCGGCAACGATATGTACAACCTGCTCGCGGTGGACGGGCCCGCCAATCAGGAGAAGGGATCCGCGTCGGCCGCGTACTGGCTACCCACGAACGGCGCGTACCGGTGCGAGTACGTGGCCCGGCAGATCGGCGTGAAAGCCAAGTATGGGCTGAGCGTCACCACCAAGGAAAAGCGGGCGATGCTGTCCGTGCTGCATGGCTGCCCGGCGCAAAGCGTGCCGGAGCGGTGAGGCGCGTGGCAGGTGGCGGAGCGTAGGTGCGCGGTGAAGCGTAGGTGAGTGGCGGAGTCTCCCGAAATGTGTCACGATTCGAAATTTCGGCTGTTTTTTCGAATCGTGACACATTTTTCCTTCCAAAAAAACAATACGGGGGTATAAAACGACATATTCCCAAGGAAAATGCCTCAAAAACATACCCCCGAACCGAAAGTGATGTGTCACGATCCAAAATTTTGGTCTTTTTTTCGAATCGTGACACAAAAAACAAGCCTCCTATATCCTGTGCGCAACCAAACGCATCGGAATGCCGCGCGACGAACACGATTATCAGCGGCTTTCAAGGATTCCAGCGCCGATCGCCACAAAAGAGGCACAACACCGAGGAGTCGCGATCATGCGGAAAGCGGGCGGCCTCACGCGCGCACCCAACGAAACCGCATCAGTCAAGCAGCCTAAGCTTGCGGGCTTTCCGATAACGCAGCACCACTTTGCGCCATGGCAAGGGCGTGGTCACCCCAATCGGCCGACCGACGATCGAAGACAACGCATGGGCGACGTTCATGGCGAACGCGGCGCGATGCAATTCGTCGGACAAATCCAGCTGCGTGACCGAAAACACAGTCCAACCAGCGGCCGCAAGACGCGACAGCTTGTTCTGATCGCGCCGATATTGCGCACGGTCAGTACGATGATGGTCACCCTGATAGTCCAGGCCAAAACGATGCTCGGCATCGACAAGATCCAACGTCACCGCAGCGCCATTCGCAAAATTCACGCCGGGGACCACACAGTTCGGTTGCATAATCGGCAGGCCATAACACACAAGAGTCAGCCTCATTTCGGTCTCCTTGGGGGAATCGCTGCCTGACTGCACGAGCGCCAACGCATCCAGACACTTGCTCCGGTATGGGACGCTCTCAGTTTTAACAAACTCAATCAGCCCCTTGCGAGTGGCGAATCGATGGCGAATCAACGACTCCGCAACCATGACGATGTCCTGGATACCCCACCGGCCGGCAGCCAAAGACCACGCCGGAACGGGCATAAGCACCGGAACTCCAGCAACCTCACGCACGTGTCGCGCGGACAAGCCCTTCCAGACATGCACGGTCACATCGGCCGACACCGATGTGCTTTTCTTCACACGGCCGCGACGAGCCGGCGATTGGGCGACCGTATGAAGTTTCGCCGGGGATTGCGGGAATTGGGAAGGCTGAGAAGCCGACTGCCGAAGACCTGGAATCTGATTCCGAGAAACAGCCTGGGAATCCGGGAAATATTGAAAATCCGAATCCGGGAAATCCTGCCCTAAGCGGATAGAGTGCTCGGAATGGCCGAAAGCCGGACTTTCTCCACTCCATCCATAGTCCACGTCCGTCCCAGCGTAACCGCCTTGCGACGAACGCAGCGAAACAACGGAGCAATCACTATCTGCGGGCAGCTCGACGCCCCAAATCGCGAGCGCGGTCTCGTGACTTACGGGATGCCGCAACTCCACGGACTGGGCAATGCGGAGAATACGCCAGCTGGCTTCGGACAGGGTCGCCCGCTGGATCGGCTTGTATGCATCATCAGCATTCATGGCGTGCAATATAAACGATGGCAACGGTTTGATGTGCGTTTTTCCAAAGTTGTGGTCGGAGAACATGCGATTTGGGGCAGTTCAGCATGGCATGGCCGTAATTCCAACGATTTGGAGCGCAACAGCCTGTGGATAACCAATGGAGATGGTTCCAGCTACCACCGCAGCCTTTACAAGGGACGCGGCCTGGCACTTCCGGAAGTGCGGCAAACCGGTATTTCTTTTCGCTTGGGGAATCGGGGATGGATCAGCCTCAGCCCAGCCTTCAAGGCAATTCGGACCAATTCATCACGAACCAGCACAAACTAGTCTCAAGCGAGCCTTGAACCAGCTTTGGAGCGGAATCTTCCGCTATAAATGTGTCACGATTCGAAATTTCGGCTGTTTTTTCGAATCGTGACACATTTTTCCTTCCCCAAAAACAATACGGGGGTATAAATCGGCGCATTTCCAAGGAAAATGCCTCAAAAAACATACCCCCGAACCGAAAGCGATGTGTCACGATCCAAAATTTTGGCCATTTTTTCGAATCGTGACACAAAACAAGCGACACGGGCAGTACCGGAAGAGTAGGTCCAAGGCCTGCTCTGGAAAGGGCGGAGCTGGCGCACAGATAGCGTGGGCAGTGCCGGAAGAGCGGAATCAAGGCCTGCGACGGAAGCGAGGAGGGCACTCAGGGGAGGAGAAGGCATGCGGAAAGCGGGAGCACTAGGCGGCGCGAAACCAAACACGCGACACTAGGCACGGGTGGTGGCGCGGGCTATGATGCGGGATTGGGTGGTGATGAGCTCCGGTTCCAACGTACGGCTGCCATCGATGCGGTTGATGATGCGGCTGACCGCGGTCGGCGCGATCCAGTCGAGGCAGGAATCCATGGTGGTCAGCGGCGGCTGGAAATATGCGGCTTCCTCGTTGTTGTCGAAGCCGATCACCTGCACCCGGTCGGGCACCGCGATGCCGTTCGCTGCCAAAGTGAACAGTGCGCCCAACGCAAGCTGGTCGTTGAACGCCACGATGCCATCGAAGGGGATGCCAGAGTCGACGATGCGCTGCGTCATGCGCGCGCCCGAGCCGATGGTCCAATCCTGGCCGACGTTGGGCACTAGCCGTGTGTCCAATTCGACGCCTTGGTCGGCACACGCTTCGAATATGCCTCGCATGCGCAGCTGCGCGTTGCCTTCCACGGCGTCGCGCAGCTCGAGGATATGCTCCGGATCGGTTCGCGAGCCGATCACCGCAAGATTCGTGGCACCGTGGTCGAACAGGTATTGCGCGGCGAGACGCGCCTCCTGGACGTCGTCCGGGGTGACATGGTCCGCCTTGCCATGCGTGGACCGCGCGCCCACGCAGACCAGCGGATAATCCACGTCCAGGTCCTCGGGATCGAGATCCTCGACTTCGGAGATGGACAGGATCATGCCGTCCGACACCGTGGCATTGAAGTTTCGCAACAGCGCGCGGGCACCCTGCGCGGATCCTTCCGCATACGTGGTGATGTACACGGAATAGCCGTAGATGCGGGCCGCGTCGATCACCCGGTTGGCCAGTTCGGCCAAATATGGCGCGGTCAGGCTCGGCACCGCGAGCGTGATGAAGCCGGTTTTGCCGCGATTGAGATTGCGGGCCGACACGTTGACGCGGTAGCCGAGCCTGTCGATGACGTCCTGCACTTTTTCGCGTGTGGCGTCGGCCATGCGGCCGGAATGGTTGATGACGTTCGACGCGGTTTTGAGGGAGACTCCGGCCTCTTGCGCCACTTCACGCAGTGTGACGCGTTTCCTGTCAGACTTGTCCGGCTTCACTTCGGCCATATCTCCCCCTAACCGCATCCGTCATCGATATTCGACTTCCGACTTTACCGCCTTACCACGAGCACGCCGTTGCGGCGCACGGTGTACGAGCCGGGCTTTTCCTCCCGATCCGTCTGGAACAGGATGACCGGCTCGCCTTCGATGCCTTGCAATTCGACCGTCTTCTTGCCACGGGGCAGGTAGAAGTCGAAGGTGGCGTCGGCGGAGGCGCGCACGGTGTGCAGCACGTCGGCATTCTCCTGCGACGAGGCCGCGAGATATGCGCGGACCAGCTTCGTCAGATCGGCCACATCCAGGTCGCAGCCGACGAAATACGCTTCGCCGGAGCCGTACGGATTACGGGTGACCGCGGCCGTGCCGTCGAGCTCCCATTCGTCCGCTTCCTCGCCGGCGTACGTGGCAAGCACCTGCGCGTGTTCGCCGGTCACGTTCACGTCGTTCTGCCACAGGCGGGTCGTGGTGCCGTCCAGCGCGGCCGAATCGTCGGCGGACGACAGTCGGATCTCGCCCGGCTCGCCTTCGGCTTCGGCGCCGAGGATGTTGAATTCCTCGCCGCGGACGCCCAGCATCGAGCGCAACAGGCCATCGCCCGCGCCCGGGTATCCGCCGAGCCAAGTGTGGAAATGCTCGTCGATCAGTCCGGTCGCGTAGCCGACCACCACGCGGCCGCCGGCGGCCGCGAAGTCGGCCAACCGCTGCGTGTCGGCGGCGCTCAGGATCAGCACGGTCGGCAGCACGACGGTCTTGTACGAGCTCCAGTCGTAGGCGAGCGGCACGATGTCGGCGCGCGAGCCCGCGTCCAGGAACGCGCGGTACCAGTCACGCACGTCATGCCAGTGGTTGAGTTTCATGCTCGGCAGGGTCTGGGAGCGGGTGGCCCATTCCGATTCGGCGCTGAAGAGGATCGCCGTGTCGGAGTGCGCCAATTCGGTGCCCTGCACGCCGGCGTCGGCGAGCGTGTGCAACGACGCGCCCAGCTCGCACACCTGGCGGAACAGCTTCGTGTCCTCGCCGGCGTGCGGAACCATGGCCGAATGGAACGCTTCGGCACCGAACGCGGACGCGCGCCACTGGAAGAAGTTGATGGCGTCGGCGCCCATGGCCACATGGGCCAGGGAGTCACGCACGGTCTCGCCCTTGCGCTTGCGGGTGTTAAGCGGCTTCCACTGCACCGCCGAGGTGGAGTGTTCCATGACATACCACGGCTTGCCGAGCGCGAGCGAATCCATGAGAGCGTCGGAGCAGGCCAGCTCGTCGAGGTGGGATTCGCCCTCGTGGAAGTAGTGGTCGTTGGATACGAAGTTCACTTCCTTGGCCCAGGCGGCGTAGTCCATGCAGCACTGGTCGGTGGAGACCATGAAGTTCGTGGTGAACGGCTTGTCGGGGCAGATTTCGGCGATCGCGTCGCGTTCGGCTTTGTAGAAGTCGAGGAGCATGTCGTTGCCGAACCGTTCGAAGTCGAGCTTCTGGCCGGGGTTGACCATCGAGTCGGCGCCCATGAACCGTGGGATGAGCACTTCGTCGAAGCCGTTCATCTCCTGGCCCCAGAAGGTGGTGCCCCACGCCTGATTGAGCGCGTCGATGGTGCCGTACTTGCGGCGGCACCATGCGCGGAAGGCCTCGAGCGCGTTGTCGGAGTAGTCCTCGCGGTTGTTCCACCCGTATTCGTTGCCCATGTGCCATGCGGTCACATACGGGTTGGTGCCGTACCGTTCGGCGAGCTTGCGGCACAGGGTCAGCGCGTATTCCTTGAACACCGGGCTGGTCGGGCTCCAGGATTGGCGCGAGCCGGCGTTGACCGGATGGCCGTACTTGTCACGCGGAAGGACCTCCGGGTGGCTTTCGTACAGCCACAGCGGCGCGGTCGCCGTCGCGGAGGCCAGGTCGACCACGATGCCGGCATTGCCGAGTTTGTCGATGATGCGGTCGAGCCAGCCGAAATCCCAACGATCCTCGGTGGGTTGGATGCGATCCCAGCTGAAGATGGCGAGGGCCACGGTGTTGACGCCGGCCTGCTTCATCAGGCGGATGTCGTCGTCCCAGATGTCCTCGGACCATTGGTCGGGATTGTAGTCGCCACCGAAGGCGATGCCGCGGCCATCCGCGGTCAGCAGTTCCGGCCATTCGAAGTTGCGTCGCGCACTCACGATTATCTCCTTTGGTAATTGGCATAAAGCCATGGTTTTTTGTATATTACATTCGTTATTCGCCCACCGGCATGTGGTACACCGGTGTAGCATACACGTCGGTGACGTCAGCGACGCACGCATCGGACTGCTCCAGGCGGGCCGCCATCGACGATGTTACCTTCACGCGGACCCCGCGCCTCAGCGGCGTGACGACCAGCGTCAGCTTTCCACCAGCGGCATCGATGGCATCCGCGTAATCGCGCAATCCGACCTGCCATGTCTCGCCGTTGCAGAAATTATCGGCGATCAGCACATCGCCGCAGAACAGCCAGCCGATATCGCCCTGGTATGCGATGTTCAGCATGACATCGGCGACCTGCCGTTGATCGCGGAAAAGCCGTCCCATGCCAGCCGGCAAAGCGATTTCGTACCGATCGGCGTGCAGTCTTCTCATACGCGCATACACCGATACGGGCTCCACCGGCCGCGGAGAGCCGAGCAAGCCTTCCGGATATGCGGCGATCCCGTTTTCGGCGCGGGGCGATTCCAGCGTCCACCCATCGCCGTCCTCGTACAGCAACGCGTTGTCGTCGTCGACGAAGGCGAGGCCTCCATCCAACACCGTCATCCGCCCGGCGAGCGCTCGTGTGACGCATACGATCTCCGCCGCGTCCCGGACCATGAAGCGTTCGAAATCCGCCTTGCCGACGGTGACGTCCTGGATGTCGCCTTCGAAATGGAACGTCAGCTCATCCATGCCATCGGGCTTGAGGAACACGAACGTGCGGAACGGTCGGCCCGGCACCCGCAGCACGGTGACCGGCTGCAGGTTGGCGCGGACGAGCCGCACGCCGTCCAGATCCATGTTGAACGGCAATATGCAGTTCTCCCCCTCGGCGAGGCCGATGCCGGTGAACCGTATGCGCTCACCGGTACCCGTCGTCACGTCGATTTGCTCACCGTGACGGCTCGGCACGCGCGCATGGTCCTGGAAGTTGTCGATGGACACGAAACCCCGTTCGCCATCGCTGCGCACGGCATACCGGAGGGTCTCGGAGTCGGACGGATCGATGCGGTCCTGCCCGTCCTGCAACGAGACCGGCATTCCGGCGAGTTCCGGCCCGAAGGCTTTGACGAACTCGTGCAGGGTGCGCAGCCGCCGGTAGGATTCCCGCACCTGTCCGAATTTGCCAAGGGGCGCTTGGAAATCATAGGAGCGTTTCGGGGTCTGCCCCTCATTGAGGAATCCGGCCGCGCCCTTCGGGTTGGTTCCGCCATGGAACATGTAGTAGCCGAGGAAATCGCACCCCGAGCCGAGCTTGATGTTGGCCATCGCGTCGACGGAGCGCTTCGGCAGCACGAAACGGTAATCGTACGAATTGAACATCCCGCCGCCCATCTCGCAGCAGGCGTACGGGCGGCTGTCCGGATCGTACGGGGGATCGAAGCCGTCGCTTGTGCTGGAGCCATGCAGCCTCCGGTATCGGTACTCGTCGGTGGCGGGATGCTCCGTCATCCCCTCGGCACCGACGCCGTCGTAGAACAGCCACGGCCGGTACGCGTATCCACCCCACAGCGGCAGCATGTCGTCCGGAACCGGTGACTGCCAGCCGGTGCAGGTGAACATCGGCGGGTCGATGCCTTCCTCGATCGCGATGTCGCGCAGCCGTTCCAGGTAGCCGGCCCCATCGTGGCCGGACGGCACCCATTCACGGCTGATGCCGGTGGTCATCTCCCAAGGAGCCGACGACGCCATGTACTCGTTGTCGACCTGGGCCGCGATGATCGGCCCGCCATCCTTGAAATACAGGCCGCGCAGCTGCTGCGCGATATGCGCGTAGAGACCGCGCACCGCATCGAGGAAGCCGGCGTCGAGGGAACGGACCTCATACGACTTGCCGTACAGCCAGTCGGGAAGTCCGCCGTTGCGCACCTCGCCATGGCAGAACGGTCCCAGCCGCACGATGACGTGCAGTCCGTGCCGGGCGCACAATTCCACGAATCGGCGCACGTTCCTGTTGCCGGAGAAATCCCACTCCCCCTCGCGCTCCTCATGGTGGTTCCAGAACACGTAGGTGGATACGACGTCGATGCCCGCCGCGGCCATCTTCGCGAGTTCCGTGTCCCACCGTTCGGCGGCGATCCGCGAATAGTGCATCTCGCCGGCGATGGGGATCCATGGCGATCCGTCACGGGTCAGGAAGCGGTTCGTGGCGCCCAGGGTCCCGCCATCCGGCCCGCATGCGGCTGCGGCGCGGATGACGGGGATCCCGTATGCGGGCGTCCGCGCGAACTTGCTGGCTTCCGAAAGATCAACCTCATAGCGCATAACGCTGCTCCTTGTCGAATTCCCGCAAGCAGGAGGACCGGTCAGCCCTTGACCGAACCGGCGACCAGGCCGGCCACGATCCAACGCTGGCAGAAGATGAAGAACACGAACACCGGGATGAGCGCGATGGTGGTGACCGTCATGAACAACGGCCAGTTCGTCGTGAAGGTGCTGATCGCGTTGAACACCTGCAGCACGATGGTCTGTTTGTTGGTCGACGAGATGTACACGCTCGGCGTCATGAAGTCGTTCCACGTGCCCATGGTCTGGAACACGATGACGGTGGTCAGGATCGGGCGGATCAGCGGCAGCACGATCGTCCAGAAGATGCGGAACGGACCGGCGCCGTCGATACGGGCGGCCTCGATGATCTCATACGGCAGGCCGCGCATGTACTGCACGATCAAGAAGTAGCAGAAGGTCGCGCCGCCCGTGTAAAGCACGATCAGGCCGAGCAGCGAATCGACGAGACCCACCTGTGCCTCCATGCGGTACTGCGGAATCAGCAGCGTCTGGCCGGGGATGATGAAGGACAGCATGAGCAGCACGCCGATCACGGCGGTGAACTTGCTCTTCTTCAGGATCATGCCGTATGCGGCGAGCGCGCCGAACAGCACCTGCAGGCCGACGCCGACCACCGTCACGATGATGGTGTTCTTGAAGGCGTTGACAATGGGCAGATGCCCGAATGCATACGTGTAGTTCTCGAAATTCCATGTCTTTGGTAACCCAATCGGGTCCATGGACATCTCGGCGCTGCTTTTGAACGTGTTGATGACGATGACGTACAGCGGCACCGCGCAGATCAGCGCGATAGCGATGACGACGACGGAACGGATGATCGAGCCGATACGCTCGCGTTGCTGCAGAGTCATGACAGCCTCTTTTCTACCAGATTGGTGATTACCTGCTGCAGGGCGACCAACAGCGCGCAGCAGATGAAGAAGATGACGCCCAGTGCGGAGCCCAGTCCGTACCGGCTCGAACCGATGCCCGTGAGGATGATGGACTGGGTCACGGTGTAGGTGGAGTAGCCCGGACCGCCGCTGGTGAGGCCATACGGCAGATCATAGACCTTCAAACCACCGGTAAGCAGCATGAAGATGCTCACACCCATGGCCGGAACCATCTGGGGCAGTGTGATGTTGAAGAACTGCTGGCGACGGTTTGCGCCATCGACGGCGGCCTGTTCGTAGATATCGGCGGGGATAGCCTGCAGATACGCCAGATACAGCGTGGCGTGCCAGCCGATCTGAGCCCATACCGCTACGAAAATCACACAGAATTTGGCAAGTTCGGAATTCGACAACCACGGAATCGCATCGATGCCGATCTTGGCGAGCAGCGTGTTGACGACGCCGGACTTCAGCGGGGAGAAGATGTACTGCCAGACCAAGCCGAGCACGGCCATGGACGGCACCGAGAAGAAGAAGAACAGGGAACGGGCGAAGTTACGGCCGAAGAACTTGCGGTTGAGCACCACAGCCAGCGGCAGGGCGATCACGGTGATGAGCACGGTGGTGGCCACCGTGTACAGCAGCGTGAAGCCGAGGCCCGCGAGCAGCGTCGGATCCTTGAAGCACTGCACGTAGTTCGCGAACCCCACGAACTTCGCGTCCGCGAAATTGTAACCGGAGTAATCGGTGAAGCTGAACACCAGGCTTTGCAGGAATGGGATGAGGATCACCACGATGAACACCACCATGATCGGCAGCAGGAAGCGTGCCGAGGCGAAGTTCTCCATGAAGTTGCGGTGACGACGCTGCTTGAGATGCAACGCCTCTACCTGATCAGCGGAATGTGGACGCGCCGCTGACGCTGTTGATACTGACATGTTGGTTGCTTTCTACAAAACGTGAGATTGGCAGGTCCAGGCGTGGCGCGGACGGAAGGGTCCGCGCCAGCCTGCCGCGATGGATGTCTGTTCGCGATGGATCAGGAGAGGGTCTTGAGCTTGGAATCGAGGTTCTCCGCGGCCTGCGTAGGGCTGATGGAGCCGAGGGCTACCTGCTGCAGCTGGGTGAAGGTCTCGGCGCGCAGCGCGGTGGTGCCCTTGCTCCAGTGGGCGGAATTCAGGTACACGTTGCCGGTCTTGATGTACAGGTCGTAGGCGTCCTTGAAGTGGTCGTCCACCGTGGCGTTGAAGCCCTTGACGGACGGGATCAGGCCCAGCTGCTTCTGGTACAGCTTGAGGCCCTCGTCGGAGGTCAGGAAGGTGAAGAACTTCTCCGCGGCCTTGAGCTTGTCTCCGGAGATCTTGTTGTTGATGCCGAAGGCCGGATCGATGGAGCCCGGCGCGTACGGGGTGTCACCCTTCTTCAGCATAGGGATCTGGCCGAAACCGTAGTTGAGGCCGGTCTCATTGAAGCTGTCGATGTCCCACGAGCCGGAAGGATAGACCGCAAGACGTCCGGCGGTGAATTCCGACTTGACCTGGTCGCCGCTCAGGCCGGACACGTCGGAGCTCATCAGGTTCTGCTTGATCAGCTTGTCCCATTCGCCGTAGTACTTGCCATACACGTTCTTGAACGTGTCCTTACCGGCGTCGATCTTGGCGTCGAGCGCCTCGCCCTGCTTGGCGGATTCAGCGCCGATCCAGCCCTCGACGGCGTTGCCCAGTCCATCCTTCGGCTCAAGGTATGGGGTGATTCCCGCGGCTTTGAGTTTGCCGCACATGGTCAGGAATTCATCCCACGTCGCCGGGATGGAGTCGTAACCGACCTTCTTCAGCAGATCCTTGTTGTACACCCAGGCATTGGTCCAGGTGCTCACGCCCATGGCGTATACTTTGCCATCCACGCTATAGGCCTTTTTTGCGGCATCGCCGATTTTATCCATGAAGCTTTCATTGCTCAGGTCCTTGGCGTAGTTGCCTTTGACCAGATCGCTCAACGCCTCCGGAGGAACGATGTAGACGTCGGCCAGGTTTCCGCCGGAGATTCGAGTCTGCAGCGTCTGCTGGTAGCCACTCTGGGAACCGGTGGTGGTGCTGTAGTCGATCTTGATGTCCGAATTGGCCTTTTCGAACGCGTCGATGATCGGCTGGTACTTGTCCTGCGAATTGTTCGAGAAGAACGACAGCGTGGTCTTGCCGTCGGCGGCGTTTCCTCCACCGCACGCGGCCAGCGGAACAAGCATCGCCGCAGCGGCCACCGCCGCAATCATCCTGATGGATTTCTTCTCCATGATGTACTCCTCCTTGTGTCCCATCGTTGGCACCCGCTTTACGTGCGTTCATTCGTCGAACCCACTCCAGCTGCGGTAGATACACGTCAATATGTCTTCAACTGACCATTCAGTTGATTCGGGATATTTCCTTCCCTTTTTGGTATAACTGTGTACCTGTTGAAACAGTATAGGTTTTCCGGTGTACCATGTCAATTCAAACAAGGAAATTTGCATCCCATCGACCGCTACCCCTACAAAACATCGGCGTGTCGTATACCGGCAGCACCGTCGACAGCGGACGACGACCCGCCCGCACCATCCGGAGACGCGCAGCCCGAAAGCGTATTGCGAGTGGGCAGGACGCATGTGGACAAGTCGGTGTATTACGGGGGATTATTTTTCCGATGAATTCCCCAGTATTAGTTGGGATTGAAAAGATGCTGAAAGTCCACAGATAAAAAATCGGCGGCTCCAAGGAAATATCCTTGGAAGCCGCCGATATGCTTGCGTGCGTCGCGCTACGGGCTCAAGCGAGTACACAGCGTGCTACGCAGACCGTGAGCAACACAGACCGCGCGCTACACAGAATCGCAAGCTACAAACTCAGGAACAGCTCGTGGATGCGGGTGTCGTCGGTGAGCTCGGGATGGAACGCCGTGGCGAGGATCTTGCCTTGGCGCAAGCCGACCACATTGCCGTCCACCGACGTTTCGACGGTGGCGGCCGGTCCGACTTCGGCCACGAACGGCCCGCGGATGAACACCAGCGGGAAATCTTTGAGCACGATGTCGGCCGGGGCGTCCTGCGGAACATGCTCGCCCGGTGCGACCACGACGGCGGAATCACCGGAAGAGGAGCCGAAATCGGCGGTGGCGGCGAACGAGCCAAGCTGGCGGCCGTATGCGTTGCGCCGCACGACGGCGTCAAGCGCGCCGAAGTAGACGTTGTCGTCGTTATCGAGCTTGCGGGCCAGCAGAATCATGCCGGCGCAGGTACCGAACACCGGTTTGCCGGCGGCGATATGCTCTGCAATCGGCTCGAACAGGCCGGTGGAGCGCAGCAGCTTGCCCTGCGTGGTGCTCTCGCCGCCGGGCAGAATCACCCGGTCGATCGAATCGTCGAAATCCTCGGCCGCGCGCAGCAGCTTCCACGGCGCGCCGAGGTGATCCAGCATGGCGGCGTGCTCGGCGAACGCGCCCTGCACGGCGAGGATGCCGGTCACGCCATGTTTCGCGGCTTCGACGCCGGCCGATTCTTCCTTCGAAATGTATTCAACTGCTACAACCATTACCGTTCCTGTGCTTTCGGATATGCCGGCTCCGCGGTGCTTCTCGCTGCCCGCGGAGCCGGCGTCACGCATGCGCCGTGCGGGCCGTCACTCGCCGCGGGCGGCCATGATGGTTTCGATCTCATCTTCGTTGATGCCGACCATGGCCTCACCGAGATTCTCGGAAAGACGTGCAAGCAGCTCGGCGTCCTGCCAATTGGCGGTAGCCTGCACGATGGCGGCGGCACGCTTAGCCGGGTCTCCGGACTTGAAGATGCCGGAACCGACGAACACGCCTTCGGCACCCAGCTCCATCATGAGCGCGGCATCGGCCGGAGTGGCCACGCCACCGGCTGCGAAGTTGACGACCGGCAGACGGCCATTGTCGTGCACGTACTTGGCGAGATCGTACGGCACGGCCAGCTGCTTGGCGGCCTCGTACACCTCGTCGTCGCGCAGGGAGACGAGTTCGCGGATCTGCTTGTTCATGGTGCGCATGTGACGCACGGCCTGGATGACGTCGCCGGTGCCCGGCTCGCCCTTGGTGCGGATCATGGACGCGCCCTCGGCGACACGGCGCAGCGCTTCGCCCAGGTTCTTCGCGCCGCACACGAACGGCACGTCGAACCGGTTCTTGTCGATGTGGTACACGTCGTCGGCGGGGCTGAGTACTTCGGATTCGTCGATGTAATCGATTTCGATGGCCTGCAGAATGCGGGCTTCGGCGATGTGGCCGATACGAACCTTGGCCATGACCGGAATAGACACGGCTTCCTGAATGCCCTTGATCATGGCCGGATCGCTCATGCGGGAAACTCCGCCGGCAGCACGAATATCGGCCGGAATGCGTTCGAGCGCCATCACCGCGCATGCGCCCGCGTCCTGTGCGATCTTCGCCTGCTCCGGAGTGGTGACGTCCATGATTACGCCACCCTTGAGCATCTGTGCCAGATTCTTGTTCAGTTCGTTCCTGTTGTTGGCCATCGCCAGCCTTTCGTCGAAAATAATCGTTTGCTATCGATACTAACGATTTCCCATTTCGATTTCACGCGAACTGAATCTTATAACCTACCAAAAAGTCGGTTTTGCTAAATTTGCAACCTTATTTTCATGATTGTTTCATTGGCTTATGATTTCGATTCCGTCGACATTTCATCGGTTTCGTCCGTTTTTCTTGCTTTACCTGCGACCATGGCTTTCGATTCGTCCGCTTCCGTACGCCGTCGCGCGCGCTATAGGAAACACGAATGACATGCGATTTTCATACGACCACATTGCGGACGTGCGACGCGTCCGTATGCGGCCGCATGGGCATGGGCACCTCACCAGGCCCCGCATTACGCCGATTCACACACTAGTTCGCACGCATCGGCTCGCCGCATCAGTTCGCAATCCGCACGCGCCAGCTCACATGCGCACGATGCGGTCCGCGATGCGCATGGTGGAATCGCGGTGCGAGACGAGCAGCACCGCGCTCCCCTGCTGCGCCAACGCGTCAATCGATTGCAGAATCACGGATTCGTTGTAGGCGTCGAGGCGACTCGTCGGCTCGTCGAACAACACCAGCGACGCGTTGCGCAGGAAGACGCGAGCCAGGCCGATGCGTTGCCGTTCACCCTCTGAAAGCCGCCCGCCCAACTCGCCGACGGGGGTATCAAGGCCCTGCGGGAGCGAGTCGACCAGTTCAAGCGCGGAAGCCTTGGCAAGCGCGGCGCGCAGCACGTCATCACCGACAGAAGGGGTCGACCGGGTGGAAAGCGCGGAATCAGCGGCATTCCACGAAACGGGAGGAGCGGGCGGGGTAAGGAGCGCTCTGCCGGAAGTTGCGGAATCGTCCGAATCGCCAGCATTACCAGCCCTATCCGCATCGCCCCTGTCGCAGGCCATAAGCAGGTTTTCACGGATAGTGCCGTCGAACAGGTAGGTTTCCTGCCCCATCATCGTTTGCACGCGACGGCGATGATGCGCGTCGATCTGCGGCAGTGGCACCTCGGACAGGGCGACTAAGCCGGATTGCGGGTCCCAGTAACGCATGAGCAGCTTCAGCAGGGTCGATTTGCCGCGGCCGGACGGGCCTTGGATGCCGAGGATGCCGTGTTGTGGTATGTCGAACGAGACGTGGCTGAGGATTGGCTCGGCGGACGACTCGGGGGCATCCGCATCGCTTCCGGAAGTTGGAGCCTCGCCCGAATTGCCGTAGCCGAACGTGACGTCGTGCATGGACATGCCGTGGTAGCGCGGCAGGAAATCGCCCCGCTCCTCCACTGCGGGGGTTTCGTCCATCAGCGCGAACAGGCGGCGGGCGGCTGCAAACGTTTGCGTGAGATTGGCCGGCAGCGCGCTCAACGCGAGCGTCGGACCGAACGAGCTGGCCAGCAGCACGAAAGCGGCGGTCAGGCGGGCGGCGGGCGCGGAAAGGACGGTCTGAATGGTTGCGGCGGCAGCGGAAGCGGCGGAAGCGATGGGCATCGTCGTACCGGACGTGACCATCGCCAGCAATGCCGCGATGGCAGTGAACAGTACGACCAGCACCGCGCCGAAGCCTGCGAAATCGCCATTCTTGGCACTCAGCCGGGCACGGCGGCTCCAGAGCGAGCGCGTGCGTGACGCGATGCCGGCAAGCCGCGCATGGCCTTGGCCGAATCGGATGATTTCGTCGAGACCGCGCATATCGTCGAGCATTTCGTCATCAAGTTGGGCGGATTCGCGGCGAATATCCCCACCGAGACCGCCTACCGCCGTGGCGAAGAGTTTCGGCAGCACGATGCCGACGGTCAGGTGCGCGATGACCAGCGTGACAGCGATCGCAGGGCTCAACGTAAGCAATGCGACCGTGTAAAGCACGGTGGTCGCGATGGCGATGACAACCGGCGAAATGGTGTGCGCAAAGAAGATTTCCAGCAGTTCGACGTCGGTGGTGACCAGCGCGATCAGGTCGCCTTTGCCTTTGCCGGACAGTTTGGCGGGCGCGAGGCGACGCAGCGCGGCAAACGTTTTCGACCGAAACAGCGCGAGCAGGCGGAAGGCGACATTGTGGTTCATGTACTGTTCGGCGTAGCGCATGCCGCCGCGGATCAGTGCGCAGATAATCATGGCTGCGATTGCCGCGGGAAGGCTGAGATTCCAGACTTTTGCGCCAGCTGCGGCAAACAGCGCGGCGACGCCGAAAACCGGCAGGAACGTGGCGGCGAGGTGGCCGAGGATGCCGCACGCGCAGGCGATGGCCATGGGTTTGCGCAGTGGGCCGACTTCGCGCAGCAAGCGGGCGACGACTTGGGTTGTTGGCATGTCCGATTTGACGCCACTGGCGTTCGATTCGGCGGAACCAGACATCCGAGACACGGCAAACGCACCAGACGCATGAGTCATACGCGATACGCGCGGCGCGACGCGACCAGACAATCCCACCCGTTCCACGCTTTCCTGCGCCCGGAACAGCTTGGCATACGTGCCGTCCGCGGCCATGAGATCGTCATGCGCGCCCTGCTCGACGACGACACCCCCATCAAACACTACGACATGGTCCGCGTCGGCCGCGTTCGCCATGCGGTGCGTGGCCATCAGCACGGTTGCGCCGGCGTCGGCGAGCGCGCGAATCGTTTGCAAAATCAACGTTTCGCTGTCCGCGTCGACGCTGCTGGTCGCCTCGTCGAAAATATAGACGGCCGACCTGCGCAACAGTACACGGGCGATCGCAATGCGCTGTTTCTGCCCGCCGGACAGATTCGCGCCGTCCTGCGTGATCGGCATATCGAGTCCTCGCGATTGCGCGCGCACGAAATCGTCGATATGCGCGGCTTCCAGCGTCTGCCACAGCTCGTTGTCGGTGGCGTCGGCGCGGGCCATGAGCAGGTTGTCGCGCAGGGTGCCGGCGAACAGGTGGCTGTGCGCGGAGACGATGGAGATTTCGCGGGTGAGCGATGCTGCGGTGAGGTCGCGGATTTGGTGCGATTTCAGGGTTTCACTGTCATCCGGCGCCGCACTGCTTAACATAGCGCCCAGCACTTCGTCCTGCATTCCGGATGGCATTTCGGACAGCAGCACATCGCCTTCATATCCGACAAGCGTGCCGGCAAGCAGCTGGACGGCTGTGGATTTCCCGGAACCGGATGGCCCGACGATCGCAGTGACTTCGCCGGGCAGCGCACAGAGGGCCACGTTGCGCAAGGCGTAGCGCGTTTCGCGCGCGTCACCCGCGCCGCCGCCCTCATCAACGCTGTCCGCATCCGCGTTCCGCATATCGGAATGCGATGTGGACGATATACGACGGGGACTCGCAACACCGGCACCCGCAGACCCGGCAGCGTCAGGCCCCGCACCAGCAGCACCCCCAGCATCCACATCCGCGTCCGCATACCGGTACGAAACACCACGAAACTCCACGCCGACACCACGCCCGGAAGCCCCGAATTCCGGCAGTTCCTTGCTGCCATGCTCCGGTTCGGGCACGTCGAGCAGCGCGAAAATACGTTTCGTGGACGTCATGCCGTTCATCGCAACGTGGAAATACGAGCCGAGCTGTCGCAGCGGAATGAAGAAATCGGCGGCTAGCAGAATCGTCAGCAATACCGCGGCGATCGGCGTCAAACCAAGCGGCAGCACGCCGGACAGCGCGAAAACGCCAGACGGCGAGAGCGAGCCGGATACAAATCGCCATATCGCAACGCCGATGCCGGCGGCCGCGCCACCGTACGCCACGGCATCCATCGCCGTGAGCGAACGCAGTTGGATCTGCAGCACGTTCATGGTCATCACGCGGAACTGTTCGGCCTTCTCGTCCATGACTCGTGCGGCGCGCTCGTCCGCGTCGAAGGTTTTCAGCGTCTCAAGTCCCTGCAGATTGTCGAGGAACGCGGCGCCCATATCCGTGTATTTGCCCCAGTATTTCTTGAATACGCGGGCAGCACGCATCGCCACCATGCCGACGATGAGCACGATGAGCGGCGCGCAGGCGAGCAGCGTCGCGGCGGTGGGCAGGTCGATCGGCGCAAGCACGGCGAACAGCGTGATGGGGGCAAGCACGGCGTAGCACAGTTGCGGCAGGAACAGTTCGAAGAAGCTTTGGATTTGTTCAATGCCTTCGCCCGCGGACTGCACCACGCCGGCGGTGCGCACGCGCTGCGCGTAGGACGGGCCGAGCGCGAGCATCTTATTGAACAGTTTCTCACGCAGCGCGAGTTTGACGCGTTCGGCGGCCTCGCTACCGAAACGTGCGGCGGCGCGAATGGTGACGAATCGCACGACCGCGGCAATAAGAATAATGGCGATGCAGGGCGCGGTGGCGGACGGTACGGGCGCGAACAGCGGTTGCAGCATACGCACCACAGCCACGACGAAGGCGATGTTGGCCACGAGGCCCAGCCATTGGCAGGCGACTTTCGCCGCGATCAATCGACCGACGCCGTCAGCCAAGGAAAACAGCCGCTTGTCGAACATCATGCCCCTTTTCCAATCGTTTGCAATCCCGCCATCCGCTCCAAGCGTATCGGGCATACCGACGAAAGGCAATGACGGAACGGCAATCGCAGAAAATCGTCGGAAAAATCTAGAAAACCATCAGAACTCGCAAGCAAATGCACAACAGCAAAACCACAGAAAACCAAGGGAACGGCGAAAAGTGAGGCGGCTGAATGTTCGCCGTTGAGCAAACAGCCTAGGCGCAAGGGGTAGTTGCGCCAAACTTGAGTGTACACGGAACATGTTGTGGTTCGCAACGTCACTCCGCCCAGTTTTGCCGCATTTTCCACCGTTTTCGCCCGTAAGGGCAACCCCCTCTCGAACCCGTCGCGCAACCCGTTGGACACCCTGCGATCGAACGCGTCAAACCTTTTTTTCGAGATGACGCATCCGTGCACCAATCCCCCGTTCCATTGACGTTTCGTGCCACTTTGTCAGTTCAAACAAACCCGTCGCCATATTTCTTGTTGTTTCTTACAATGCGGACTTACGTCACCGTAACTTACGATATGCGAGGCGCGACACAGGACGCGAAAAGCACGTCATCGATCACCGCAATCGCAGCGATCGCATATATCGCAAAACCCACGAAAACCGCGGAAACGCAAGAAAAGAGAACACTTCATGCTCACCGAGTACACGACCCCGGGCGCATCCGTCGAAGTACGCGACGACGAATCCATCTACTCCCTGCTTACCGAACGCATCAAGCGCACCGGCGAAGACACCGTGATCGCGGAACGCAAAACCGCTCCGGGCCAGTGGACCAAGGTGACGACCGGCGAATTCCACAAGAACGTGCTCTCCGCGGCCAAAGGCCTGATCGCGTTCGGCATCGGCAAGGGGGATGCCGTCACCCTCTTCTCCACCACCCGTTACGAGTGGGGCGTGCTTGATTTCGCACTGGCCGCAATCGGCGCGGTCAATGTGCCGATCTATGACACCGATTCCGCGGCTCAGGCCGAACGCATTCTCAACGATTCCAACGTGAAGCTCGCCATCGCCGACGATCGCGAACGCTTCGACCGTCTTGATTCCGTGATTGGCCGCTGCCCGTCTCTGAAGCATATTCTGATGCTCGACGCCAATGCCATGGGCGCGCTGGAGGGATTGGGCGTCACCGTGTCCGACGAAGAGCTGGACGAGCGTATCGCGTCGGTGCGTGCCGACGATCTGGCCACCATCGTGTACACGTCCGGTTCCACGGGGGCACCGAAGGGTGCCGAGCTGTCGCATCGCAATTTCGTGTCGATCACGCGTGCCGGCAGCCTTGCGCTGCACGAGATGATTCTTGAAGACCATCCGCGTCTGCTGCTGTTCCTGCCGCTCGCCCACTGCTTCGCGCGCTTCATCCAGTACGCGTCGATCGCTTCCGATGACGGCGTGGTCGGCTATCTGCCGGACACCAAGACGCTGCTGCCGGATGTGCGTTCGTTCGAGCCGACGTACCTGCTGGGCGTGCCGCGCGTGTTCGAGAAGGTGTACAACGCGGCTTCCCGCAAGGCCGGCATGGGTTGGAAGGGCCGCCTGTTCCTCAAGGCCGCCGAGTCCGCGCGCGACTGGTCGCGCATGCAGCAGGCTGGCGAGAAACCGACCATGAAGCAGACCGCCGAACACCTGTCGTATGAGGCGTCCGTATACCACACCGTGCGTGGCGCGTTGGGCCCGCGTATCCGTTATGTGGCGTGCGGTGGCGCTCCGCTGGACGCGTCGCTGGCGCATTTCTTCAATGGCATCGGCCTGCCGATGATCCAGGGCTACGGTATGACGGAAACCGCGGCGCCGTTTGCCGCGACCCGCGTCACGGACAATGTGATCGGTACCGTCGGCCAGCCTGCGCCGGGATCGTCCGTGCGTATTTCCGACGATGGCGAGCTGCAGGTCAAGGGACCGAACGTGTTCATGGGTTACCACAATCTGCCGGAGAAAACGGCCGAGGTGTTCACCGAGGACGGTTGGCTGCGCACCGGCGATCTTGCGTCGATCGACGATGAGGGTCGTATTACGATTACGGGCCGCAAGAAGGACATCATCATCACCGCCGGCGGCAAGAACGTGTCGCCGATTCCGATGGAGCAGGAGATTGCGAAGTGTCCGATTGTGGAGCATGCCGTGGTGGTGGGCGATAATCGTCCGTTCATCGGCGCGCTGGTCACGCTTGATCCGGAAGGATTGGCGGCCTGGCTGCCGTCCGTGGGCCTGTCCGCGGATACGCCGCTTGACCGCGTGGCGGCTACCGCCGCCGTTCATGACGAGATTCAGAAGTATGTGGACAAGGCGAACGCGACGGTTTCGCGCGCCGAATCCGTGCGTAAGTTCGTGGTGCTGGATGCGCAGTTCACACAGGAGAACAAGTGCCTGACGCCGTCGCTGAAGGTGGTGCGTCCGGCAGTGAACCGCGTGTTCGCCGACGTGATCGACCGCCAGCTGTACGCCGGCAAGCGCTGAGCCGCACATAGGTAAACAAAAACAGCACGGCGGGGAACGCTGCGTACAAAAGTACGTCAACTTCCCCGCCGTGCTGTTTTTTAAGCGCACCCCGTATCGCTGAGATAACGCGTGCGGTAACAGTGCGGCAGGAAACGCCGGCGTACGAAGGTACGTCAAGTTTCCTGCCGTGCTGTTAACGCTCCGTTATTTCAGTGACGGTTGTTGAGGCGGTGGTACATTTCGCTCAGCTCCAGCTCCTTCTCGAACTGGCGGGCGTTGGTGTTCTCGTCGATGACGGCGAGTTCGACGCCGGCGATGCGGGCGAAGTCCTCCCAAGCCTCACGACCGACGGACGTGGTCATGCAGGTGTGGTGGGAGCCACCGGCGGTGATCCAGCACTGCACGGCGGTCTTCAGGTCCGGCTTCGGCTTCCACACGGCGCGGGCGCACGGCAGGTTCTTCAGGGAGCCCTGCGGTTCGACGATGGTGACCTCGTCCATGAGCAGGCGGAAGCGTTCGCGCTCGTCGGCCATGGAGACCACGACGGCGTCGGCCGGCTTGCCGGAGAACACCAGACGGACCGGGTCGGACTTGCCGCCGATGCCCAGCGGGTAGATGGCCAGCTTCGGCTTGGCGATGGTGCCGATGGACGGGGAGACTTCCAGCATGTGGGAGCCCATGTCGAACTCGTTGCCCGGCACGAAGTTGTAGGAGTAGTCCTCCATCAGGGAGGCGCCACCCTCAAGGCCGTAGCCCATCACGGCGCCGATGCGCACCAGCACGGAGGTCTTCCAATCGCCTTCGGCGGAGAAGCCCCAGCCGTACTCGGACGGGAAGCGCTGCGGGCCGACGCCCGGCAGCTGCGGCAGGGTGCCGAGGTCTTCGAAGTTGTCGACGCCGGCGGTGCAACCGTTCTCACGCATCATGTTGACCATGGCGGCCTCTTCCTTGGCTGCGATGAACAGCTCATCGTAGCGGGAATCAAGCAGCTCGGGGGCCACGTCATACTTGGCCTTGTAGTCTTCGATGAGGTCCTTGACCTGGCTGTCCTTGACCTTCTCGTAGGCGGCGACGAGGTCGTTGACGGCCCAGGTGTTGATCGAAGCGCCGAACACGCGCTCGGCTTCGGTCTTGTCGCCTTCGGTGACGGCCACGTTGCGCATGTTGTCGCCCCAACGCATGACCTTCATGTTCTGGGAGGCATCCCAGCCGGCGCAGGCGCGAGCCCAGGTGCCGACCTTTTCGGCGACTTCCGGATCGGTGTAGTGGCCGACGACGATCTTGCGCGGAATGCCGAGACGGGACACGATGTAGCCGAACTCACGGTCGCCGTGGGCGGCCTGGTTCAGGTTCATGAAGTCCATGTCGATGGTCTCCCACGGGATTTCCTTGTGGTGCTGGGTGGCCAGCTGCAGCAGCGGCTTGGTCAGCACTTCGAGGCCGCGGATCCACATCTTGGCCGGGGAGAAGGTGTGGCACCAGGTGATCACGCCGATGACGTTCGGGTTGGCGGAGGCTTCGGTCATGAAGGCCTTGACGCCGTCGGAGGACTTCAGGGTCGGCTTGAGCACGATCTTGGCCGGGATCTTGCCGGTCGCGTTGAGGAAGTCGACCATCTCGCCGGTCTGCTGGGCCACCTGGCGCAGCGCCTCCTCGCCGTAGAGGTCCTGCGATCCGACGCCGAACCAGATTTCCTTGCCTTCAAATGGGTTTTCCATTGCCATGTTGGATTATTCCTTACTTCGTTGTTGGGTTTGTCGTTTCAGTTTCCGTCGCGTCAGTGCTGGCCGTAGACGTTGGTGTAGCGGTCGTTAAGGCTATCGATGTCTTCCTGGGAGATCGGGATGATGTCTCCGAGCTGCTTGGCGGCCCACATGGTGTGCGCCACCTCTTCGGTCATGGCGGCAGCCTTGACGGCGGCTTCCGCGTCCTTGCCGATGGTGAACGGACCATGGTTCTGCATGAGCACGGCCGGGGACTTCGGATACTTCTTCAGGGTTTCGACCACGCCTTCGCCGATGGCTTCGGAGCCGATGAGGCGGAACGGGCCGACCGGCACCGGGCCGCCGAACTCGTCGCCCATCATGGTCAGGCCGCACGGAATGTTCTGGCCGGTGGCCGCCCATGCGGTGGCGTAGGTGGAGTGGGTATGCACCACGCCGTACACGTCGGGCATGTGGCGGTAGATGTACGCGTGGGACGCGGTGTCGGAGCTCGGCGCTTCGGCGCCGTCGACCACGTTGCCGTCGAGGTCGCACACGACCATCGAGCTTGGGGTGAGGTACTCGTAGCGCAGTCCGGACGGCTTGATGACCATCAGGTCGGCGGTGTGCAGGCGCTGCGAGACGTTGCCTGCGGTCCACACCACCAGATTCCACTTGATGAGCTGCTCGTGCAGGGTGGCGACCACTTCGCGCACCTGCTTGACTTCAGCTCGTACTTCCGGGCCGTAATCAGCCAACGTTGCCATATTGTGTTCCTTTCGTCAGGCTTGCTGTTGTTACGATGGACGGTTATTTGGTTTCCAGCGGGATGCTTTCGATGGCGGCATGCTCGATCGGCAGCCCCTTGCGGAAGCGGTCGAAGAAGGCTTCGAAGCCGGCCACGTCGTTGGCGTCCGGCGCTTCCGTGGTGGAGGCCGCGTCGGCGAAGACGCGGGTGTCGAGGTAGTCGGCGAGCGGCTGGTCGGCGTGCCACAGATAGTCGGCGAGCACGGCCATGCCCCACGCTCCGCCTTCGGCGGCGGTGGCCATGACCTTGATCGGGGTGTCGAATGCGGCGGCGAGGATCTTCTGCGCGACCTTCGGCGTGGTGAAGATGCCACCGTGGCCGACGAGCGAGTCGACGGCGACGCCTTCGTCCTTGGTCATCACATCCATGCCGATCTTGACCGGCGAGAAGGCGCTGAACAGCTGGGTTCTCATGAAGTTGCCGAGGCTCATGCGCGCCTCCGGGCTGCGGGCGAACAGCGGTCGGCCTTCCGGCAGGCCAGCCAGGAATTCGCCGGAGCGGAACGGATAGTTGAGCAGACCACCGCAGTCGGCGTCGACATCGTCCGCGATCGCGGCGCGGAACAGCGTGCCGTACAGCGTGCCGGCATCGACCGGCTGGCCGATCGCGGCGGCGAACTGTCCGAACAGGCCGACCCAGGCGTTGAGATCGGAAGTGAAGTTGTTGGCGTGGCTCATGCCGGCCAGGTCGCCGGCTGGGGTGGTGACGAGGTCGACTTCCGGATGCAGGCGCGCCAGCTTGTGCTCGAGCACGACCATGGCGAAAATCGAAGTGCCGGCGGAGACGTTGCCGGTGCGCACGCGCACGGAGTTGGTGGCGACCATGCCGGTGCCCGCGTCGCCTTCCGGCGGGGCGAGGACGACGCCCGGCTGAAGGGTGCCGGTCGGGTCGAGCAGTTTGGCGCCTTCGGCGGTGAGCGTGCCGGCCGGGGTGCCCGCCACGAGCGGACGGGGCAGCAGGTTCTCAAGCTTCCACGGCTGCGCGGCGACTTCCTCGATCGCGTCGAATCGCTTGATGAACTCGGTTTCGTAGGTATGGGTGGCCGGGTCGATGGGGAACATGCCGGAGGCGTCGCCCACGCCGAGCACCTTCTCGCCGGTGAGCTTCCAGTGCACGTAGCCGGCGAGTGTGGTGATGTAGTCCACCTTGGAGACGTGCTCCTCGTGGTTGAGCACTGCCTGGTAGAGGTGTGCCACGGACCAGCGTTCCGGAATGTTGTACTGGAACAGCTCGGAAAGCTTCTCGTGGGCTTCGTGGGTGTTGGTGTTCTGCCAGGTGCGGAACGGCACGAGCAGTTCGCCGGACTTGTCGAAGGCGAGGTAGCCGTGCATCATGGCGGAGAAGCCGATGTGCCCCACGTGGGTCAACCGTTCGCCATAGGCGGTTTCGACGTCGCCGGCCATGCGGGCGTATGCGGTCTGCAAACCCTTCCAGATTTCCTCCTGGGTGTAGCTCCACAGCCCGTCCTCGAGATGGCTGGCCCACTCATAGTCGCCCGCCGCGATGGTGTGGTAGGCGTCATCGATGAGCACCGCCTTGATGCGGGTGGAGCCGAACTCGATGCCCAGGCTCGTCTTGCCTGCGCGGATCTTCTCGGCGGTCACTGCGACCTGCTCTTGCGTCATAGTTCACGAACTCCTTGCGTCCGAGCGCCTCGCAACCACTCTGTCAACTGAATGTTAGCGCTCACTGTTAACGCTCACTATTGTAGGCAAAAACCCGTGACGCACCAAATCCGACGTGTCATCGGAGCAATGAATATATAAACAAATCGAGAAGAAGCAGCGCCTTAGCGACGGCGGACAGGACCCAGGGAGCTGCGGTTGACCATCTGCGCCGACACCAGTCCGACGCCATGCTGCGATGATCCGAAGGAGTTCTCCTCCCCCGCGCCTAGCAGGTACAGCGTCTCGCGCATGGCGGCGACACCCAGCTGCTCAAAGCCGGGGCGGACCGTGGTCAGCGGCGGGAACATATTGTCCATGGCAGGCATGTCGTCGAAACCCACCAGGCTCACATCCTGCGGAATGCGCACGCCATGCTCATGCAGCGCGCGGGCCACACCCACGGCCTGGCTGTCGTTGGCGCAGACCATGCATGTCGGCAGATTGCCGCCGGTGCGGCCGATGTTGTCGAGGATGTGGTTCATCTTGCCGTACGCTTCAGAGGATTCCCAGGTCTCACACTGCACCGTCACGGAATTGACCGCATTGGCCGCGCATAGCTTGTTCCATGCCAGCAGGCGCGTCGCCGCGTCGCGCCACTCCTTGGGACCGGCGAAATACAGCACCGAACGGTGCCCGTATTCCACGACTAGATGCATCACGTCGGCCATCGCGGACCATTGGTCCATGCCGACGACGGATACGCGGCGGCGGTCGGCGGACTTCATCAGCCGCAGGCCGTCCTGCACGTCGATGCCACCGTGCGTGGATGTGACGATCACACGAGGCTGCGCGATCCGCGTCCGGCATGCCGCGGAAAACATGACATCGGTGGGCGTGAGGAAGATGAACGCATCGACGTTCATCTCGTCGAAGGTGCGGCACAGGTCGTCGAATTCCTCCTGCGAGCACAGCGCCTCATGCACCATGCTCACCGTCACGAACAGGCCATGCTGGCGAGCCATCGTCTCAATCGCGGAAATCGTGGAAATCGGGCCATAGAAATGCTGGCCGCCGGCGATCAGGCCGATGGTGCGGGACCGGTGCGAGGCGAGCGCGCGGGCGGAGTTGCTGGGACGGTATCCGAGCTGGTCGATGGCCTTCTGCACCTTCTCGCGGGTGGCGTCGGAGACGTCCGGCGAATGGTTGATGACGCGCGAGACCGTCTGGTGGCTCACACCAGCCAGCTTCGCCACTTCGAACATCGAAGGACGCTTATTGCCCGCATCGCGTTTGCCTGCCATGCCCCGTCGCCTTTCGCACACAACTGTTGGTACGTTCGCCTATTGTACACGCAACTTCAGTTAGCGCTAACAACCCTCATGCTCCAAGGATGCGGCACACTGCGCGCAGGCTACCGCACGGCCGCCAAAGCACGCAGACGCGCCGCGAAGTTGGGCCAATCGGTGCGCATGGCGGTCAGCAGCTTGCGGTTGGGCACGTCATCGACCGGCACCCATTCAATCTCCATGCTTTCGTCGTCGTTGGCCTTGGGTTCGATGCGGTGCCCCGGCTTTTCGAAGGCGAACACCGTGGTATACGACCATGGGCCGTGGTCCTCGCAGTACGATCCGACCACGTCGATGTCCTCCGGCGTGATGTTGGCTTCCTCGTACGATTCACGCAACGCGCCCTCGATCGGGCTTTCGCCGTCGGCGGTGGCACCGCCGGGAATGCCCCACGTGCCGCCTTCCGCGCTCCATACCGCGCGGTGCTGCATGACGACGTGCGTCACCTCACCGGTCGTCTCGCTGCGGCGGGCCAAGAGCACGCCGGACGCGCCGTTCGTACCCCAATGCTTGCGACCGCAGGCGCAATCGACCCAGCCGTCTCCCGGCTGGTGCACGTTCTCCTTGGGCGGCAGCGGCTTCGCGGCACCCGTTTTCGCATCATATTCGGCGTCCGGCGCAAGGTCGGAGCGGGTGACGTTCCACAGGTCGGTCCATTCGACGCCCAATTGCGCCGCCAGACGGCGCGCCAACGGCAGGCTCAGGCCGATGATGCCGTGCGGATCGCCTTCGATCGAGTCGATGAACGCGCCGCCGAAACCTTCCAAAGTGAACGATCCGGCCACTTCCAGCGGCTCGCCGGTGGCGATGTAGCGTTCGATATCCAGGTCGGAATATTCGCAGAAGTGCAGGGTCGCTTTGCTGGCGCCGCGCACCATGCGGCCCGACGCGAAGTCGATGAGGCAATGGCCGGTCCACAGCTCGCCGGTGGCACCGCGCATGGCACGCAGCCGTTCGCGCGCTACCTCTTCGCTATGCGGCTTGCCGTAGCATTCGCCGTCCAGCAGGAACATGGAATCGCAGCCGAGAATCAGCGGGCCGGCCTTCGAACGGGTCAGGCTTGGACGGCCATCCACGAAATCGGCGATCGGCTCGGCGACGGTGGGAATGGCGATGCCGGAGAAATCGCGGGTCTTCGTCTCGTCGGCGGACTGCGCGCTGTCCGTGCGTGCGGCTGTGCCCGCCGAGGATGCGTCGCGATCGTCTGCTGCCCGGAGCGGGAAGCCGACCACGCGCTCCCCGCGCGCGTGCGCCGCGGTATCGGCGATGTTGCGATACGCCTGGTGCACGGCCTCGGCCTTCGCCGTGGCGAGAATCATCACACGCTGTTCGACGCTCAGGTCGTTCACGGTGACGCCAAGCGCGGCCGCCTCGCGTTCAAGCGCGGCAGGCTCGTCGACGTGCGAGACACGGATGGTCGGGCAGATGCCGGCGGAGAACAGCACGTCACGGCGTGGACGGGACTGGGAGGCGAGAATCAGCGGGATGCTCATGCGCGTTCCACCTGCACACCCTTGGTGTCGACCGCGAGATGCAGCACACGCCAATGGCCGGATGCCAGCTCTTCGGCGGCGATCTGTTCAAGCTCCTCGTGGGCGTCGCCATGGTGCAGCACAAGCACGCATGGGCCAGCGCCGGACACGGTGGAGGCGAAGCCGTGGGAGCGCATCTTCTCGATCAGCGCCCAAGACGGCTCCATCAGCGAGGCGCGGTACGGCTGATGCAGGCGGTCCTGCGTGGCCGCGAACAGCAGTGCGTTGGCGTTCTGACGCGAGCCGGAGGCCAGCATCGCGGGGTTCATGGCGGCCGGCAGCAGGCTCACACGGGAGACGTTGTGCACGGCGTCCTTGAACGGAATCTCAGTCGGCAACGCCTGACGGGCCTTTTCGGTGGACAGCTCGTAGTCCGGCACGAACACGGCCGCGGTCAGATCGTCCGCCACACGGTAATTGATGGTGTGGAAGCCGTTGTGCATCGGCTCGCCGCCTGGAATCGGCACGGATCCGACACCTTCCGCGGTCTCCATGTCCCAAGACATGGTCAGGCCGCCGTACACGGCCGGGGCCACGTTGTCCGGATGGCCTTCGATGGCGGCGGCCAGCTCGAACACGGCGTCGCGATTGAGGTCGTCGTCCTGCGCGAAGGCGGCCGCGGCGGCGATGCCGGCGACGATGGCCTCGGCGGAGGAGCCCATGCCTCGCGCCTGAGGGATGTTGTTGTGCGCCTGCAGGATGAATCCGACGCGTCCCAGACCGAAGGTCTGGCATGCGCGGCGGAACGTGGAGACCACCAGGTGCGTCTCGTCACGAGGCAAGGTGTCCTCGCCCTCGCCTTCGATCATCACCTGCGCCGCGGTGTTCACCGGGTCGGCGCTCAGCGTGAATTCAAGCTCGTCATGGTAATCCAAAGCCAAACCGACCGTATCGAAACCGGAGCCAAGATTGGCGCTGGTGGCCGGAACCTTCACACGCACCTTGCGGGTAACTGGAGTCATCTCTCGTCGTCCTTCGTCACATCTTCATTACAAATCAAGCACCGTATACCGTGGCAGTGCCAGAGTCAAATTTCAGGGGGAACCGCACCCGTGCATCGTATTCGGGCCCATGACGGCGGCTTGGCATGGCTTGCATGCCAATCGCATCATGGGCCCGAATCGCATCCGATATCAGTTCAGCACGCGCAGGATCGACGGCTCTCCGCACACGCAATCCAGCTCGCACACGTCCTTGACGGTTTCGCGCAGAGTGAGCTCATCGGTCATGTGGGTGACCAGACGCAGCTGCTGCAGCTCGCCGTCATAGCCCGGATCCTTCAGCGTCGGCTTCAGATCCTGGTTCACGCCGTTGATGGACACGCCATGGTCGGCGAACTTGGCTGCAATCGCGGCGAGCACGCCCGGATTGTCGTGAATCACGAAACGGACCGCGAACTCGGCCTTGGAAGCCTCGATCGGAGCCTTCTTCAGATCCTTGTACAGCGGGATGGACGGACCGGTGCAGCCCTGTGCGATATGGCGGGCTTCGGTGACCACGTCGCCGACGACCGCGGAAGCGGTCGGAGCGCCGCCGGCGCCGCGGCCGTAGAACATGAGGTCGTCCGCAGCTTCGGCCTTGACGAACACGGCGTTGAAGGAACCGTGCACGGAGGCCAGCGGATGGGTGTTGGAGATCAGTGCC
This sequence comes from Bifidobacterium adolescentis ATCC 15703, assembly GCF_000010425.1. NCBI lineage: Bacteria > Bacillati > Actinomycetota > Actinomycetes > Bifidobacteriales > Bifidobacteriaceae > Bifidobacterium > Bifidobacterium adolescentis. The sequence continues at coordinate 1,789,510 of NC_008618.1, forward strand.
GGGTAGACGCGCGCGGACACGCCGGCATCGGTGTTCTCCACGACGGCGAGCAGCTTGATCACCTTGTTTTCCGCGGTGGCGGCGGCGATGTCGTCGGCGGTGATCTTGGTGATGCCTTCGACGGAGACGTCGTCGATGGTGACGGAGGTGTGGAAGCCGAGGGTGGCCATGATGGCGGCCTTGTTGGCCGCGTCGTAACCCTCGATGTCGCCGGTCGGATCGGCTTCGGCGTAACCCTTGGCCTGCGCGTCCTTGAGCACGTCACCGAAGTCGAGGCCCTTGGTGGTCATCTCGTCGAGGATGTAGTTGGTGGTGCCGTTGACGATGCCGAGCATGCTCGTCACCTTGTCTCCGACGAGGGATTCGCGCAGCGGCTTGAGGAACGGGATGGCGCCGCCCACGGAGGCTTCGAAGTAGATGTCGACGCCCTTGGCTTCGGCGGCCGCGTAGATCTCCGGACCATACTTGGCCAGCAGCGCCTTGTTGGCGGTGACCACGGAAGCGCCGGATTCGATGGCGGCGAGCACGAACTTGCGTGCCACGCCGGTGCCGCCGATCAGCTCGATGACGATGTCGGAATTGGTGGCCACGCTCATGGTGTCGGTGGTCACGATGGCCTTGTCGATCCACGGGAACGGATCGGTTTCCGCCGGGTCAAGGCAGGCGACGCCGGTCAGCTCGATCGGTCGTCCGATACGTGCGGCAAGCTCGTCCTTCTGCTCGACCAGCAGGCGTGCGGTCTGGGAACCAACGGTACCTGCGCCCAGCAATCCAACGCGAATCGGCGCAACATCTTCCTGTGCCAAGGCATCCTCCCTTGAATGTGAAGTATTGGTGTGACCTTGCTTATTGTACGGTCTCAATATGACGTAAGGCCGCGGAATATCAAGAAAATGGACGGTTTCCGAAGCTTTCCCCGCAAGGAAGCCCGAAAACCGTCCATACCGTGAGACGCAATCGTGGACTATTCGCTGACGTCCCAGCTCAGCAGATCGTCGATCGTCTGCCGGCGGATCATGACGTGTGCGCCGGCCTCGCCGACGCCGACCACGGCGGGAATCAGCGCCTGGTTGTAGTTGCTGGCCATCGTGCGGCCGTATGCGCCGGTGACCGGCACCGCGAGGATGTCGCCACGCTTGATGTCGGCGGGCAGCCGCACCTCGTTGACGACGATATCTCCCGATTCGCAGTGCATGCCGACCACGCGGCACAGCTTGGTCTGCTCGCTTCCCTTGCGGTTGGCCAGACGCGCGGTGTAGTCGGAGCCGTACAGCGCCGGACGAATGTTGTCGCTCATGCCGCCATCCACGGACACGTACACACGTTCCGTCACCGGATTGCCTGACTTGTCTTTCGCCTCGCCGGAAAGCTCGACCGGCTTGACGGTGCCCACGCGGTACAGCGTGACGCCGGTGGGGGCCACCGTCCAGCGGCCTGGCTCGAAGGAGATGACCGGGGACGGCATGCCGAGCGCGCGGTTCACGGTGCTGACCGCGTCGGCGAGCCTGCCGAGCTCCACGTCGATGTCCATGGAATCCTCGCCGTCGGTGTAGGCCACGGAATAACCGCCGCCCAGATCGACCTCCGGCAGGGTGTACGCATCGGTGGCGTAGAAGGTCTTGCGCAGCAGCATCATGCGCTTGGCCGCCTGGATGAAGGCGTCCGCGTCATGGATGTTGGAGCCGATGTGCGAGTGCACGCCGACCAGTTCGAGCACGTCCTGACGGCGGTAGATGTCCTTGAGCACGGCGAGCGCCGGTCCGTCGGCCACCATGGTCATGGCTTCGGCGAGCTTGCGGTCGCCTTCGGAGACCTTCTCGTGGCTCAAATCGTACGGGTATTTGATGTCGTACTGCAGCTCGCGTTGCGCATGGACTTCGGAGGCGTGTTCGCCAAGTCGTGCATTCGAGCCGGCGGGCGTCACGTCGGTGAGGTCGTCGAGCACGCCGAGTTTGCCCGCGTCGGCTCCGGCGGGCAGCAGGGCCACGCCGAATTTCTGGTCCTCGTGCGCGGTGGACACGAATTCGTGGCCACCCGCGTGGATGCCGGACGTGACTCGCAGCATGACGCGTGCGCGCTTGCCGAGACGCTTGGCGATGGTGGCGATACGCTCCGGCTCGCCCGGCTCGTCCACGACGATCTTGTTGAAGCCCTGTTCGATGGCCAGCTCGATTTCCGCATCGGACTTGTTGTTGCCGTGCAGCACGAGGCGGCGGCCTGGGACGCCCGCGGCGAGCGCGATGCGCATCTCACCCATGGTGCAGGTGTCGATGAGCATGCCGGATTCGGTGACGATGCGGCAGATTTCCTTGCTCAGCAGCGCTTTGCCGGCGAAGCTGACGTGGGTGACGGTGTTGTTGAACGCGTGGGACGCGGCATGCACGAATTTCGTGGCGCGGGCGCGCACGTCATCGGTGTCGATGACGTAGAGCGGCGAACCGAATTCGTCGAGCAGGCTTGCGGCGGTACGACCGTGGAAGGTGATCTCGCCTTCGTCGTTCACGGCCGAGCCGGCCGGCCAGATTGGGCTTACAGGCATGGTTTGCGTATCTCCCTTTTTCGTGGATTCGCTTCACATCTTGTCCGGAGCGGTGACGCCGAGCAGGTCGAGGCCTTCGGCGATGACCGTCTTGACGGCGTCGTTGAGCTTGAGTCGGGCGGCGGCGCGGGCCGGTTCCGGAGCCTTGGCGATGCGGATGGCGTCGGCCTGTTCCCCGCGGGCCTCCGGATCGGTGAGTTCCATCGGCACGACGCGCTCCACGTTGTACCACTTGTGGTAGGTGGCGGCGAGGTCCTCCAGGTAGTGGGCCACGCGGTGCGGGGCGCGCAGGTCGCCCGCTTCGCGCAGCAGGGCGGGCCACTGGGCGAGCGCGGCGAGCACTTCGCCGTCGGCGGTGGTGTCGAGCAGGCTCACGTCGGCGCCTTCGTAGGTGATGCCGGCGGCGGCCGCGTTGCGGTCCACGTTGCAGGAGCGGGCGTGCGCGTACTGCACGTAGTACACCGGATTCTCGTTGGAATGCGAGGACAGCAGGTTCAGGTCGATGTCCACCGGGGAGTTGTAGTCGGTGCGGGCCAGCGAATAGCGGGAGGCGTCCACGCCGATGGCGTCGGTCAGGTCGTCGATGGTGACGACGTTGCCGGCGCGCTTCGACATGCGCACGGCCTTGCCGTCCTTCATGACGTTGACGAGCTGGCCGATGAGGATCTGCATGTTCTCGCCCGGCTTGTCGCCGAAGGCCTCGCACATGGCCATCATGCGGCCGATGTAGCCGTGGTGGTCGGCGCCGAGCATGTAAATCGCCACGTCGGCCGGGTTGGTCTCGCGGTGGCGTTTGTTGCGGTAGTAGGCGATGTCGGCGGCGAAGTACGCGTAGTTGCCGTCGGACTTGATGATCACGCGGTCCTTGTCGTCACCGTGCTTGGTGGATTCGAACCAGGTGGCGCCGTCCTTTTCGAAGATGTCGCCGCGGGCGCGCAGATCGGCGATGGCCTGGTCCACTTCGCCGTCGGAATACAGGCTGTTCTCGTGGAACCACACGTCGAAATTGACGCGGAAGTTCTTCATGGAACGCTGGATTTCGTCGAACATCATCGGCACGGCGCGCTTGCGGAACTCCTCGCGCTGTTCGGAATCGCCTTCGCCGAGCGGGTTGCCGTCCTGGTCGGCGCCGCCGTCGACGCGCGGCAGGCTCAGCACGTCCACGCCGTCCGCGTTGGCTTCGTCGATGACACGCTTGGCGATTTCGTCGATGTACGCGCCCTTGTAGCCGTCGATCGGGGTTTCCTCGCCGTGGGCCGCGGCGACGAGCGACTTGGCGAAGCGGTTGATCTGCTCGCCGTGGTCGTTGAAGTAGTATTCGCGCACCACCTTGGCGCCGTTGGCCTCAAGCACGCGGGCCATGGAGTCGCCGACGGCCGCCCAACGGGTGCCGCCGATGTGGATCGGGCCGGTCGGGTTGGCGGATACGAATTCGAGGTTCAGGGTCTTGCCGGACAGGTGGTCGTTCTTGCCGTAGTCGCTGCCGGCTTCGAGCACGGTGTCCACCACTGCGGCCGCGGATGCGGAGTCGAGCGTGATGTTGATGAAGCCGGGGCCGGCCACTTCCACGGACTTGATGCCGTCGGCATTGGTCAGTTCGGCGGCGAACAGTTCGGCGAGATCACGCGGCTTCATGCCGGCCTTCTTGGCCAGCTGCATGGCCGCGTTGGACGCCCAATCGCCATGTGCGCGGTCCTTCGGGCGCATCACGGCGAACTTGGCCTGCGGCGGAATCAGATCGGCGGTCAGGGTGCCTGCCTTGCCTTCGGAGACAAGGGTGTTGGCAATGTTGAAAATCAGTTCACTAAGGGCTTCTGGACTCATTCTTCCAAGAATACCGGGCACGCTGACAGAATCAGTCTTCCTGTCCATCCTCACGATGGGGTTGCGATACGTCCTGCGGAACGCTTTGCAAGGCGTTCTGAGCATCGTCCTGCCCGCCATGCCGTTTCGTACGCCACGCCACGGACGCGTAGTAGCCCGTGTAGCACAGCGCCACGAACGGAATCATGTACAGCAGCGTGGAGCGCTGCGACGGATCGCAAATCACCAGAACCAGCGCGCCGACGCACATCACAATCGCGACGATCGGCACGAACGGGTAGCCAGGCGCGCGGTACTTGAGCTCGCCAACCGTATGCCCCTGCGCGAGCCATTGGTGGCGGAATCGCAAGTGGCAGACGGAAACCGACGCCCACACCACCAGTGTGGCCAGGCCGGAAACCGCGACCAGCGCGAGGTAGACGGTCGAAGCGGCCACCACGGAGGACAGCAGCGCCAGCAGCGAGCCGGCCATGCTGAACATCACCGCGAAAACGGGCACGCCGTGGAAGTTCGTTTTGGCGAGCTTGCGCGGAATCATACCCTCCTGCGCGAGCGACCACACCATGCGCGAGCACACGTACAGGCCGGAATTCGCGGCGGACAGCACGGCCGTCAGCACCACGAAATTCATGATGTCGCCGGCGAACGGCATGCCGATCGACTGGAACACGAGCACGAACGGGCTGGTGTCGACGCCCGACTTGCGCCACGGAATCAGCGCCGCCATGACGGCGATCGAGCCGATGAAGAAGATCGCCAGACGCAGCACGGTGGTGTGCACGGCCTTCGGAATCGCCTTGGACGGGTCCTTCGTCTCGCCGGCGGCGACGCCGACCACTTCGGTGCCGGAGAAGGCGAACACGACCGTCAGCAGCGTGGAGAAGATCGGCAGCACGCCGTTGGGCAGCCAGCCGTCGCTGTAGAAGTTCTCGAACATCGGCGCATGGCTATAGCCGGCGATCGGAATCGCGCCGAACATGGCGAGCAGGCCGATGATAATGAACGCGATGATGGCGAACACCTTGATGGACGCGAACCAGAATTCCGATTCGCCGTACAGGCGCACCGACAGGATGTTGAGCAGGAACACGACCACGATGAACGCGGCCGACCAGATCCATGCGGGCGAATGCGGGAACCAGCGTTGCATCAGCAGGCCCGCGGCGGTGAATTCGGAGGCGAGCGCCACCGCCCAATTCAGCCAGTAGAGCACGGCGATGGTGAACGCGGTGCCGGGGCCGATGAAACGCTTCGCATACAGGTGGAAGCTGCCGGCGTACGGCATGGCCACAGAGAGTTCGCCAAGACTCAGCATGATGAAGTAGACCAGTACGGAACCGATGGCATAGGCGATAATCGCACCGAGTGGACCGGCTTGGTGGATGGTGTAGCCGGAGCTTAAAAACAGTCCGGTTCCGATGACTCCACCAAGCGAAATCATGGTCAGGTGGCGCGTCTCCATTTTGCGCTCCAGCCCGCCCTGCTCGTCGTTCTGCTGGGCTTGCGCCGTGGGATCCGCGGCGGTTCCGGTCGCTGGCTGCGGCTGCCGTTCCTTCGTCCGCGTCGGTTCGCCGGCGATCTGCGCCTGTGCCTGCTGCTCTGCTTGCGATTGCGCCATGCTTGCCTCCGGCTTCCTGCGCGTTTGGTTGGGTGCGGCGTGTGTTTTGGCTGGCCGCACAATCGCAATACTATACGGCAGGCTCACGGCAATGCGCGAGCATCGTCGGATCGACCGCGAGCGGAGGAACGCCCGGAACAGCGACGGCCCGCAGCCGGGAAGGCATGCGGGCCGTCGATCGCGCTACTCGCGGTATGCGCGGAACGCTCAGAGCGCGGCGATGGCGTCGATCTCGACGAGCGCGCCCTTCGGGATGTTGTTGCCGCCGAACGCCACGCGGGCCGGCTTGACGGAGCCGATGAAGACCTTGGCGTATACGTCGTCGACCTCGTGGAAGTCTTCGACGTTCTTCATGTAGATGGTGGCGCGGACCACATTCTCGATGCCAGAGCCGGCGGTGTCGAGGATGTGCTTGATGTTCTTCAGCGCCTGCGCGGCCTGCTCGCCCGCACTCTCGCCGGCCAGTTCGCCGGTGGCCGGGTCGATGCCCAACTGGCCGGAGACGAACACGAATCCGTTGGCCTTCACGGCCTGGCTGTAGGCGCCGAGTGCTGCCGGGGCTTCGGAGGTGGCCACTGCTTCCAGCTTTTCGCTCATACTGTTCTCCTTTGTCGTAAGGTATGTTGCCGCAAGGTATGTAAACGCGCGCCAAGTATGTGCCAATATGCCCGTACATGCGCTATTTGCGTCGCACCTGAAATCATACTTTTCCGATGGGTGGAAGCGGGAAAAACCGTTCACAGAACGATATGGCCGGAGTTGGCGCCACACGGCGCAGCAGGCACGAAAACGGCGGAATCGCAAGGAAAACCGCGGAAAAATACAACAAAACGAGCAACAAAAAGGCTCCAGCCGTTCGACTGGAGCCTTGCCCGGTGGGCTTGATGGGGATCGAACCCACGACCTTCTGTTCCGGAGACAGACGCTCTATCCGCTGAGCTACAAACCCATGCAACGCACTACTGTACACGGTCTGCGCCCGTTTGCGACACGATTCGGCGAAAAACGTGACGCAGACCTTGCAATCGTTGGGAAAGTCAGTACGCGCGCTCAATGCATCAGAGTGCTCGGCGCAACCAGCACGCGCTGCACGCTCAGTACATGAGGGTGGCGAGGCGACGACGTGCGCGCTTCAGACGCTCGTCGGTCGGCTCGGGGATCGTGAAGTATTCGAGCAGACGCTGGCGCACCGGCTCGATGTCGGCCTTGTGGCCCGCCGCCACGAAATCAAGCAGACGGTCGAACGCGTCCTGGATCTGCCCGCCGATCATGTCGATGTCGGCGACGGCAAGCTGCGCGTCCACATCGTCCGGCTTGTCGGCGGCAGCGGCACGCACCACGCGCACGTCCGCATTGGCGGAACGGGCCAGCAGCAGCGCCTTCGCACGTTCGCGGGCGGCGCGCGTATCGTTCGGATCGGCTTCCAAAACCTTCTCGTACGCGGCGGCGGCACCGGCGTAATCGCCCTGCTGTGCCAGCATGTACGCTTCCTGATGTTCCGGCGGCACCTGATCCTGCACACTGCCGGCGGATGCGGAATTGGCCGCGTCGGAATCCGGATCGCCCGAATACGGAGCGGTGCCGGTCACGCCGGCCTGCTGTGCGGCGGCGATAAGCTTCGGCACGACCACGTCTGTGATCTGCTGCAGTTCCTCGTCGGACGGAAGGCCCTGCAGAATCGGCATCGGACGGCCGCCGATCAACGCGAACAGCGCCGGCGCACCCTGAATCTGGAACGCCTGTGCGATGGAGGGATTGGATGCGATGTCGATGCGGGACAGCTGGATCTGGCCGTTGAGCTTGTTCACCGCGTCACCCAATGCGCGTGCCATGGCGAACAGACGGTCGTCGGTCGGCACCCACAGGAACAGCAGAATCGGGAACGTGGCGGAGGTCTGCACCATGGCCTGGAACGTGTTCTCCGTGGTGTCGATGACATATCCGCCAGCCGCCGGAGCGCCGCCCGCCTGCCCCGGCTCGGCCTTCACCTGATGCTTGAGCGCTTCCAGATCAACGGCTCCCGCCAATGAAACACCCGGATGGAACGCTTGCTGCTCTGCCATACTTGCCTCCAAAAACACGAAATCGTTGCTGGCACCAACTATAGGTGCCAACAACGATTTCCCGGTTTTCATTCCCACGGATGCGCGATAGGCGGAAAACCGCCGACGATGCGCGTCCAAGGACCCGTCGTTTTACAGCGCTTCGACCTTCACCGGCTGGCGTTCGGAACCGACCGCGGTGATTTTCTGCCCGGAATTCGCCGGCGGAACATACAGCGCGATGACGTTCACATAGCTCGTCTTCATGGTGCTGGTGGCCTTGCCATTGCCGAACAGCGCCTTTTCCGCGTCAGAGGCCGGCTGCGATTCACGGCCAGCGCCGGCGGAACGCGTCCATTCGGAGTTGATCTGCGCCACCACCAGATCGCCGCCGTCCGCGGAACGCATGACGCTGATGGCTCCATTGACCGGTTCGAAGGTCTGCTGCTGCGTGCCTTCGTTAAGCTCCATGGCCTTCTGCACCTGGGCAGTCAGATCGGCAAGCTTCGATCGCAGATCATCATCCGCGAATTTGCTGGCGTACTTGCTGTTCGCCCCGTTCTGCAGCAGGTCCGCATACGCGTCCACCGCCGCTTTCGGCGTCATGACCAGACCGGTGTCCGTAGGCGTTCCCTGCGCGCTGCCGGTTTTGGAGATTTCGAAACTCGGCATCTTCACGCCGGAGAACAGTCGCGCCACACCCCACAGCTTGTAGTTCTGGCGTGCGGAATCCTGCCTGAACACCAGCAGACGCTTGGACTGCTGGTCCTTGGTTGTGGACGTGATGGAGAACACGGACCGTGGCCAGCCGGCATCCGTGGAGATCACGGCCTGGGCCAGATCCGTGGGGATGGTGGTCTTACGGTCAAGATTGCCCGTGGCTTTCGCTACGTTCAGCTCGCTGGTGCGGATGTCCAGTTCCGGACCTTCGAGAATCGTCGGCAACGTATCAGTGTCACGGTTCTGATTGCACTGGTCGAGCGTTTTGAGAATCCTCGTGCGGACCTTTTGCTCCTGCTTGGCGCTCAAGTTCGGCGCATCCTGCCGGGTGGTGGCTTTCGGGGTCGGCAGCTGGCCTTCGCAACCGCACATGCCGACGGCCATTCCCAGCGCGAGCATGGCCGCGATAATCGCCTGACTACGCTTCCTCATCACTGGTCCTCCTCTTGGCCGTCTTCCTGCGTTTCCGTCTGAACCTCCTCTTGGGCAAGACGAGCGAAATACGCGGCAAGCTCATCCTGCGAGATCACGGAAGTCGCCTCGTCGTCAACAGACGATTCGCCCGCCGTCGATTCAAATACGGTCGATTCGGACACAGTCGGCTGGCTTTCCGCAATCGTGTTCTGCTGGTCGGCGACCAGGTTACGTGCCACAGGATCGACGATGACGGGCTGTTGCGTTTCCTCGAACGACGACGTACGACCGCCGGTGCGATGTTCCGCATGGCGACGCCTGCCGTGACGCGACCTGCTCCGTGCCCTGTTGCTGGCGGCGGTTTCGGCGTTCTTCACCCAAGCCGAAACCTCGTTCTCATCGCCTTCGTTGACGCCAACGCCTTCGACCATGGCGAAAGCGCGCTTGTTGCGGCGCTTATGCGGCGGCATGGCGAATACGGAAGCGGAAAGCACGGCGAGAATCGCCAGCAGTCCGCCGGCAAGATACAACGGCATGGCGAAATTCGGCAGGTTACGACGGTCCCAATTCAGAGTGACCGTATCTCCCTTGCGGTTGCCGAAATCAATCAACGCCACAACATCCTCGGCGTTATTGCTGTTCGATCCTTTGACCTGCATATCAACGGCACCGTCATTGCACTTGATGGTGCGCCACATGTCGGAGTCCTTGAAAGCCACCTGGTTCTGGGAATTGTCCGCGGTTCCCTGCGCGGAGACCTTCATGGTGGAAAGCGTCGTCCAATCGGACAGACCGGAGACGCGCATGTACTTGCTTCCCGCAATCCATCCGGCAACGTCGCGCGCGGAACCTATGGCGATGCACACATTGGATTTCTTGTCACGGGATTTGGCCGAAATATTGACGCGGCTGTCTACCAGCTGCAGCACGTTCGGATCGGTGACCACGTATTCCGAACCGTTCACCGGAGCGGCGGCGGTGATCTCATTGTCCGGTTTCCAGACGGTTGAATTCAACACGCCAAACACGACGCATGCGATGGCAAGCAAGCCGAAAATAGGCGTGACGATGCCACGCATGATCTTCGCATGCCGGGTAGGGCCCGTCTCGATCTGCGGCTTCTCTTGTTCTTCCTGCAATACAGTCATAGCTTTTCCATTCTACAGTGTCCGTTTGCACAAGCCTGAAAAAAACATGAAAATCATGCTTTGCCGCTATGGTTGGCCCTATGCGTAAATCACTTCTTTCCAAGGCCGTCACGGCAGTCTGCGCAACGGTCATGTGCTTGGGCGTCACTGCGTGCGGCGGTAATTCCAGCGCGAAATCCGACAAGT